>JAAZEW010000183.1 GCA_012512055.1 Bacillota bacterium | reverse complement strand
TTATCCTTACCAGGGTAGACGAGGATAGTCACATAGCAAGAGCTATTGTTCCTGATAATCAGTTGTCCCTGGCAATTGGCAAGGAAGGCCAGAACGCACGCTTAGCTGCCAAGCTAACCGGCTGGAAGGTGGACATAAAGAGCGACTCTCAAGTGCGCGCTCTCGAGGAGGAGCAGGAGAGGCTCGCAGAATTGCAGGCGCAGGCCGGGGTTGGGTCAGTTGGGTTGGAGGAAGGGCTCGGCGACGAGCCTATTGACATGGTCGCTCCTGGCGATGTGGGCGATGAAATCAGCGGGTACGTCCCGGGAGATATAGATGTCACAGATGAACTCCATGAACCGGCTGAAGAGGTTACATCCGATGAAGACGGCATTATGCCAGATGAAGACGGCAATATGCCAGGTGAAGACGACATCACGGCAAGTGATGACGACATTACGGCAGGTGAAGATGAGGTAATAACAGAGGAGTCTGAGAGCCTGCCTGAACCTGAGGCTCCGCCTGAGGAAACGAAGCGGAGAAAGAAGAAGGAACTTAAGAAAAAGGGTGCAACTGACGAAGAGAACGACAGTGTGACAAAACGGAGAAGCCGTAAGAAGTTGAAGCAAGAGGCCTACGGGCCGGACGACGACTGGAATGAAGAAACCGACTTCTAGGCCATGGCGAAGGCGAGTGACTCGAAAATGGCAAAGGGAAGACCTAGGCCCAAGGTAAAGAAGAGCCCGCAACGTACCTGCGTCGGATGTAGGGAAGTCAAGTCAAAATGGGATCTTGTTAGAATTACGCGTACTCCTGAAGGAGCTGTTGAGATAGATCCTACAGGCAAGTTGGCCGGGCGGGGCGCATACGTTTGCCCAAGCAGGGAGTGCCTTGATTTAGCTGCAAAAGGTAAGCGTCTGGATAAGGCTCTTGGAGTCACAGTACCTGATGAGGTAATAGAGAAGTTAGCGGAGTCATTGGTACGGCACGAGAGGCTTTAGGCCTGCCCGCTCCGGGGAGGAAGTCTCAAAGGTGGTGGGTATATGGCAAAAAAGACCAGGGTATATGAATTAGCACGTGAACTCGGAAAGTCAAGCAGGGACATCTTAGACCTGCTTGCAGATTCGGGTGTGCGCGACAAGAATCACATGAGCGCCCTGGATGATAATGTTGTTAGGTTCATCAAGAATAAGTTTGCTGAGAAAGAAGGCAAAATGCCTGAGCCGGCTGTTGATAAAAGCGTTGCTGAAGAGGTGGAGGAATCCCCTCTACCCGAAGAAGAAGCGCAAAAACCTAAACGGCACGAGAGAAAGGTAAAGCCCCGGACCGCTCCTGGGATGCTTCGAGGAGCGAAGCATCTTACGGCAAGCGCTGATTTCAAGAGGATGCGAAGCCAAATGCCTGGTGCGAGGGTAGGGGGGGCTCCAACCGGTGCACGAAAGGGTTCCGGAGCAAGACCGGATAGCGTAAGGCGGCAAAGGAACGCAGGCCGTAAGCCTGCGCCACGTGGGGGAGCTGCAGCCGGAGATGCCAGACGCGGACAGAGGACGCGCCAATGGCCTACCCAGATTGCGCCGACAATACCTCCGCGTAAAGTGGCGGGGAGGGGAAAGCCTCAAGCTGATGCAATAGCGAGATCACGGGCTGCTCGGGCAAAGCAGGCAGATTTGGCTGCCGGCGAAGCCAAGAAACTGGAAGCTCAGGAAGAAGCGGGTATTGAGATTGTGCGAGATGTTGACCTATCAATTCAGGCTGTGGACATTGTGAAGCCTGAAGTCAAAGGTGAAGCAGTCGAAACAGTAACCCCTGCACCACCTGAGGCCACCGTTACCGGCAAGCCTGAACCTGAGCCTCCGGAGACTCCCGAAGAACCTCGGCAACCTGCCGCCTCAGAAGGCGCTGATCTTGCAAGCCGGGCGCCTCAGGAAAAGGCCGAGCCCGTTCAGGAAGCTAAGCCAAAAGAGCCCGTTGTATCGAAAGAGCCAAAACGCAAATCTCGAGAGAAGGTAGATGAGCCAGTGTCCACGCAAGCAGTTGTCACCACGCCGGAGCTTCCGGATATCCGTCCGGAAAGGGCGATAAGAGAGAGGAAACCCGAGCAAGAGCCGGAGAAACCGCGTAAGGCACCTGTCAGCCATAGGCCGGCTTCAGTTAAACCGGCTACTCCTAAACCAACTGATGAGAGAAAACTCGAACTCATCAAAGGAGGAAAGGGAGCAGCAAAACTGAGAGAATCCCGCGCAGAGGCGATTATTCGAAGCAGAAAGGGCCGTCGTGGCAGAGAGGCTGTTAGAGAGCCTGTTAGGGAGACTTCTGCAAGGCGGCGGGGACAGATGCCGAAGAAGACTCTGATTGCTCTTCCGGAAAGCATTACCGTGGGTGCGCTTGCGGATAGGCTCAGCATTAATCCTTCAGAGATTATTAAGACTCTTATGGCCATGGGTTTACTGGTCACCATTAACCAGGAAGTTGAATTTGACGCTGCGAGCTTAGTAGCGGAAGAGTTGGGCTTTCAGGTTGAACCCCTCGAGAAAAAGGAAGCAAGGGAATTCGGTATCGAGGATAGGCTTGACTCGGAAGAGGACCTTCTCCCGAGGCCTCCGGTAGTGACTGTTCTAGGCCATGTGGACCATGGGAAGACATCGCTGCTTGACGCTATTCGAAAGACTAATGTTACGTCTCAGGAAGCAGGTGGCATCACTCAGCATATTGGGGCATATCAGATCAACCTCAAAGGAAGAAAGATTACTTTCATTGATACCCCCGGCCACGAAGCTTTCACTGCGATGAGGGCGCGTGGTGCACAAGTCACTGATATCGCCATTCTCGTTGTTGCCGCGGATGACGGAGTAATGCCTCAGACTGTCGAAGCCATTAACCACGCGAAGGCTGCGAATGTGCCGATAATCGTTGCTTTGAACAAAATAGACAGGCCTGACGCACAGCCTGAAAGAGTGAAGCAACAACTGACTGACTACGGCCTGGTGTCTGAAGACTGGGGCGGGGATACCGTTACAGTGGAAGTGTCTGCACTCAAAGGCCAAGGCATTGAGGATCTCCTGGAAATGGTCCTACTTGTCGCTGACTTGAGGGAGCTTAAGGCCAACCCCGACAGGCTCGCCAAAGGCACAGTAATTGAGGCGAAGCTTGACAAAGGTAAAGGCCCTGTAGCCGCTGTTCTGATTGAACGGGGAACACTCAGGATAGGCGACGCCATTGTTGCAGGGGGTGTGTCAGGAAGGGTTAAGGCCATGAGCAATGACCAGGGTGAACCTGTGGAAGAGGCAGGGCCGTCAATGCCTGTGGAGATCCTGGGCTTTGCTGAAGTTCCTCAGGCAGGTGATGTCCTTGATGTTGTTTCCGAAGATAGGCTGGCCAGGCAACTCGCATACAGGCGATCTGAAAGGAAGCGCGCTGAGGAAATTCAGTCCGCGAGAACCATCAGCCTTGACGATCTCTTCGGTAAGATAAGAGAGGGAGAGGTTAAGGAGCTTAACCTTATTATTAAAGCTGATGTCCAAGGCTCTGTAGAAGCGCTGAAGCAGTCTCTGGAGGTTCTGTCCACTGACGAGGTAAGAGTCAATGTTATCCATGCAGGCGTAGGCGCTATTACAGGTAGTGACGTTATGCTGGCTTCTGCCTCAAATGCCATCATCATTGGATTCCAGGTGAGGCCTGACGGAAATGCTAAGGCAATAGCGGAACGGGATCAGATTGACATACGTCTATATAGAGTCATCTATGACGCTACCGGTGATATCAAAGCAGCCATGGAAGGGTTGCTGGAACCTGAGACCCGCGAGGTGGAATTGGGGACCGCCAATGTCCTGCAAACATTCAAGGTTCCAAAGATAGGCATGGTTGCAGGGTGTGTTGTCAGTGAAGGCAAGATTACAAGGGATGCCATGATAAGAGTCATCAGAGATAACATTGTTATACATGAAGGTAAGCTTGCATCCTTAAAGAGGTTCAAAGATGACGTAGGGGAAGTTGCATCAGGTTATGAATGCGGAATCGGTATCGCAGGTTACCAAGATATCAGAGAAGGCGATGTAATAGAGGCCTTTAAGATGGTTGAGACGCCAAGGGAACTCTAGGACGGTACATGCAGATGCTGGTTGGAATCCTCAAGGTTGAGATATTCATTGGATGGGCTACGTCTTTGAAGGACAAGAGACGAGTTGTCAGGAGTATTTGCGACAGGATAAGGTCAAGGCATGACGTAGCCATTGCAGAAGTGGACAATTGTGATCTGTGGCAACGATGCACTCTGGGGATAGCATGTGTTTCCAATGAAGCAAGGGTTGTGGAAGGTATGCTATCCCGGGTATTGAAAGACATTGAGACTGACGCGGAAATCGAAGTAACCGGGTTTGAGAAATCCGTTGTATAGGTTGGCAGGTGGTTACCGGTGACACGACTGAGGCCGAAGAGGATTGCTGAGGCAATCCGATCCGAAGTCGCAGATATCTTTGCAAGGGAAATGAAAGATCCAAGGCTTGGTTTTGCCACTGTGACAGATGTGGAAGTTTCCGGAGATCTTCGGCATGTGAAGATATTCGTGAGCGTAATGGGGGATGAAGCACAGATAGTTGAGACTATGGCAGCCCTCGAAAGAGCCCAGGGCTTTATTCGTAGCGAGATTGGCAAACGCATAAGGCTTCGTCACACGCCGGAGATCGTGTTTCGCCATGATACTTCTATCCAGCACGGGGCCAGGGTATTCCAGCTATTGCAGGAAATCCGCAAGGAAGAGGGAGGCCGGGAGTAGTGGAGAGCCACCAAGAGATTGCGGGAATTCTCTTGAGATATCACAGGTTTCTCATTACAACGCACGTAATGCCTGACGGGGATGCAGTCGGATCCATGCTGGGATTAGGTTTGGGATTGCAGAAATCCGGGCGGCAGGTGACGATGACCTGTCCCGGAGGAGTCCCCGAAAACTTGCGGTTCATCCCGGGTTCGGATCAAATCATTCCCGCTGATGAAATAGAATCCTACGAATACGACATGTTGGTAGTTTTGGATTCGTCGGATTTAGGGCGTATCGAAGGCGTATACGAAAGACTCCCTTCCGGCATACCAATTGTGAATATTGATCATCACTCGACGAACAAAGGGTACGGCACGTACAATTATGTGGACAGTTCATCCGCTGCCACAGGTGAACAGGTGTATAAGATCCTCATTTCCATGAATATCCGTGTGGATCCCAGTATTGCAATATGCCTGTTTACTGCAATTGCCACGGACACAGGGTTTTTCAGATTCTCAAACACTACTCCTACAACCCTACGCATCGCCGCCAGGCTGGTGGAGAGAGGCGCTGAGCCCAGTGGAATTTCAGAGCAGGTCTATGAGGCGAGGTCCTTAGAGAACCTTAAAATGCTTGGGAAGGCCCTGGATACTCTACAGGTGGACAAGACCGGTAAGATAGCCTGGATGGAGGTGTACGGGAACTGGATGTCCGAGTTGTCCCTTGATGAAGGGCAGACTGAAGGGTTTGTGAATTACGCGCGTATGGTTAAAGGTGTTGAGGTTGCCCTTATTTTCAGGGAAAGCGCTGACGGCAAAATCCGAGTCGGCATGAGGTCGAAGGGCGAGTTTGACGTGGGTGCGCTTGCTGAGATATTGGGGGGCGGTGGCCATATAAGGGCGGCAGGCTGTAGCTTAGATAGTCAGTCCATCAGTGAAGCAAAGGAGTTAGTGTTCGGGAAGGTTTATGAGATAATGGGGTTAGCAGGTGACTGACGCTTGACTGTAAACGGCATATTGCCCTTAGTGAAACCTGGCGGGATGACTTCTCATGATGTTGTTATCTTCATAAGAAAGACTTTGGGTATGAGAAGAGTAGGCCATACCGGAACCCTTGACCCTGACGCCACAGGCGTGTTAGTCATGTTGCTTGGTAAAGCAACTCGCTTAATGCAGTTTATGGTTACGTTGCCGAAGACCTATATTGCTGAGATTGTCATAGGCATCACCACTGATACGCTTGATGCGTCGGGACGGGTTGTTTCAAGAACTGAAGGAGTCAACATTCCAAAGGAGCGCTTTCTGGAAGCGCTTTCGGATTTTCAGGGTGAAATCTGGCAGATCCCGCCTATGGTTTCTGCAGTTCATCATAAGGGGCAAAGGCTTTATGAGCTGGCGAGGGCCGGCATGGAAACGAAGCGGGAGCCGAGACGGGTCCACATCTACAGGTTGTCGGTTCAATCATGGCCTGAAGACGAGTTTCTTACGCTGGGTGACAGAGTATCAGTTTTGGCCGAGTGCTCCTCCGGCACATATGTGCGTCAACTTGCAGCCGATATCGGCGAACGTCTTAGCTGCGGAGCTCATGTAGGTTCGCTGTCCCGAACCAAGGTCGGTGACCTAGACATCGCTTCCTGCCACACGTTGGAAGAAATCGAGGAGGCAGTCTCAGATGGGAGGATTGCTGATAAAGTATTGCCGATGTCAGCAGGACTTTCCCATTTACCCTCTGTTGTACTGGATGACCACGACGTGGACGCAAGGTGGAGATTGTCTCATGGGACTCCCTATCCGGCAGGAGATTTGCTTCTGAAAATCAAAGGGAAAGAGACAAGTCAGGTTGAGGACGGAGATCTCGTCAGCGTGGTCGAGTCTTCAGGGGATGTCATTTGTGTTGCTAAGAGGGAGATAAGCGAAGGAAGAGATTATTTACAGCCGATTTCTGTTTTTGCTCAAGGCTATGGAGACGGAGGTTAATCGGTGAAGATATTTCGGGATGTTTCAGGGATACATCTTAGCGACATGCCTAAATCAGTAGTTGCGCTGGGTACGTTCGATGGTGTGCACTTAGGACACAGGGAGATTCTGAGGCGGTGCGTATCTTTGGCAAAGCAAGAAAACGTGCCCAGTGTAGTGTTTACTTTTCATGAACACCCTCTGGAAGTCATAAGGCCTCAGTTTGCACCGGAACTCCTCACTGATCTTGAGGACAGACTTACCTTATTTGAAGAGGCCGGTATAGAGAACACTGTTATAGCCCGATTTGATGATGAGACGGCAAGAGCCACCCCGGAGGAATTCGCAAGAGAAATCCTGGTAGATTCTTTAAGGGCCAAGTGGGTGGTTGTCGGGTTCAACTACACATTTGGATGGAAGGCAGAGGGAAACGCAAGAAGCCTCAAGGATCTTGGCGAGATGCACGGTTTTGACGTTCACGTCTCAAAGCCTGTAGCAGTGGACGGAACGATAGTCTCCAGCACGAGGATTCGGACAGCCCTTGCGAAAGGGGATGTGGAGACAGCTTGTGAAATGCTTGGAAGGCCGTTTTCGATTAAGGGAAAGATAGTAAAGGGGGACAGTCGTGGGAAAACCCTGGGTTACCCCACGGTTAACCTGGATGTGCCTCGCGAAATAGCCCTTCCTCAACGCGGTGTGTATGCTGCCTGCGTTTGCTTGGAGGGCCGTATGTTTGGGGCTGTTACCAATGTCGGCACAAGGCCCACATTTCACGGAAAGGGCACGACTGTGGAGACGCACATAATCGGGTTTGAGGGAGACCTCTACGGAGAGACTCTGAGAGTATTATTTGCCAAGAGGCTTCGGGACGAAATGAAATTTGCATCCGGTGACGCCCTGGCTTATCAGATCTCGCAAGATGTGGAAAGGGCAAAGACTGTCCTAAACCGGTGGAACGCTCCTTGCAAGACCCAGGGAGTCTCCGAGGATGCTTCGTGAAGGGTGCAGGTATCATCGTTTACATTGGGATACCCATGTGATAACATTAACGAGTAGTAGCGTATTTCCGCTACTATTAGGCCCGGCGCTAGGATTCTTCGACCCTCCGACGAGTTTCTTGGCAGCGGGGGATATGCATGATTTCAGGAGGTGCGTGACATGGCTTTGCCTGTCGAAGAAAAACGAGTAATCATAGAGAAATACAGAATCCACCAGCAGGATACGGGTTCACCCGAAGTTCAGATTGCCATACTTACTGAAAGGATAAATGGCTTGACTGAGCATTTGAAGGAGCACAAAAAAGACCACCATTCCCGAAGAGGTTTGCTAAAAATGGTGGGTCAGAGACGTAATCTTCTTAACTACTTAAGAGACAAAGATATTGAGAGATACAGGGCGATTGTGGAAAAACTAGGTCTCAGGAAGTAGTAGTTGAATTTGAGGAGGATCGATTAAACATGGAATACCACTGCCTGGATATGAGTCTGGGCGGCAGGAGACTATCGCTTGAAGTCGGGAAGGTCGCCAAACAAGCTAACGGTTCGGTGTTAGTTCGATATGGCGATACCGTAGTACTAGTGACAGCATGCATGTCTCGGGAACCCCGTGAGGGGATTGATTTTTTTCCATTGATTGTGGACTACGAAGAAAGGCTTTATGCCGTGGGAAAAATCCCCGGCGGCTGGATAAAGCGGGAAGGGAGGCCTTCAGAGGTTGCGACTATCTCTGCACGGATGATAGACAGGCCTCTTAGGCCTTTGTTCCCCGAGGGATTCAGACACGATGTTCAGGTAGTCTGTACAGTGTTATCAGTGGAGCAAGACAATGACCCGGACATAACTGCACTCATTGGGGCTTCTTGTGCTTTGGCTATTTCTGATATTCCATTCAGGGAGCCTGTAGGCGGAGTGAAAGTAGGCAGGGTTAACGGTGAATTTGTGGTTTGCCCTACTCTTTCCCAAGCAGAAGCCAGCGATCTTAATCTAACGATAGCCGGTAGCAAAGACGCTATTCTCATGGTGGAAGCCGGCGCGAATGAGGTTTCGGAAGAGGCTATCTTAGATGCCATCTCCTTCGGCCACAAGTCGGTTATTGAAATTGTCCAGCTTATTGAGGAATTAGTGTCCAGGTGCGGAAAGCCCAAGCGTGAAGTCGCCTTCTATGCACCTCATGAAGATGTTACCACTAAAGTAAGAGAGCTCGCAACAGAAGATGTCTCTTCCGCTCTCCGAATCGTAGACAAGCTTACTCGCGAAGAGCGACTGGAGAATATCGAAGAGGAGGTTCTTCAGAAACTCATGGATGACGACTCAGGAGAAGCCCCTGCTTCTCTTGGGATAGATGTATCGACTGTTCTTAAGGCAGTGACCAAAGAGCAGTTGAGGAAGATGGTTAGTGAAGAATCCGTTCGTATTGACGGACGTAAGTGCGAAGAGATCCGTCAAATCTCGTGTGAGGTCGGCCTTCTCCCCAGGGTTCACGGTACAGGGCTTTTCACACGCGGCCAAACCCAGGTCCTTACCAATGCCACCCTGGGCGCTATTGGCGATGAGCAGCTTCTGGACGGGCTTGGTGACGAAGAATCAAAACGATTCATGCACCACTACAATTTTCCTCCCTACAGTGTAGGCGAGGTGCGTCCGATAAGAGGGCCGGGCAGGCGAGAGATAGGCCACGGCTCCCTTGCTGAGAGAGCCCTTGCGCCTGTGATACCTGACGAGGTGGAATTCCCTTATACCGTCAGACTGGTTTCTGAGGTGCTGGAATCCAACGGCTCCACTTCTCAGGCGAGCGTGTGCGGTTCCACCCTTGCTTTGATGGATGCAGGGGTCCCGATCAAACGGCCGGTGGCCGGGATAGCCATGGGCCTCATCAAGGAAAATGATAAGGTTGCTATCCTCTCTGACATCATGGGAATTGAAGATGCCCTCGGCGACATGGACTTTAAGGTCGCAGGCACTGAAAAGGGAATAACAGCCCTGCAAATGGACATCAAGATTCACGGGATTACCGGTGAAATCATGGGGAAAGCCTTGGAGCAGGCGAAAGACGGAAGAATGTTCATCCTCGGCAAGATGCAGGAAGCAATATCCAAACCGCGGGAGGAGCTTTCGCCGTACGCCCCGCGGATTATCACCATGAGCATTGATCCTGACAAAATCCGTGATGTAATCGGGCCCGGAGGTAAGGTAATAAGACACATCATTGATGAGACCGGTGTGAAGATTGATATTGAGGATGACGGAAGAGTATTCATAGCATCCCAGGATGGGGAAGCCGGTGAAAAGGCCAAGAAGATGATAGAAGACCTTACCGCAGATGTGGAGGTAGGTCGGATATATACCGGTACAGTCACAAGGACCACGAGCTTCGGAGCATTTGTGGAAATCCTTCCTGGAAAAGAAGGGCTTGTCCACATTTCCCAGCTTGCTCACACGCGTGTCGGCAAGGTAGAAGACGTGGTGGAAGTAGGGGATTCAGTTATGGTTAAGGTAACGGAGATTGACGCAATGGGCAGGATCAACCTATCTCGCAAGGACGCTCTTCCGAGAGAGAATGACTCCCATGAACACTCAGACAGCGGACAGGCGCGAAAACGTTCCAATTTCTCAAGATACCGTCGCAGGTAAACCGGATCAACAAGGAAATCACGTATAGCATGTAAGACGATGAAGCCTGGCCGAGGAGTACATGATATGCTCCTGTGGCGGGCTTTTTCATTTGACGAGTTGCTCGGTGGGTTGCAGGGATTCCAGGGTAAATTGGAGAAAGATGATGCAGCAATCTCAAGGAGGCGCTGACATGAATATATCGACTGTGGCCGTGATTGGCGCCGGACAAATGGGGTCCGGAATAGCGCAAGTAGCGGCTTTGTCCGGCACACGCGTGATTATGCATGACCTAAACTATGAACTCGCTGAGCGGGGACTAAGTCAGATTCGGAAGGCACTTGCCAGGTCAGTGGAAAAAGGACGAATAAGCCGTGAGGACAGCGAGGCAGCTTTGTCCCGAATCTGCGTTGGAAGAGAACTGTCCCATGCCTGTGATGCTGATATGGCTATCGAGGCAGTGGTCGAAGCAGTTGACGTGAAGCTTCGCGTCATGGAACAGCTTGATTCAATCATGAAGCCTGATGCAATTATAGCATCTAATACTTCTTCCATATCCATTACCCGGCTTGCGGCTGCCACCGGCCGTCCCGACAAAGTCATCGGAATGCATTTTTTCAATCCGGTTCCCGTAATGAAGCTGGTGGAAGTAATAACAGGCTATGATACTTCACGAGAGACTCAAGAGGCTACCTGCTCCCTGGCGGAGAAATTCGGGAAAACCCCGGTTATTGTTAAGGATTCGCCCGGGTTTGTCGCAAACAGGCTTCTGATCCCCATGATTAATGAAGCGGTATACTGTCTCATGGAGAACACTGCATCCATGGAGGATATTGACAAAGTATCATGTCTCGGCATGAATCATCCCATAGGGCCGTTAGCGCTTGCCGATTTAATCGGCCTTGATGTGTGCCTTGCAATCATGGAGGTGCTTCACGAGAGTCTCGGGGACCCGAAATATAGGCCGTGCCCGTTACTCAGGAAAATGGTGGAATCAGGGCGCCTGGGCAGAAAGACCGGCCGAGGCTTTTATGACTACTGAAGGACTGAGGAACTATGAGAAGAAGTGATAAGCCACGTCTGACAAACGAGCAGTTGGAGGTCATCTTAAACTCCACTCATGACGGAATGGTAGCTGTCAATGCGTCCGGCGTTATCACAGTATTTAATGCTGCTGCAGGCAGGCTCATGGGTGTTGATCCTGAAGACATGGTAGGCCAAGTTGCAGAGGAGGTTATACCCAACACAAGGCTGCATATTGTGCTAAAGACAGGTGAGGCGGAACTCAATCAGAAGCAGGTGTTGGAAGACGTCACAATTATTTGCAACAGGATGCCTGTGCGAGATAGTAATGGAACCATGATCGGCACAGTATCTGTTTTCCGGGATATTACAGACATAATATCATTGGCTGAGGAGATAACGAACCTCAAACATATTCAAGGATTGCTCGAAGCCATAATAAACTCCACGGAAGACGCTATCTCCGTCGTGGATGAGAACGGCCTTGGAATTCTAATCAATCCTGCGTACACCAGACTGACCGGGTTCGTTGAGGACGATGTCATAGGAAAGCCTGCCACCATAGACATTGCTGAAGGTGAGAGTGTTCACATGAAGGTTTTGCGCACCGGCCTTCCTATACGCGGCGCGAAACTCAGAGTGGGGCCCGGGCGACGCGAGGTAATGGTTCATGCTGCGCCAATTTTCGTTGACGAAGAACTCAGAGGCAGTGTAGCAGCTATTCATGATTTAACGGATATACGTAGGTTGACCGAAGAACTTGACAGCGCAAGGCGCCTTCTTAGAACTCTTCAGGCAAAGTACACCTTCGACGACATAATCGCAGTCAGCAAGGGTATGGCTTTAGCTGTAGAGCAGGCGAAGCGTGTATCGTCCACACCTGCTACAGTGCTGCTCCGGGGAGAGAGCGGCACGGGAAAAGAGTTGTTCGCTCACGCTATTCACAATGCCAGTCTGAGACGGCAGAAGCAATTTGTTCGTGTCAATTGTACAGCGATTTCCAGCACGCTGTTTGAGGCTGAGCTGTTTGGGTATGAAGACGGAGCTTTTACAGGGGCGAAAAGAGGGGGCAAGCGTGGCTTATTTGAGGAGGCAGCGGGTGGTGCCATCTTCCTCGATGAAATCGGGGAGTTGCCTTTATCTCTCCAAGCAAAGCTCCTCCGGATACTGCATGAAAAGGAGATTGTCAGGGTCGGAGGGACACGGGCAATACCTGTTGATGTGCGGATTATCGCAGCTACCAACAGCGACTTGGAGAAGGCTGTAAAAGAAGGAAGGCTGCGCGAAGACCTTTACTATCGACTTAATGTAGTTCCGATATTCATACCTCCGCTTAGGGAGAGACTGGAAGACCTGCCATTTTTGTGTCAAGCCCTAATACGTAGGTTCAACCAGGCATACGGACGCAACGTGACTCGGATATCCGGTGATGCCATAGAGGCTTTGTGCGCGTACGATTGGCCTGGAAACGTTCGAGAGCTTGAGAATGTCCTGAGCAGGGCAATGATAAACATGTATTACACTGATGTGGAAATATTGCCTCAGCATCTGCCTGCATTGGATCGACTGGGTTCACGCCCTGCACCTACCCAGAGGCTTCAAGGGTCGCAGGAAAAGGATGCAGTCAGAAAACTGGAGGAAACAGTGAAAGACGCTGAAGTGAAAGCGATTCAGAGCGCGCTGGAAGCCGCAAGCGGGAACAAGCGAAGAGCCTCTGAAATCCTGGGTATCAGCATAAGGAGTCTTTACTACAAGATTAACCGCTACAACATTATATGCTAATGAGGCAATGCAATATGTTGCACGGTCTTTCTCTCTTCTGTGCAATATGTTGCATCGTATTCTCACAAACCATGCAAAATATCGCAATTACTTGCTGACCTATTAGTGACTTTCTTTCAAGAATCCACTATGCCGTGCTCCAAAGCTGTTCAGGGCTGTTTCAACGGGTCTGGCATCGAACTTGCATAAGTATACTCTTGTCAGGGTGTAAGCAGACGACCATAGATCCTAAGTGTGTCGGTTCCAGAATCAGGCGACTTACAGACTGTGGGGTGGTCAGCTATGCAAGTTCTTGTTGTGAACCCTGGTTCTACCACAACCAAACTGGCAATCTATTCCCCCTCAGGCCCTCTGGCAGAAAAAACTATTACCCACAAGACGAAGATGCTAAATGCTTTTCCCGATGTGCCTTCTCAACTTGCGGCAAGACTCGACGATGTAACGTCAGCGCTCAAGGAAGCAGGGACAAATCTTGGCTGTATCAATGCCGTAGTGGCGAGGGGCGGGCTTATCCGTCCTATTGAGCCTGGGATATACCGGGTGAACCCACAAATGTTGGAAGATCTGACAGCCCAGGTGCAAGGCCCGCATGCGTCAAATCTCGGGGGCCTTATCGCTGACGCCATTGCCGGGGAAATGGGCGTACCCGCATATGTGGTAGACCCGGTGTCGTGTGACCAATTCCATCCGCTTGCACGTCTTTCAGGCCTTCCCGAGATTCCGAGGAAGAGCTTGAGCCATGCCTTGAACATCCGTGCTACCGTGAGACTTGCATCATCCGAGTTAGGTTGTGACATCGAGACGGTGAACTATGTTGTCGCGCATCTCGGAGGAGGTATATCCATTGCGGCAGTGGAAAGAGGCCGGATTATTGATGCCAATAACGCAAATGAACAAGGCCCTTTCAGTCCGGAAAGAACCGGAGAACTGCCTGCCGGTAAAGTGGCGGAAATGGCTTTTTCAGGGAATTTCTCAAAGGACAGGCTCATAGCGAAATTTCTGGGACAGGGGGGACTTGTGGCGTATCTGGGTGTAAGTAATGCTAAAGAAATCGAAGCGCGCATTGCAGCCGGAGATGAATATGCGGGTCTGATATATGAAGGAATGGCATATCAGATTGCCAAGGAAATCGGGGCTATGGCATCAGTCTTGTCAGGAGATGTGAAAGCTATCCTAATATGCGGAGGCTTGGCTTCATCGGAGCTGCTTGTCTCGATAATACGGGAGAGGGTTTCATTTATTGCGGAAGTTCGGACGTATCCCGGGGAAAGGGAAATGGAATCTCTCGCCAAAGGTGCTTTTCGAGCGCTTTCAGGAGAGGAAGAGGTTAGGACGTACGGGTAATAAGGGGGGAGAGATATGGTAAGGTCGCTCAGGGATATTGTAGAGCTGGCTAAAGCAAGGGGAACCAAGACTTGCGTGGTTGTAGCCGCAGAGGATCCTGAAGTGCTCCTTGCGATAGACGAAGCTGTAAGTTGCGGAATCGCAAAAAGCATCCTTGTGGGAAACCTTAACAAGATAGAGGAAGCTGCCGGTATCGCAGGAGTGGATATATCCAAACATGAGCTCGTAGAAGAAGACGGGCCTGCTGCCGCGGCGCGAAGAGGGGTTAGGCTGGTTTCGGAAGGACAGGCTAACCTGGTAATGAAAGGCCTGGTCAGCACGTCTGATGTGCTGAAGGCCGTTCTCAGCAAAGACGGCGGCCTCAGAACCGGCAAGCTTCTGTCGCACTTGTCTGTGTTTGAAATGCCGGGAAGTGACAGAGTAGTGATATTCAGTGACGGCGCCATGAACATTGCGCCTTCATTGGAAGAGAAAGCGGAGATTACTCAAAATGCCATTAATGTGGCGCATGTGTTGGGCATAGCCAATCCTCGGGTTGCAATTATTGCTGCAATCGAGTACCTCAACAGTGATATGCAGGCTACCGTTGATGCGGCATGTATCAGTAAGATGGCAGACCGCGGCCAGATAAAAGGCGGTATCGTTGACGGCCCACTGGCGCTGGATAACGCAATTTCCCCTGAGTCAGCCAGAATCAAAGGGATCAAAAGTCCGGTGGCAGGCATGGCTGATATCCTGATAATGCCTGATATAGAAGCAGGAAACGTATTTTACAAGACCCTTGTGTACATGGCAGACGGGTGTTGCGCAAGTGTGGTGGCAGGTGCAGGTGCACCCATTGTTTTGACCTCAAGGTCAGACTCGCATGCGTCAAAATTCTATTCCCTTGCATTGGGCGTCGCCATGAGCTAAGTAGATCACTATAAGTGATCGCCGGTTCCAGAAAGTGTACGTACCTTGCGGGGCCACCCAGGACAATCGGAAAACCGGCGAAAACTAAATGAAGTCATACTTAGCAGGCAATGCGAGTAACCCCGAATAGAGTTCATCAAGGAAGGAGATAGGAGTCCCATGAGAATATTCGATGAAATGTCAAAATACGGATATGAGCAGCTTGTTTTCGCCAGCGACGAAGTCTCAGGGCTGCGTGCAGTCATAGCTATCCATGATACTACCCTTGGCCCTGCCCTTGGCGGATGCAGAATGTGGCCGTACGAATCAGAGGAAGACGCAATGATTGACGCGCTCAGGCTGGCCAGGGGAATGACCTACAAGAGTTCTGCCGCAGGTCTTGACCTTGGCGGGGGCAAGGCTGTAATCATTGGAGACCCTCGACGTGACAAGAGCGAAGTGTTGTTGCGCGCGTTCGGAAGATTCGTGGAGACGATGGGAGGACGTTACATAACCGCTGAAGACGTGGGGATTCGCGGGGAGGACGTGGAAATCATTCATATGGAGACCCAACACGTGGTGGGGCTTCCGTCAGGCCCGGGCGCAGGCGGAGACCCGTCTCCTGTCACCGCGTACGGGGTCATTCGCGGGATGAAAGCCTGCTTGGAAGAGGTTTTTGGTGATGGTTCTCTTCGTGGTAGAAGCGTAGCCGTTCAGGGCATTGGCAACGTAGGTTATTCCATCGTGAAACATCTCGCCGAGGAAGGCGCCATGGTCCATGTGAGTGACGTTTTCAAAGACAGGGTGGATACGGTAGTTGAGGAGTTCGGCGCAAAGCCTGTTTCTCCCGACGGGATTTATGACGTTGAATGCGACGTGTTTTGTCCTTGCGCACTTGGTGGCGTAATAAATGCAGAGACGGTGACGCGACTACGGTGCAGAATTGTTGCCGGGTCCGCCAACAACCAACTTAAAGACGAAAGTCACGGCAATGCCTTGGAAGACCTGGGTATTCTCTACGCGCCTGACTATATTATCAATGCAGGCGGAGTAATCAACGTAGCGGAAGAGATCTACGGCTACGATAGGGAAAGGGCTTTGCGTAAAGCAGGCGGAATATACGACAGAATCAAGTCGGTTATAGAAATCGCCAGGAGAGAAGGAATTCCTCCGCATCTGGCAGCGGCTCGCCTTGCAGAGGAAAGGATTGCGAGGATAGGGAAGATTCACAGGATATTCGTGCCTTGATAGGCAGTATGTCAGCGTGCTGCTCCTTAACCAGCCGCCGGGAGGGAGACGATCATGCATAGGATACTCGTGATTAATCCTGGTTCTACATCTACTAAGATCGCAGTGTATGAAGATGATTGTTTGATTTTTGAGGAGGTGATCAGATATAGGCCCGAGGAATTAGGCGTATTTGAGACCGTGCTGGGTCAGTACAAGAAAAGGATTGAAGACATCTTCGAAATCCTGGCACGACAGGATTGTCAGATATCGGATTTCACAGCGATAATCGGCAGGGGAGGCTTGTTAAGACCGATAGAAAGCGGGGTTTATGAGGTAAACGCTAAGATGATCAGTGATCTTATCGGTACAGGCAAGATTCCTCATGCGTGCAATCTGGGAGCCCCTATGGCTCGGGAGATTGCAGATATTATCGGTGTCCCTGCATTTATCGCAGATCCTCCCGTAGTCGACGAGTTTGACCCCTTGGCCAGGTTGTCCGGGCTTCCGGAAATATCACGGACTGCCGTATTCCATGCGCTCAACCATAAGGCTGTCGCCAGGCGGGCAGCGAAGGCCATCGGAATCCGGTATGAGGACGCCAATTTCGTTGTCTGCCATATGGGCAGCGGCGCCACTATCGGTGCACACAGGAAAGGCAGAGTTATCGATGCCAATCACGCTCTGGACGGAGAAGGGCCGTTTACTCCTGAGAGGAGCGGAGGGCTTCCCCTCCTTGGTTTTGTGGAAATGTGTTACTCAGGCAACCTTTCACTGGAAGAAATTAAGAAAAAGCTGGTGGGCAGAGGCGGGCTAATGGCTTATCTTGGGACAAACAGCGCAGTGGAAGTGGAGAGGCGTATTGCGGAAGGAGATGAATACGCAGCTCTGGTATATGAAGCCATGGCTTACCAGATTGCCAAGGAAATAGGCTCCCAGGCAACCGTCCTCAAAGGGGAAGTTGACGCAATAATCCTCACAGGAGGGGTGTGTTATTCAGAAATGCTGGTAGAATGGATTAAGGCCCGCGTCAAATTTATAGCGCCTGTTATGGTTTATCCGGGCGAAGATGAGATGCAGGCTTTGGCAGAAGCGTGTCTTCGTGCACTTCGTCGCGAGGAGGAAGTAAAGATCTACATGTAGACGTAGGAGGTGACGCAAAGTGGCAAAAGTCGTGTTTGACGAAGAACGGTGTAAAGGCTGTGAGTTGTGTGTCGCCTTTTGTCCCAGGAAGATCCTGGCCATGGCAGAGCATTTCAATGCAAAGGGATATCATCCGGCGACCATACTTGATCAAGAAGGATGTAACGCATGCACTTATTGTGCCAGGATGTGTCCGGAGGTGGCAATTGAAGTATACAGGTAAAGGAGGGACTCTGTCTCATGGGTGGAAAGATACTGATGAAAGGGAATGAAGCCATAGCCGAAGCAGCCATTTTGGCAGGCTGCAGACACTTCTTCGGCTATCCGATAACTCCTCAAAATGAGATTCCTGAGTACATGTCAAGACGTATGCCTGAGGTGGGAGGAGTCTTTCTCCAGGCGGAGAGTGAGGTCGCAGGCAGCAACATGGTGTACGGGGCTGCGTGCGCAGGCGCCAGGGTAATGACCACATCCTCAAGTCCGGGAATCAGCTTGATGCAAGAAGCTGTCTCATACATGGCAGGCGCAGAACTTCCCTGTGTGCTTGTGAACATTGTCCGAGGCGGGCCCGGTTTAGGCGGTATACAAGGATCCCAAGCTGACTACTTTCAGGCGACCAAGGGAGGAGGCCATGGCGACTATAAACTAATAGTCCTTGCCCCTGCAAGCGTGCAGGAACTCATGGATCTTACCATTACCGCTTTTGATCTGGCAGACATGTACCGCAATCCTGTGATGATTCTGGGAGACGCAATCTTAGGGCAGATGATGGAACCTGTAGTCCCGGGGAGAAGAGGGAAAGCAGACTTGCCTGAGAAGACCTGGGCTACCGTCGGAGCAAAGATGCGGCCGAAAAACGTAATAACTTCGCTCAGCCTCGACCCGGCGAAACTCGAGCAACACAATTTTCACCTGGGGAAGAAATATAAGAGGATTGCAGACGAGCAAGTCAGGTACAAGACCTACATGACTTGCGATGCTGAGACACTGCTGGTGGCGTACGGAACATGTGCAAGGATTGCGCACGCTGCTGTTGACGTGGCGCGAGAGCGTGGGCTGAGAGTCGGACTGTTCAGGCCGGTGAGTCTGTGGCCTTTCCCATATGATGCCCTGCAGCAGACAGCAGAGGGGAGTCTACGGGTGTTGACAATTGAGATGAGTCTTGGACAGATGGTCGAAGATGTGCGCCTGGCAATACTTGGCGCCAAACCTGTCCATTTTTATGGCCGTACAGGCGGAATGACGCCGACACCCAGGGAAGTGCTGGACGAAATCGAGAGGATTGTGGAGGAGGGGATATAGGCAATGAAGAAAGTATTCGGACGTCCGGAAGCGTTAACAGACACACCCACCCACTACTGCCCTGGATGTACTCATGGCATTATCCACCGGCTGATAGCGGAAGTCATTGATGAACTCGGTGTTCGTGAGAAAACCATCGGGATTTCGCCGGTGGGATGTGCAGTGCTGGCATATGACTACTTTGACTGCGATTTTGTTGAGGCTTCTCACGGCAGGGCGCCTGCAGTCGCTACAGGAATCAAAAGATGCCTCCCTGACTCTGTCGTTTTTTGTTACCAAGGTGACGGGGACCTGGCTTCTATCGGAGCTGCTGAAATAATCCATGCTGCAACTCGAGGAGAGAAGATCACCGTAATCTTCGTGAATAATGCAATATACGGTATGACCGGTGGGCAAATGGCGCCTACGACATTGCCGGGCCAGAGGACTACGACTTCTCCCAGGGGCAGGGATGTGGAAAGCGCAGGCCATCCCATTAGAGTCGCAGAACTTCTGTCGTCACTTTCAGGCGTGGCGTACATTTCCAGGGTCTCGGCAACGAGTCCCGCCAATGTCACAAAGGCCAAACGTGCTGTACGACGCGCCTTCGAAATGCAAATTCAGGGCAGGGGATTCAGTCTCGTGGAGTTCCTCTCCACCTGTCCAATTAACTGGGGTATGTCTCCGCTTGAAGCAATGAAATGGGTAGACGATAAGATGAGCGTCTACTATCCGCTTGGAGACTTCACCCGGGTTCCGGAGGTGGGCTAATAATGCATGAACAGGTGATTTTTGCAGGATTCGGCGGACAGGGCGTCATGTTAATAGGACAGCTTGTGACGTATGCAGGCATGATGGAAGGTGCGAATGTGAGTTGGATGCCTTCATACGGCCCTGAGATGAGAGGAGGCACTGCCAACTGCCAAGTGGTAGTCTCCTCGAAAGAGGTGTCTTCTCCCCTTGTCACTGAGCCTACAAGCTTGATTGCGCTTAACAAACCGTCCCTGGACAAATTTGCTCCTTGGGTCTCCCGCGGCGGGCTCATCATATACAACTCTTCTCTCATTGAATCGCCGCCTGAGAGGACAGATGTGAGGGTATTGGCAGTCCCTGCAAACAAGATTGCAAATGAACTCGGGGACTTGCGTATCGCTAACATGGTGGCGCTGGGCGCCTATCTTGCCACAACCAGGGTAGTAGGTTGCGATACGGTGCTTGACGCAATGAAGAGAGTGCTGCCGGAGAGGCGCCATAACCTGATTCCCCTCAACCGGCAAGCGCTTGCCCGAGGCATTGAAATTGCCTCTGTGTGGCATTCAAGGGACAAAGCGGAAGTCTAGCGGGGCCGAATGAGCTCCGCTGCTCTCACCTGGGGAGTGTCGATGCCTATGTGGCCTCCGATACTCTCCTTTATTTTCCCTTCAATCAGTATTTGGCAACGAGCGATCCCAGGGAATTCCGTAAGCGTATTCACTATGGATCCGACAAGCAGAGCCTCATTCCAACTTCCACCCACGAAGTTTGCCACGATCTCCTCGCTGAAATCCGCGATTGCCAGGTCGCCTTTTACTTCGAGACTCCTTACCTCTGTTCCCTGAGGGATAGTCGGCTCCAGCCCGCTTTCAGGCAAAGGCCCTCTGACAAGGAGTTCCAGGGCGCCTCTCACAGGGTCTGCGCCTTGTGCCACTCTTCGCCTTACAGGAACCAGGTATGATTCAGTCTCAGTGCTTCCGGCATAGTAGACTGTCACTTCAGGACCCATCGCAGACTCTTCCAGAGTTTCGATGTCTGATACTCGCCTGGACAGAGCGGCGAGATCCTCAAATGCCCTGTCCAAGTCTCTCTCGATTGCCGTGATATCCCGTGATAACCTTGTGGTTACTCCCACTGACCATCCTACCAAGGCCAACACCACAAATACGACTACCCAAATGTGCCATTTTTGCACTGATATTCCTCCTCGAATTATCAATGACTATGATGTCCCCTGTGCGGGAAACATATTCGGGACAAGTTTACAGTCGCGTGTCTTTCCACCTTATTTATCACTATACGACAGTGTATGTGGTTTCCCTGCTAAGTGGCTCCATACCTGCGGGAACCTGAATGTCAGGCAGGGCCGGCCAGGAGGCATCCGTATGATACGAGCACGGCGAGGACAAGTCACAGGAGTTACTAGACTTTCTGCAGGTGTCCTGGAAACAGAAGTCGTCTGTGAAGGGGTAAATTCGCATGCCATATGCTATCCGGATCTCACAGGGCCTGTGGCGCCCGGAGATTGGGTAATTCTAAACACGAATGCTGTCCAACTCAAGCTTGGAACAGGCGGGTATCATTTTGTCATGTGGGTGGAGGGCAGGGAAAGCCTGGGCGGGGCATGTGGCCCGGGGCACATAATCAAGGCACGATACACTCCCTTCCAGGTATGCTGCTTAACTGCTGAAGAGGAAGGCAGCCAATACCATGAAGCTCTCAAAGAACCAAAGCCAATCCACGGTATTCCAGTCGTCGCTTGCGAACTGCATAGCATGGTTGCTCCTGTAGCCGCCGGCATTAAGGAAGCTACAGGCAATGAAGCCAAGGTTGCTTACGTAATGACCGACGGCGGGGCCTTACCCGCAGCCTTCAGCAAATTAGCCCGGAACCTGCGCGATAAGGCACTGATAGATTCTATCATCACTTGCGGCCACGCGTTCGGCGGTGATCTGGAATCCGTAAACGTCTATTCAGCATTATGCGTGGCAAAAGAGTGTACTGATGCAGACGCGGTAGTTGTCGCTATGGGGCCGGGCCAGGTGGGAACAGGCACAAAATACGGGTTCTCCGGCATTGAACAAGGCATAGCGATAAACGCAGCCCACTCTCTGGGAGGAATTCCTATTCTCGCGCCGAGGATCAGCTTCTTTGATCTTCGCGGCAGGCATTTCGGAGTAAGCCACCACACAATCACTGTCCTCGCCCAGGTGGTGCTGGTTGATTGTGTAGTGGTCTTGCCTGAGATGCTACCGGGCCGGTGGGAATTTATAAAATCACAACTCAGTGGGAAAAACCTGGCCAAACAATATGTCATCGTCACCGAGAACGGAATGTCCGCAGTCAAAAGGCTTCAAAAGGATGGAATCGATGTTGCTACAATGGGGCGGACTGTCCCGGAAGATCCGGAATTTTTTCTTGCCGCCGGAGCCGCAGGTGTCTTTGCAGGACGGCTTGTTATGGAAAGAAAAGCCCGTGTGTAGCCGGCGCGATTGGAGAAGATCACCTAGTGTCGCATAAGTTCGGGACAGGCTTGCCAGAATCTCCAGCACCTCAGCCGGCTTCCCATAGATGCGAAACGAGTCTTTTGAAAAAACAATATCCATAAGAGGACATCCCTCCCTCTATGGTGTATATGATATGCCGACGCAGTTGATGTTATTCCAGTATCTTGGTACATGTCCAGGAATTGCCGGGCCGGACTATACTTTGGCACCTGGTGATTTCTCCGACTTGCGCCTGCTATTTGACAATGTAGGAGGGAAGAATATTGGATTATCGTGTTCTATCGGAGACGAAAGTGAAGTCAAATACGGTCTATCAAGGGAAAATGATAAACCTGCGCGTGGATCAGGTAAGGCTACCTTCAGGGAGGACGAGTTCCAGGGAAGTAGTGGAACATCCCGGGAGTGTAGGTATCATACCTATTGACAAGGATGGGAGCGCAATACTGGTGAGGCAGTTTAGATATGCAGTGGGTGAAAACTTATGGGAAATCCCCGCAGGAAAACTGGATCCCGGAGAAAGCCCGGAGGATTGTGCAATGCGTGAACTTGAGGAGGAAACTTCATATCGAGCCGGGCGCCTCGAGAGAATTGCATCATTTTACACTTCGCCGGGTTTTTCCAGTGAGATGCTACATTTGTTTATTGGGACGGATCTTGTCCCCGGAACCGGCCCACCTGACGATGATGAGAACATAGAAAGACATCGTCTGCCGCGTGAAGCTGTTGAGAGAATGATAGAAGACGGCGAAATCCGTGACGCCAAAACCCTTCTGGGACTGGCAATTATCATGTCGAGGGGGCTTTTCTAGTTGACTGAGTTTTACGTTGACTTGCATGTCCATATAGGTTGTGACAGCTTGGGACGTCCGATTAAAGTATCTGGTTCAAGGAAACTCACCTTTGAGAATATAGCTAAAGAATGCTTTTATCGAAAAGGCGTGGATATCGTCGGAATTGTGGATGCAGCCGCTCCGGGAGTGATCCGGGATATTGAGAACCTTCTTGATTCAGGGGAAATGATTGAGATTCCAGGCGGCGGAATCGGATATAA
This sequence comes from Bacillota bacterium, assembly GCA_012512055.1. The sequence goes on along the minus strand of JAAZEW010000183.1, from coordinate 54,616 downwards.
AGATCGCATTGTCATCCTCTTGGCTTCCGAGGTAGAGACATCGGAGGAACACAGAGGGCACTCCCATCACTTGATTCTCCTCAGGACCCTTGACACGGCGAAATCCTTTTCCCGCAGCCTCAGAAGGTGTGTCTCTAATATATTTTTCAGTACGCCGGTATGCGCAATGCCTTCCAGGGATCTGTACATGATGGCATTGGATGCAGGGGCAATCCCCTTTCCTGCCCATGCCTTTTCGCCGCATAAGAGTATCTATGGAAACTGCGTAAGGAGACTTAATGACGCGTTTCCCCATGAGATCCTGGATTCTCTTCTTGCGCTGGAGTTGGGCCTCTCCGCTGATACGGATCTGGCTGACACTATATCTGAATTGAAGCAGTACACGTTTCTTTCCAATTCTGACGCTCATTCGCTGCCGAAGATTGGGCGGGAATACAATGTCATGCTTCTGGAAAAAGCGTCATTTGATGAGACCATAAAATCGCTGGCACGCAGAGACGGTAGACGCGTGGTTGCGAACTATGGATTGGATCCGAAGCTTGGGAAGTACCATAGGACCTACTGTCCTGCATGTAATAGGACCTTCCGGAACCAGGCGCCCCCTGTTCTCCGGTGTCCTGAGTGCAATAGCACATCTGTTGTAAGGGGAGTTTTCGACAGAATTGCGGATATTCAGGATTACCCTGTTCCGGAACACCCTGTACACAGGCCTCCGTACCGGTACCAGATTCCTCTGGAATTCGTGCCCGGGATAGGGCCAAAATCCATAGACAAGTTGATCTCCCGGTTCGGAAGTGAAATGGCGGTTCTTCATACCGCACTGGAGGAGGAGTTGGCTGAGGTGGTAGGAAGGAAGGCAGCTCACCTAATCATTGAGGCGCGTGAAGGAACGCTCCCTCTTGTTGCGGGCGGAGGAGGGCATTACGGCAAAGCCCTCATAAACAACGGTTTTCCGAACCTCGACGCATAAGGACGGCGAATTGGACATACATATGAAAGGAGTTGGTTTTGAGGAGGGACGGCAATGCTTGCGAGAACAAGGTCGGCTCAGGTGTTCAGTGACTACATAAGGAAGCACATGCTCACATATTCAATTGTCATCGTCATGCTCTTGATGGGGGTCGCCTTCGGTGCGCTGGCAGCAAGAATCCTTCCGGAAAGTCAGAAGTCCGCACTGGCCCAGGATCTCACAGTCTTCTTTCGCGGCTTCGGCGACACAATGCAAGTGTCCGCTGTTTCCGCCTCGCGCCAGGGTTTCTACGGCAATCTCAAGGCCATTTTTATCGGGTGGCTCTTGGGCCTTTCTGTGATAGGCGCTCCGGGAATCGGTATTCTCATGTTCTTACGAGGCTTCATTATCGGATTTACGGTGGGATTTCTTGTCTTACAAATGGCTGTCAGAGGAGTGCTGCTTGCGTTTGTGTCCGTGCTCCCTCAGAACTTATTCATTATTCCTGCATTGATTGTATCATTCGAGTCTTCACTTGCATTTGCAAAAACTGTAATCGAAGATAGGTTGAGGAGTAGCCGAGTGCCTCTCTATCCCCAGTTTCTACTTTCCTGCATTGCCCTTATGGGCGCTCTTGCCTTGCTTGGCATTGCCTCCGTTGTTGAAGGCTTCGTAACCCCGGTTTTCATAGAACTGGTGTCCAGGCACATGTAATTGCAGGCCTCAGAAGGTCATGCTATACTGGTAAAAACAGCTATTCCCAAGTATAAGTTCATTAGTTTTCGCTCGTTTTCCGATTGTCTTGGGTGGCCCCGCACGGCACGTACACTATCTGGAACCGGCGATTGCTTGCGGTTGGGACCGTTGAACTTCTTCAGTAGCTGCCAGTTTCGCCGAAGACGGCGACCGGTTTTTGTGATTCAAGCGAACTGCGTTAACATAATGTGGGAGAGAACAACGGTCTCGCGGTGATCTACTTAGATACTAATGGCTTTCCCGGCCGGATTTATGATCGTCTTGCGTGTGCAGTGTTCATTTGGAGGGGGTAGATACGTTGACCTGGATAGATGAGTTCCTCGCATATCTCTCTTGTGAACGAGGCCTTGCCAGAAATACGATAGAATCGTATGGGAGAGACCTCGTTCAATTTGAGGAATTTATCAATGACACTTACGGCATTCACCTGGAGGATGTAAGTGAGGATATTATTCTGTCGTACATAAAAGTCATGCGAGATCTTGGAAAAGCAAACTCCAGCATTTCAAGGTCAGTCTCTTCCATCCGAGGGTTCTATGGTTTTGCCCACCACGAAGGGCTGATGGAAGAGGATCCCGCAACCAACATCTCCTCCCCTAAGCGAGAGAAAACCTTACCCCAAGTCCTGAGTGCACAAGAAGTAACTACTCTTTTGGAAGCCCCGGCAACTCACACCCCGTCCGGCATCAGAGACAAAGCCATGCTGGAAACGATGTACGCTACAGGTATGCGCGTGTCTGAGTTGGTGTCTCTGGACCTGGGGGATATTGATACTCATATGGGTTATGCCAAATGCATAGGCAAAGGGTCTAAAGAGAGGATTATTCCTATGGGTAGTGTAGCTTGCCTTTGGGTGGAGACTTATCTCCGGTCAGCAAGGGGACGTATGTTGCAAGGCAGGAGAGAGAAGGCCCTGTTTGTGAACTGTAAGGGGAAGAGGCTAACCAGACAGGGCTTTTGGAAAATCATCAAGGGTTACGCAAGGAAATGCGGCATTTCAAAAGACGTGACCCCTCATATTCTCCGGCACTGCTTTGCCACACATCTCTTGGAGAACGGCGCGGACCTGCGGTCGGTCCAAGAAATGTTGGGGCATTCAGATATTGCCACTACAGAGATATATACTCACCTTACCAAAGGGAAGCTAAAAGAGATATATGACAGAACCCACCCACGGGCTGGGGGAGAATAGGAGAGGGGTTAACTTGAGAGCCTATGACATTATCCTAAAGAAACGACGCGGCCATGAGTTGTCAAGTGATGAAATCACCTCTATGATTTGCCGGTATACCGAAGGCGGCATTCCCGACTATCAAATGTCCGCTTTTCTAATGGCCGTATTCTTTCAGGGAATGAGCGTACGAGAAACGTGTGATCTGACAATGGCAATGGCTCACTCCGGAGAAACCGTGGATCTTTCCGGGATTCACGGAGTGAAAGTCGATAAGCATAGCACCGGCGGAGTGGGAGACAAAACCACCCTGGTTCTTGCGCCTCTTGTGGCCTCTTTAGAGATTCCTGTAGCAAAGATGTCAGGCCGAGGGCTGGGCCATACCGGTGGTACCCTGGATAAACTGGAATCTATCCCCGGGTTTCGGGTTGACTTGTCAAAGGACGAATTCGTGGAAGCTGTGAATAGAACGGGAATTGCCGTGGTCGGGCAGACCGCCTCCATTGCCCCTGCTGACAAGAAGCTCTACGCGCTTCGGGACGTGACTGCAACGGTAGACAGCATACCGTTAATAGCAGGCAGCATATGCAGTAAGAAACTGGCTTGTGGGGCAGATGCCATTGTCTTTGATGTAAAGGCCGGCAGAGGAGCGTTTATGAAATCTGAGGATGACGCCAAGCGCCTGGCCCGGTTGATGGTGGATATCGTGAGAGGGGCAGGGAAGACGGGCGCTGCGTTAGTCAGTGACATGAATCAGCCTTTGGGTTACGCAGTGGGTAATTCTCTCGAAGTCATAGAGGCCATTCGTACCCTGCGAGGCGAAGGGCCGGAAGATCTCCGAGAACTATGCCTGTCTCTGGGGTCACTCATGCTTGTTCTGGGGGGTAAGGCCAAAAGTGTTGAGGATGCCAGGCCAAACCTGATAAGGGCCTTAGAGACCGGTGCCGCCCTAAGTAAATTTGCTGACCTTGTGTCCGCTCAGGGCGGTGACGTGAAGGTCATTGAAGCTCCGGATATTCTTCTTCCGTCCGCAAGCTGCCTGGAGGCGGTTCCAAGTGCCAGGTCAGGTTACATAAGTGAAATCGATGCAGAGAAGATTGGAGTTGCTTCCATGATCCTGGGCGCCGGACGCAGAACGAAAGACGACACAATAGACCCTGCAGCAGGCATCATAGTCCTGAAGAAAATCGGAGACAGGGTGGAGCAGGGTGAACCTTTGGTAATGCTCCATACCAACGCTTGGGATACGCTTGAGCCTGCTTGCCGGCTCGTGATGTCATCATATGAAGTATCCCAGGATAAGCCCTGTGTGCCCCGGCTCATCAAATACGTCATCGAGAGCTGAGGAAACAGCTTTAACCCTTGTCAGGCTTGCTTTTTCATGCGGGTGGGGTATATCGCCCCGCCCGCGTGAATATGTACGTGTACAGATGTGAATCCAGTGCGTGGTATGACAGGGAGGAAGAAAAAGTGGGCAAGAGAAGTGTCGTAGCAAGGACATTCCTTGCCGGAATCAACGTCATTTTGACTTTTGTGATTCTCATCACCGGAGGATACGGCTCTCGGCATGTAGAGGCACAGCAGCTTTCCATTGCGCCGAGTATTCCCATTACTGCTGAGTCGGCTTTGCTGATAGAGTCAACTTCAGGAAAGGTTCTCTTTGAGAAGAATCCGGAGAAACCGCTCCCTCCTGCCAGTATCACAAAGATTATGACAATGCTCCTGGTTATGGAGAAAATAGACCAGGGCAAAGCCGGCTTCAGTGATATGGTGGCAACCAGTGAGAGAGCGATGAGAATGGGAGGCTCGCAAATCTGGCTGGAAGTCGGGGAGGAAATGTCTCTAGAGGACCTTATGAAGTCTATTGCCATTGTTTCGGCAAATGATGCCAGTGTCGCAGTGGCAGAACATGTTGGCGGCAGTGAGGAAGCCTTTGTTGACATGATGAATAAGCGTGGACAGGAACTTGGAATGACAGGAACCAATTTCGTCAACGCCTCAGGTTTGCCTGATCCGAACCATTACACGACTGCAAGGGATATTGCCCTTATGTCCAGGGAATTGCTGCGTCATCCGAAGGTACATGAATGGTTTACCACTTGGATCGACTATGTGCGCGATGGAAAAAACATTCTTGTGAACACAAACCGCCTCATAAAATCGTATGAAGGTGTTGACGGGCTTAAGACGGGTTTTACTGAAGAGGCAGGTTACTGTCTTGCAGCGACTGCAAAAAAAGGCAGTTTGAGGTTGATCTCGGTCGTGCTCAAGGTCGCTGACTCGACCACACGCTTCAAGGAAGCGTCGGCCCTGCTCGACTTTGGGTTCAGGCACTTTGCCGGTGTTGCGCTGGCAAGAGAAGGTCAGGTTATTGATGCGGTGGAAGTCACTCGAGGAGTTGCGGATCACGTGGATGCAATTTGCTTGGAACCGTTAGTTGCAGTCGTGCCCAGGGGAGAAGAAGATAAGGTAAGAAGCAAGACGGCGCTGGCGAATAAGGTTGACGCGCCTGTGGCAAAGGGCCAGAAGCTCGGCGAAATGCTTGCCTTGGCCGAAGATGGTTCAATCATAGGCAGGGTTGCCCTGGTAGCTGCGGAAGAAGTACGCCGCGGCAACATCTTTACGGTTGTATTTCGTATCACCCGAAACCTGCTCCGTGGATTGTTCAGGATGAACCGGTAGCAGGTGTCTCAAGCCTCCTATTTCCACAGCCCTCTGGGCTGTTTTCTTTTTCGCAAGCCTCGGAAGGACTAATCAACGGTCCGGAGAATAGGAATGGGACGGGAAAACAGGAGGAGGATTGTGAATGAAGCTTGACGTCAGGGTCATTGGCCGTGTTCTGGTTGCAGGCATCTTCGGGGAGCTCGACTTGAATACGGCGCCGAGCTTCCGCGACGCAGTTGAAAAGCAGCTCGATGCGAATCCTGATATAAATGACATCCTTCTTGTAATGCGTGATGTTGCTTTCATTGACAGCTCAGGATTAGGAGTGATTCTGGGCAGATACAAAAGGCTCAAACCTCATGGTGGGAATGTCATAGTGGTGGCCCCATCGCCACAAGCGCGAAAAGCCCTTGAATTATCAGGCTTGGCAGGCATTATACCTATTTGCAACACTGAAGACGAAGCCTGGGCCAAGGCTCAGGGGGTGTAACATGGTGAGCGTAAGAAACTATGTAACCCTGGAATTTCCGGCGGTACCTGAGAATGTGGAATTTGCCAGAACGACGGTTGCGTGTTTTGCGGCGCAAATCAATTCATTCACTTTAGAGGAAATTGACGATGTAAAATTGGTGGTGTCAGAAGCCATATCCAACACTGTGCTCCACAGTTACGGTGTTTCCGGAGGTATCGTCCGGCTGTCTGTAGTGAGAGAAGGTAACACCCTCTGTGTCACAGTCGAGGATTTCGGGAAGGGCATAGTCGACGTAGAACAGGCGAAGGAGCCGGCTTTCACCACGGACCCGGATAGGATGGGTATGGGGTTCACGATAATGGAGGCGTTATCAGATGAGCTCCATGTGTCTTCCGTCCCGGGAGAAGGGGTTAGGGTTGAGATAAGAAAGTCACCTCACGGGACGGCGAAGGACAGTGATGAACCGGAGGCTTGATCAAATTCAACTTCCTCTTCTGCCCCTTCTTACCAACGAAGAGGTGCATGAGCTAAAAAAACGTATACGTGCCGGGGACGGAGATGCCCGTGAAGAATTGGTCTCGCGGAATCTACGACTTGTAATGAGTTTGGTAAACAGGTTTTCCCGTGAAGCAGACGAGAAGGAAGACTTGTTCCAGGTGGGATGTATAGGGCTGTTGAGAGCGACAGACCGGTTTGACGAATCATGCGGGACTCGCTTCTCTACGTATGCCGTGCCGGTTATCCTCGGGACAATTCGGGAACATCTTCGTTCCGGAGGGCGGCTTAAGATTGGAAGAACACTTCGAGACAGAGCTGTCAGAGTCGAAGAAGCACTGCGTATTCTAAGAATTGAATTAGGGCGGGAGCCGGATATTGATGAAATTGCCGGGAAGACCGGACTCGGCAACGAAGAGATAGTTGAGGCCCAGGATGTCCTGAAGCCTATCGTATCTCTCTCGGAACCTGGTTCCTCCGACGATTCATTCTGCATTGAAGACAGAATTGCCTCCCTTTCTTTTGCGGACGACCAAATAGAATCTATTGCGCTCAAGCAAGCTATGGCGCACTTAAATCCTACTGAACGAGCAGTAATAGAGATGAGGTTTTTCCATGACTTAAAGCAGATGCAAGTCGCTGAACGACTGGGCATCTCCCAGCCGCAAGTCAGCAAGCTTGAGAAAAGCGCACTGAAACGCTTGCGGCAAGAACTGGATGCCGTGTAGCATTTCCTCCCCGGCCTTGCGGTTTCTTGTCCTTATTCCCCGCACCTTCTTTGAGCAATCACGCCCCAAGCAGTCACACGTGTTAGATCCCAAGAGAATTAAACCTCTGTTACATGCGCATAATTAGAAAAGAGAAAGGGGGCACAGCCCGTGTCAGTAGTAAAAGTCGTGGAATTACTGGGTGAGTCAACGACAAGCTGGGAGCATGCAATAGAGGAGGCTGTCAGTGCAGCATCCAAAACCATCCGGAATATCACAGGTGTCGAAGTCCTGAATATGACCGCCTCTATAGAAAACGGTAAGATTACGAAATACAAAGCCGATGTGAACGTGGCTTTCTCAGTGGACGGTACTTAAGCATAAGTCCATCAGTTTTCGCTCGTTGTTCGAGGTCTTAGGTGGCCGCGCACGGTACGAACATCTTCCGGAGCCGGGGATTGCTTATGGCGATCTACTTAGTCTTAGCATGTATTTGATGCGTATAGATCAGGGGGTATAAGCAAAGGTGCAGTCTGAAAAGGCCAAAAAACAGATAACAAAGATGCCTGAGACTGTCCAGGCAACCCAGGAGCAGAAGCGGAGGCAAGAGGTTTATCAACAACTGGTGGCCGAAAGGAAGCCCAAGCCTCCTTACCTCCGGCATTTCCTCGTTGCATTTATGACAGGCGGCGCTGTTTGCGCATTGGGTCAATTTGTCTTAGGCATCTTCATGGGGCGAGGATTGGATATCAACGCAGCGTCCGCTCCTACCCTTGCAGTTATGATTCTACTCGGCATAGTCTTGACTGCATTCGGGATCTACGATGAATTTGCTGAGTTTGCCGGGGCAGGGGCTGCAGTGCCTATTACAGGGTTTGCCAACACAGTTGCTGCTTCTGCCATTGATTTCAAGCATGAAGGTTGGGTCTTGGGAATGGGGGCCAAGATGTTTATCATTGCAGGCCCTGTCATTGTATATGGTGTTTTGAGCGGAGTATTCGCAGCTTTCATAAGCCATATCACTGGGCTGTAGGAGGAAGGGAATTAGGGCGCTGTGGCGTCAAAGAAGATCGGCAAAGCGACTGTCAAGTTCACAAATCCACCGATAATCATCGGGACAGGTACTATAATAGGGCCTATGGAAGGGCGCGGGCCTCTTGCCCGGGACTTTGACGTGGTGCTGCCCGATTTGGCCTTTGGGGAGAAGACTGCGGAAAGGGGTGAACGCAAACTCCTTGAGCAGGCTGCCGAGATTGCCATAGAACGCTCAGGCATCGATAAGGGCATGGTAGACTACTACATTGCAGGAGATCTCCTAAATCAGATTGTCTCGGCCAGTTTCTCCGCAAGGCAGCTTGCCATACCTTTTATCGGGGTGTACGGGGCATGCTCCACGTGTGCCATGGGAACGGCTCTGGGATGCATGATCCTTGACGGCGGGTTCGCTGACTATGTCCTGGTGGCGTGCTCAAGTCATTATCAAACAGCCGAGCGCCAGTTTCGCTACCCAATAGAGCTAAACATCCAACACAAGGCTACGTCCCAGTATACTGTCACAGGCGCCGGCGCCCTGGTTCTGGCATCTTCCGGGAACGGTCCGAAAGTTACTTGGGCTACCACCGGCAGGGTGATCGATCTCGGAGTAAAAGATCCGTATAACTTGGGCGCTGCTATGGCCCCGGCTGCTGCAGATACACTTCTTAGGCATGTAGCTGACACCGGATGCGCTCCCGATATGTACGATCTGATTCTCACAGGTGATCTCGGCAGTCTTGGATCCGAGCTTTTTGCGGAGTTGGCAAAAGACGCAGGTTGTAATATAGGGAGCAACCACAACGATTGCGGTCTTATGATCTTTGACACAAAGGCTCAACGGGTAGGTTCAGGCGCAAGCGGATGTGCATGCGCGGCAGTTGTTACGTTTGGCCATGTATTGAAAGAGATGGAGAGAGGAAACCTGAAGAAGATCCTACTGATTGCCACCGGCGCCTTGCTGAGCCCGTTAACTTTTCAGCAGGGAGAGAGTATTCCCGGTATAGGCCATGCTATTGTCATCGAGTCGTAGAAAGAAGGTGTAACCTGTGGACTACATTATTGCATTTCTCATCGGTGGGCTTATCTGTGGTATAGGTCAATTAATACTGGACTTGACAACTCTCACACCCGGGCACATGCTCGTATTGTTCACCGTGATAGGCGCTCTTGCAGGTGGTTTCGGAATTTACCAGCCTTTTCTCTCATTTGCCAAAGCAGGTGCACTAGTGCCGGTTACCGGATTCGGGGCGTCCATTGCCAAAGGGTCTCTGCTAGAGGCGGAGAGAAGCGGCATTATCGGCTTGTTCACGGGGGCATTTGAGTTCACAGGGCAAGGGCTGGCAGTGGCCGTTTTTTTCAGTGCTGTCGCTGCCCTCTTCTTTAGTCCGCGGTCCTGACTATGAATTCGTTAGGTTTCGCTGGTTTCCCGATTGTCTTGGGTGGCCCCGCACGGTACGTACGTTTTCTGAGGCCGGTGATTGCAACGAGGGGTGTCAAAATCCGGCCACCGGCCTACGGGCCGGATTTTGTCAAGGCAACCCACTTGGGGCGCCGTCCCCTTAGTGCAATACCGGCAACCCCACACAGCACGTACATTTTCCAGAGCCGGCGATCACTTATGGTGATCTACTTAGGTGCGGCGCATGCAGTCTATACTAAGTATTCAGGCGTTTGAGTTAAGGAAGGTGTCAGTTTTCGGTGAAAGAGACTATAGGGTTCCCTCGGGCGCTCCTATACTATTATTACTATCCGGCGTGGAAGGCCTTTTTTGAGTCTCTTGGCCAGACTTGCAAAGTCTCAGACAACACCACCAAGGCGGTGATAGACTCAGGGATTAGGGTTACAGTAGACGAGGCTTGCTTGCCTGTAAAAGCCTTTCATGGCCATGTGCTGAGCCTCTCCGGAGTATGTGACAGGGTGTTCGTTCCAAGATTGGTTTCCGTTGAGAGGAAGGCTTATATATGCCCAAAGCTAATGGGCCTTCCTGACATGGTAAGACATAACTGTGAGGGCATCCGGCAGATTGTCGACCCCACAATTGACATGAGCCGTAACTCCCGGGCATATGTAAGAGAGCTCTATGCCACAGGCAGGTTATTCACACGGAATCCACTTGCGATATCTGCTGCAAGGCGAAGGGCAAGGCAAGCCTATGATGCATTTGTCCGGCTGCTCCAGGCGGGAGTCCCGCCAATTGACGCAATGGCGGGAGAGGGCGGCCATCTTGCGCAGCATTTCGAGGATTCCGCGATATCTCGTATTTCCCCGTCAGGATATGACAAGGACGTACGGCACCCGATCATCGGCGTTTTGGGCCATCCCTATATCATTTATGACTCATTTCTTGGAATGAACGTTTTGGACAGGCTAAGCCTGATGGGCGCAAGGGTAGTGACTATGGACATGCTGCAAGATGCAGTTGTTGAACGGGGACAAGCAAAGTCCAGAAAAAGGGTGTTCTGGACCATGGGTAGACGGTTGCTTGGGGCAGGTTACTACTTTCTAACCCCAGGGACCGTCGACGGTTGCCTCCAAATGAGTGCTTTTGCTTGCGGGCCTGACTCTTTCATCGGCGAGCTCTTGCAACAGGAATCTGCAAGAAGCGAGCGCAAGGTGCCGTTTATGACGATCGTAGTTGACGAACATACAGGAGAAGCCGGTGTCCTAACCAGACTTGAAGCTTTTATGGATGTTGTGGAGAGGTCAATGGTAAGGTGAGACTGACCTTTGCGCGTCTTGGCAATTACCACATCGCGGCAAAAGCTGTTTTTGAAGCGCTGGGAATTGACGTGGTGTTGCCCCCCCCTCCTACCAAACGCACAATGTCACTGGGTTCCAAGAACTCTCCTGAATTCGCCTGTCTTCCGCTGAAAATGAATATTGGAAACTACTTGGAAGCCTTCGAGACGGGGGCAGATACTATTGTAATGGTAGGCGGCATAGGTCCGTGCCGTCTTGGATTGTACGGCGAAATTCAAAGGCAAATCCTGGAAGGCCTCGGATGCGATTTCAAGATGATTGTGGTGGAACCCCCGCAAGGGAGGCTGGACCGCCTATTTCGGCAGCTTTCTGAGATTACAGGAGCGCAGCGTATCTCACAGTGTATCAGGGCTCTGCATCTAGGCTGGAGCAAACTCACTGCCATAGACTCCCTGGAGAAGCTTGCCCTCCGGCTTCGTCCGTTTGAGGAATCAAAAGGTGATGTTTCGTTTGCATTGGAAGCTGCTTTAAGGTGCATAGATGAGGCCGATGGTAGTCCGAAAGAGGTCGCATCTGCCCTGGAGAACGGACAAACGGCAATGAAATCCGCATGTAAGGAGACAGACCGAATGACGCCGCGCATCGGTATTGTGGGCGAAGTGTTCATGGTTCTCGAACCTTTTGCCAATTGTGAGATTGAGAAGCGCCTGGGGGAGATGGGGGTCGTAGTACACAGGTCAATTTACCTCAGCGATTGGGTAGTGGAACACGTAGTGAAGGATGCGTTCCGCATAATGGGAAAATCCAAGCTTCCATATGAACTGGCTAAGCCGTATTTGTGTCACTTCGTCGGTGGCCACGGCGTGGAGACCATAGCGTCCACCGTAGACTACGCCGGGCAGGGGCTGGATGGGGTAATCCAGGTAGCTCCGTTTACGTGTATGCCCGAGATCATAGCTCAAGATCTACTGCCCACAGTTTCAAAGGATCTCGGCATTCCCGTAATGACCCTTGTTCTGGACGAGCACTCATCCGCCACCGGGGTGTTGACGCGTCTTGAAGCCTTCATTGACATGGTCAGAATGTCACAGCGCCAAAGGAGGTGAATCCCGGTGGCAGGCTCAGGCTATCTGGGAGTGGATGTCGGTTCTGTCAGTACCAACTTAGTGCTCCTGGATGACACAGGAGCATTGCGGGAGAAGATCTACCTGAGGACTCAGGGAGACCCGATAAGCGCTGTGAAAGAAGGGATGAGGCGTCTCCAGGCTGTCGCAGGGGACATCGAAATTCTCGGAGTAGGAACGTCAGGCAGCGGCAGGAAGCTGGCGGGGATCATCCTTGGCGCTGATTGCATCAAGAATGAGATTACGGCTCATGCAGTAGCTGCTAATCGTCGAGTGCCAGGGGTGCAAACAGTAATTGAAATCGGCGGCCAGGACTCAAAAATCATCATTCTCAGGCAAGGGATTGTCACTGATTTCGCTATGAATACTGTATGTGCAGCAGGCACAGGCTCCTTTTTGGAGCAACAAGCTGCCAGGCTGGGCATAGCTATAGATCAATTCGGCAAACTTGCGCTCGGGGCGGTAACCCCTGTAAGAATTGCAGGCAGATGTGCAGTATTTGCCGAGTCAGATATGATACACAAGCAGCAAATGGGGCACAGGATTGAAGACATAATTTCAGGCCTGTGCGAGGCGCTTGTCCGCAACTACTTAAATAACGTCGGAAAAGGAAAAACCATTGAACCGCCGGTGGTCTTTCAGGGTGGCGTTGCTGCTAATGCCGGTATGAAAGCTGCCTTTGAAAAGGAGCTGAGCACACAAGTCGTCGTTCCTGAACATTATGATGTGATGGGCGCCTTGGGCGCTGCGTTAATAGCCATGGAGGAGAAAACGAGAAAAGACGGGCAATCTGCGTTTCGCGGATTTGCTGCACTTAACAGAGACTACGCCACCCGGACTTTTGAATGCAAGGGTTGTCCGAATCTCTGTGAAATCGTAAATATCACTATGGACAATGAGACTATTGCCCAATGGGGTTCCAGATGCGGCAGAACGAACTATCTTGACCGCAGGTAGCTTGCATGCTATTATGTGAAACAAGCTATCCCTTGGATCAGAACGGAATTGATGGTAAGCGCAAGATAAACTAGGGGTAATACCGAAAGACGCAAACTTGCGGACCGGACGGGCAAGTCCGCTGTCTTTGGATGGGAGAGGCTGAATTGGAGCTACATGAGTCTATGAAGGTTACCGGTGACGGGGAGTTGGTGATAGGCGGTTGCCGCACGACGCATCTTGCAAGGGATTTCGGCACTCCCCTTCACATTATGGACGAAGAGATGATACGGTCTAATTGCCGGGACATAAGAATGTCACTTGGAAAGCACTATCCTGATATCTTCGTGGCATACGCAAGCAAGGCTTTCTGTACACTTGCCATATGCAGGCTCATCCACGAAGAGTCGTTAGGCCTTGATGTGTGTTCCGGAGGGGAGCTTTTTACAGCTCTTGAGGCCGGGATTCCTCCGGAGAATATCCTGTTTCATGGGAACTGCAAAACCCCCGGAGAAATGGAAATGGGAGTCAGGGTAGGCGTAGGAAGATTCATCGTAGATAACCTCGACGAGCTTGACTCGCTTTCTGAGATCTCGCGCAAGTTCAGGAGAAGGGCGCATGTTCAGATTCGTCTCAATCCCGGGGTGGAAGCACATACGCATCATTATATACAGACAGGCCTCATAGATTCCAAGTTTGGGCTCGGAATAACTGACGGCCAGGCTATGGAAGCAGTGGAACGAATCCTGGCTTCAGAATACCTTGTTCTCGAAGGAGTCCACAGCCACATAGGGTCTCAAATACTTACCGTCGAACCTTACGTGCTGGCAGCTCAAGTTGTCATGGACTTTGTAGGGGATGTGAGAGAGAAATACGGGTACAGTCTGCGTGAAGTGAACCTCGGAGGCGGATTCGGTGTCAGGTACAAGGCTACTGATACTCCGCTCTCCCTGGATGAATACTCTAGAAGAGTATCCCAGGTCATTCGTGAGTCATGTCATACCCAACGTCTGGACCTTCCATGTGTCATGGTGGAACCTGGCCGTTATGTCGTAGGTGAAGCAGGGACCACATTATACACCGTCTGTGCAATCAAGGATATCTCCGGAGTTCGAAAGTACGTCATGGTAGACGGCGGCATGTCTGAGAATCCCAGGGTCACTTTGTATCAGGCAGAGTATGAAGGGATTTTGGCTAACAGAGCCCTCGAAGAACCGACTGAGACAGTCTCGATAGCAGGGAAGCATTGTGAAGAAGGGGACATGCTAATTACCGATGCCAAGATGCCCGAAGCTAAACCCGGTGACATACTGGCGATTCTTACTACCGGGGCCTACCATTATTCCATGGCGGGCAATTACAACAGGTACCCCAGGCCGGCAGTGATATTTGTCAAGGAAGGTTTGGCTGATGTTGTTGTAGAAAGAGAGAGTTACGCAAATCTCTTGGCAAGAGATAGGATACCGGCACGGTTGGTACAAACCGATGCGAGGGACATTGGCCCTCATTTACCTGCAGCGGGTAACCCAGGCTAGAATAGTGCGCACGGCTGCATTTTGTGGCCACTGAACGTTCATGCCCGCCCGCAGCGCCAAATAGTGCGGAGGGAGATATATGCCTAACTTGTCATCCATGCTCTTGACTTTGCCTATAGTATTGCTGTCCCTTACAGTCCATGAATTTGCTCACGCAGCAACTGCCAACGTTCTCGGAGATCCCACGCCTCGTTGGGAAGGCCGTCTGACGCTTAATCCTTTAGCTCATCTGGATGTTTTCGGCACTCTGACGCTGATAATTACCAGAAGATTTGGTTGGGCAAAACCTGTCCCGATAAATCCTGCGTATTTTAAGGATTGGCGGCAGGGGATGGCCTTGGTGGGAGTGGCAGGCCCTCTTTCCAATGTCGCCTTGGCTTTCATATTTGCTCTTCCGTACAGATTGGGCATACGAATGCCTTACTACCTTGATCTTATTTCGTACTTTGCCATTCTGATAAACCTTGGCCTTGCGTCATTTAATCTCATCCCGATACCGCCTCTGGACGGTTCAAGGTTACTCCTTGTATTCTTAAGAGGGAAGAACCTTTACATTTATCAACAACTGGAGCAGTACGGTCAGTTCATCTTGCTGCTTCTGATTTTTACAGGCACTACATCCGTGATAATGCCACCTATTATGAGATTCTTGGCCTTCGTAATCACAGGCTTGAGAATGTTCTAGACGAGGGGAGATAGATCCGTGTCGAAACCAAGAATATTCAGTGGTATGAGACCTACCGGAAGACTCCATCTGGGGAATCTCTTAGGCGCCCTTGACAACTGGGTTCGACTGCAAGATGATTACCAATGCGTTTTTGCAGTCGTGGATTGGCATGCCCTTACCACAGGATATGAAGACACCGGCGAAATTCAGGAGAACACGAGAAACATGGTTATCGATTACTTGTCTGCCGGAATAGATCCTGAAAAGAGCCTGATAATCAAGCAGTCTGACGTTAGACAACATGCTGAGTTGTCTCTTCTCCTTTCCATGATTACCCCTCTTTCGTGGTTGGAAAGGTGCCCTACTTATAAGGAGCAGCTCAAAGAGTTGGAGGGCAGGGAGATTATGACCCACGGGTTCTTGGGGTACCCTGTGCTCATGGCAGCCGACATCCTGGTTTATAAGGCGGAGGTTGTGCCTGTAGGGGAAGATCAGTTACCTCACTTAGAACTTGCAAGGGAAATTGCGAGACGCTTCAACTTCCTCTATGAGCCTGTTTTCCCGGAACCGCAAGCACGTCTAAATGAAGTTGTCCTGCTTCCCGGCACCGACGGAAGGAAGATGAGCAAGAGCTACCGAAACATCATCGAGATGTCGGCAAGCGCTGAGGAAATTAGAAATATCGTATCAAACATGGTTACAGACCCGAGAAGGATACGCAGGAAGGATCCTGGCGACCCTGATGTGTGTTCCGTATATGCGTTTCACAAAGTCTTCTCTAAACTCGGTATCGAGGATATTCGAGAGGGATGCTCCACTGCAGGCATAGGATGTGTTGAGTGTAAGCGGAGGTTGGCCCAGGCGCTCAATGAATACTTGGGACCGATTCGCAACAGGAGAGAGGCTATCCTGAGGAATCCTGGGATTATTGATGAAGTCCTGGAACAAGGGGCAAGGAAAGCCGCTGTTATTGCAGAGAGCACTCTCTGCGAGGTTAGGCAGGCGATGAGGATTTGAAGGATGCCCCTAACGAGCGCCTACGACCTATTAGAGCCCTGGAAGAACTGGCGCGGGGCCTAGAGAGGGGAGACAAGGATCCTTCGCAAGTCTCCGCTCGGAATGCTCTCGAGGAGGCAATATTAGAAATAGAACGCGCCATGGGAAAGCCTGACCTGGATTATGTCGGAGATTTCCTTTCAGCAGCCGGCGCCGTAATAAAGGCAAAGGCAGAAAAGCTACTACCCCCTGAAGAACATGATACCGGTGAAAGTGAGGATAACGGCGAGAGAGAAGAAGAATCCTCACTATTGGACCCGGAGAGCGAATGGTCCAACGAAGCGCTTTTGGCGCACCTCATGGAATACCGGGTGTTTCAGGATGCAGTTGAGGAATTGGCCAGGCGCGATGCAGCCTGGCGCGGTGTATTTCCCAGAGGCCGTTCCGTTGAAACCACGGATGACGTGCCTCTCCCGTCTACTGAAATCGGACTTTCCCATCTTCTCTCCGCTCTAAAGGACATTTTGGAAGATGCGCCTCGTGAAGAGTTTTCTCACGTTCCCCAGGATGAACTCTTCCTCGAAAGAAGCATGGATCACATCCGCTCATGTATTCGAGAGAAAACCAAAGTAGCTTTCTTTGAACTCTTCCCCAGGCCGGTCACGCGCTCTAACGTGATAGGGGTTTTTCTTGCTCTTCTTGAGCTGATTCGCCTGAGAGAGGTAGTCGTTCAGCAGGACCGGCATTTCGGTGAGATCATGATAGCCTTTGTGCCGGGGGGGTAGGCGTATGAATTACAGTGAGGCAAGGGCAATAGTTGAGGCACTGATCTTCGCGTCGCCCGGCCCGATTTCTCAAAAACGCATAGCGGAGCTAATGGATCTGGCTCCTCGAACAATAGAATCCATAGTAAAAGACATCCAGGATACATACAGGCGAGAGAAATCGGGCATTCAAATAGTTTTTGTAGCAGGCGGTTATGAGATGACTACAAGGCCTGAGTTTGCTGAGTATGTGTCTCAACTCAACGTAGAAGTCAGACAGAGCCTATCACGCCCCGCCTTGGAAACGCTGGCCATAATCGCGTATAGGCAGCCGATTACAAGGCCGGAATTAGAGAGTATCCGCGGTGTCAGAGTGGACAGTGTCCTCAACACACTCATGGAGCGTCGCCTAATTCGAGTGTCCGGCAGGAAAAAGGCGCCTGGCCGTCCTGCATTGTATTCCACTACATCAACATTCCTGCAATGGTTTGGCCTCTCGTCCCTGGATGAGCTTCCGCCTCTTGAGCAAGCCTCAGGTTCCCTCCTTCCGAATATTGGGTTCTGAGTAGGGAAAAATATCGTTATGTTCTATTTATTTCTCACTCTCAGCTTGGCAGCATTCGTTCTGGCTGTGTTCGCTGCGCCTGTACACGTCCGCATACAACTTGCCCTCAACCGAAGACAGACATTTGCCAGAGTCAGCTTGGGGATTGTACGCGGATTGGTATGGTTTACTGTTTACAAGGCTCATAATACGAGAGAGTCAGAAGAACGCGGTCAGGGAGAACTGATAATCAAATCCCTTGAGGATCTTATCAGGCATCCTGAAAACGCCTATAAGCTCCTCATCCGGTTTATGGACAGGATAGATAAGAGCAGGCCTCGGCGGGATGTGCCTAAAGATACCCGCGGAAAGCCTAAATCAGCAAGGGATAGGTTTGCGAGGCCCATAATCATTCAGGCCCTCAAGAGAGGTTTGACTCTGCTCCGTTTTCGACTTCGGCTGGCCTTTGGGGCCGGGGACGCGGCAACTACCGCTATCACTGTCGGATTAATCCATGCGTTGCTTGGCACCGTCCTGGCCGTGTTTTCCGAAAGACTCCGATTTCCCGGCGACCTGCCTGAGGTCACCATCGCGCCCTGTTACAATGAAGTCTGTGTTGACATGGAGCTCGACAGTATTGTTGTATCCAGGCCGGGCAATATTGTTTTCCCGGCGGTCTTTAGGCAAAACTATCGGTAGGCCCAGCCTTGTTTGAAAGGAGAAATGGACATGGCGGATCACCCGATTGATGTCTTGATGAAGACAACCATGGACAACATAAAGGAAATGATTGACGTCAATACAATCTTAGGAGATCCGGTGGAGACCTCGGACGGAACTGTAATATTGCCCGTATCCCGGGTATTCGTGGGGTTTGCAGCAGGTGGAAGCGAGTTTGCAACTCTGGAGGAAGGACAAGGGGGGAAAACGCGGTCGAATGCGTCCACCGCAGACGGGCAGGGGTTCCCGTTTGGGGGAGGCGCAGGTGCAGGCCTGACCATCTCGCCGGTGGCATTTCTTGTAGTCAGTATGGGCCAGGTCAGGGTTATGCCTGTAGAGGGCATTGGCCCGTTGGAGAAACTGATTGACTTCGTGCCGTCCTTCCTGGCAAAGGGGGCTCCGGGAGGGAGGCAGAGCACAGGGGGTATTGCCTGTAAGCCAAATGTGCAGGCGGACGCTCACTGACATTACCCCTCTTAAGTATGAGTTCATTAGTTTTCGCCGGTTTTCCGATTGTCTTGGGTGGCCGGTGATTGCAACGAGGGGTGTCAAAGTTCGGCCACCGGCCTACGGGCCGGATTTTGTCAAGGCAACCCGCTTGGGGAGCCGTCCCCTTAGTGCAACACCGGCCTCAGAAAACGGACATACCTTGCGGGGCCACCCTGTACGGTACGTACACTTTCCGGAACCGGCGATTACTTATGGCGGAGACCGTTGTTCTCTCCCATATTATGTTAACACAGCCCGCCCGAATCGCAAAAACTGGCCGACGTCTTCGGTGAAACGGGCGATTACCGGAGAAGTCCAACGGTCTCATGGCGATCCACTTAAATGCCAGGTTGCAAGCGTCAATAGGGATCCATGGTGGTTTTCCGAACACCTGTAGGCTCCACCTACTTAACGTAGACTATTTGACGCTTACGCCAGGTTGCATTAGCATGAATAATGTCGTAAGATCGTCTGGAATATGAGGTTGCCACAGGTGGTATTCCCTGCCAACGAATAGGGCCTTTGTGGGAGATGGTATGATGCGGCAGTATGCAGTTATCGGCCTGGGGAAGTTCGGTGCCAGTGTTGCGTGCACCCTTGCAAAACTGGGGCACCAAGTGCTGGCTGTTGATATCGATGAAGATAAGGTTCAGCAGGTAGCTGACGGAGTCACCCATGCTGTTCAGGCAGACGCAACAGATGAGGACATCCTTAGGGCAATCGGTATCCGCAATTTTGACGTAGTCATAGTCACCATCGGCCATGATGTATTGTCCAGCATACTTACATGTCTGATACTAAAAGACATGGGGGTAACTTACGTTGTGGGAAAAGCCCATGATGAACTCCACGGTAAGCTTCTTGAGAAGATCGGGGTAGAACAGGTAGTCTACCCTGAACGGGATATGGGCGCAAGATTGGCTGCCACCCTTACGTCTTCAAACATTCTTGAGGTTATTGAGCTTTCCCCTGATTACGATGTGGTTGAGATCACAGCCTCCTCCGAACTGATTGGCAGGACTCTTCGTGAGTTGAATCTGCGTGCCAAACTCGGTGTGAACGTTGTTGCGATTCGCAGTACTGACAACAAAGTCAAGGTCTCGCCCGGTCCTGATGACCTTATTAGGAAAGGTGATGTCTTGTTGGCGCTCGGTACTACAGAGAGTCTGGGCAAGTTGGGGAAATTGGGCTAGCCTTGTCTTGATTGGTGGTTTTTCCGGTGGAGAGACTTCAGAAGATTCTTGCAAACGCAGGCGTTGCTTCGCGTAGGGCAAGTGCAGAAATAATCAAAGAAGGCCGCGTTACCGTTGACGGGAGGGTCGTACGAGAGCCGGGCGCGAAGTTCCATCGCTTTGAATGTGAGATAAGAGTCGACGGCCAGGCTGTCGATACCTGCGATAAGAAAATATACATCATGCTCAACAAACCTAAAGGCTACATTTCCACGGTCCAAGATCCCAGAGGGCGTGGAACAGTATTGGGCCTTGTTCCACACACGGGCACACGGCTATTTCCCGTAGGCAGGCTTGACCGGGACACCGAGGGGTTGCTCCTCTTGACAAACGACGGCCATGCGACTCATGTCATGACTCATCCGAGATTCGGAATACACAAGACGTATCTGGCGGTGGTCAACGGTGTACCTGATGAAAAGAAGCTGAATCTATTACGTAACGGGGTGCAATTATCGTCCGGGCACACATCGTCCCCTGCCGTTGTGAGAATGATTACACCGTCCGAGAGTTGCGCTCAGGTGGAAATCAAGATCGGGGAAGGCAGGAAACGTCAAGTTCGTGAAATGTTTGATTCCATCGGACATCCGGTCAAAAGTCTCACAAGGACCGGTTTCGGCGAATTGGATATCGGAGACTTGAAGGTCGGTTCATGGAGATACCTTACTGCTGATGAAGAGAACTGGATCCGGAAGATGGCAGCAAGGTCGGGAGAAGGGGTAGGATCTTGCGAAAAGACGTCATAGTAGTAGGGGCCGGGCCTGCAGGTTTGATGGCTGCGGGAAAGGCTGCGTCGCTGGGGATGACCGTGGTTCTTCTGGAGAGAAACAGCCGTCCCGGCAGAAAACTCCTTATCACGGGTAAAGGCAGATGCAACTTTACTAATGATACAGACGTGGACGGACTGATAGCCGGTATCCCGGGTAACGGGAAGTTTTTGTATTCGGCTTTTTCGCGATTTGACTCCTACGATCTCCGAGAGTTCTTTCGGGGGCTTGGAGTGGAGAGTAAAACAGAAAGAGGCAAAAGGGTATTTCCTGCATCAGGAATATCCAGGGATGTGTTGCGGGCTCTCGTGACGTATGTAAAGAAGAGCGGGGCGAAGCTGCAGTTTAACTCGAGGGTACATAAAGTCGTCGTTTCAGGTGAAAAAGTGCAGGGAGTCGTATTTACCGCAGGTTGCGGGAAAACTGAGTTTATGCCGTGTGACGCAGTGGTAATCGCTACCGGAGGAATTACCTATGCTGCCACAGGTTCTACAGGCGACGGGCTCAGAATAGCAAAAGAACTGAGACACACTGTTGTCCAACCGAGGGCGTCTTTGATTCCGCTGGAGACACTTGAGTCATGGCCGCGCGAGGTGGCAGGGCTCACCTTACGCAACGTGCAGGTGACATTGACGATAGACGGGCGTAAGAGCGGGTCTGAATTGGGTGAAATGCTGTTTACTCACTATGGGGTCTCCGGCCCTATCATCCTATCATTGTCACGGGCAGCAGCGTCCGCAATGGTTAATGCGAAGCCCGGGGTCGCATTGATAATCGACATGAAACCTGCGCTATCCCATGAGCAACTGGACGCCAGAGTCTTGCGGGATTTTGCGAAACACGGAGGGCAGACCGTACTGAACTCTCTGGTAGATCTTATGCCTCGGCATTTGATCGACATAGTTTTGCAGGAGGCCGGCGTATCGGCCTCGAAACACATATCTCAGGTCACAAGGGAGGAACGACTTCTAATAGGCAAGACCCTGAAGGAACTTACATTACACATAGCAGGACTGAGGCCGGACGATGAGGGGATTGTCACCGCAGGCGGGGTGGATGTGGATGAAATCGATCCTCGAAGAATGGAATCCAAACTTGTTCAAGGATTATACTTCGCAGGAGAAGTAATCGACGTTGATGGTATGACCGGCGGGTTCAATCTGCAGGCTGCTTTTTCCACAGGTTATCTTGCAGGGCAAAGTCTGGCTGAAGGAAGGTAGAGAAAGGCAGTATGAGTTCGGCGTTTGGTGAAGGCAGCGAAAATGTGGACAGACTTCTATGTTTCCTTGAGAGGGTGTTCGCCATAGCTTTATGGCTGTTTCTGGCCTTGACAATCCTGGGGCAGGTTATTCTCAGCACCCCGGAAGGAAGATCCGGGCTTAGTAGGGCTGAACGTTTGGAGGGTATTAGGCTGAATGTGGATGCTCGCACTGAAGATGATTCTCACTGAGTGTCCCCGCAAGTATACGCACCAGGTATATTAGGGCGAGATTTATCACGGGAGAAGAGGAATCTGTAATGTATACGTCGAATAGCATAAGAGCGAGGAAAAACAAACAAGGCCCGGTCATCGCGATTGACGGTCCTGCCGGTGCGGGGAAGAGCACAGTGGCAAAAGCCGTCGCAAAAATCTTGGGTATGGCTTATGTCAGCACAGGCCTTATTTACCGGGCTCTGACCCTCAAGGCAATACGCCTCGGAGTAGATGTCCAAAAGGCCGAATCCATAGTCAAACTGGCCGAGGCCACTGAAGTCGCTGTTGTGCCCGATGACGGAGAGTGCCGTGTTCTTCTCGACGGTGAAGATGTGACAGTGGAACTGACATGCCCTGAGGTAGGCGCCTGTGTATCGCAAGTAGCGGAGATTCCGCAAGTCAGAGCTGCCCTTTTGAATATCCAGCGTGCCATCGCAAATAGGGGCTGCGTAGTGATGGACGGAAGGGATATCGGGACCGTTGTTGTGCCTGACGCGGACGTGAAGATATTCCTTGTGGCAGACTTTGACGAGCGCGTGCGCAGACGGGTGATTCAAGCCCGTGAGCGAGGATATGACGTAGTGGAAGAGACAATTATCAGTGAAATAATGCATAGGGACAAGATTGACAGCGGGCGGAAAGTAGCCCCCCTTAAACCTGCGCCTGATTCTATTACTATCGACACTACGGGAAAAACCCCTGAAGAAACCATTACGGAAGTGGTAGCTGTCATTTACGAGATACTTAACAAGGATAGAGTTGAAAACGCGTCAGGAGGCAAGGGGGAAACGCCTTGTTTTACGTGATTATCAGGGCAATTCTCAGATTTGTCATGAGAATTGCCTTTCGTATGCAAGTAGAAGGCAAAGATAACGTTCCAAGCGAGGGAGGCGTGCTGCTGGCGGCGAACCACTTGAGTATGCTCGATCCTATAGTGGTAGGATGCGCCATGGATCGGCCTGTTCGGTTCATGGCAAAACGCGAACTGTTTGACAATCCTCTTCTTAGGATGATAGCTCGTAGCCTGGGGGCTTTCCCCGTGCGCCGTGGGGAAGACGACAAGGACGCATTCCACCGAGCTCTTGAAGTGCTCAGAGACGGCGAAGTCTTGGGGATATTTCCTGAAGGGACCAGAAGCCTCGATGGCAGGCTTCAGAAAGCGTACTCCGGGGCAGCGGTTCTGGCAGAGAAAACCGGCGCTTATTTGGTGCCTGTAGGGATCGTTGGCACAGGAAAAATAATGCGGAAAGGCGTTGTCTTTCCTAAAGCAGGCCATATTGGTGTAAGATTCGGCAAGCCTATTATTCCTGCTGAAGTATGCTCGATACTTCCTCTGAATCAGTCCTCCGTCAGGCCAAGAGAGGCTATCACGAATCTCATGATGGAGGAAATAGAGAGGCTGGTCATGAGCTTTTAGAATTCCTTAGGTTAAGTTTGGTGTGATGTTGGGAGATAATAGGGAAGAAGGTAGAACAGGTCTTGCAGCTTGTAGTTGGTGAACACAGCGGGTTTTGCTTTGGGGTCAAACGAGCGGTTGAAATTGCTGAAAACGCAGGCAGTCAAGGTATAGCCTTCACCCTCGGCCCCTTGGTCCACAATCCTCAAGTCATCGCCAAGCTGAAAGAAACAGGGGTTATTCCGGTATCCGATTTAAACGAGATCTCAGACGGCTGTATGATAGTGCCGTCGCACGGCCTGCCGCCTGATGTGATTGACGAAGCGCATACGCGAGGGCTGAGAGTTGTCCATGCCACTTGTCCGTATGTCAAGCGCGCACAAGAGCGGGCCGCTGCGCTGAATCGTAAGGGTTATCAGGTGTTCATAGTTGGTGACAAAGGACACAAAGAGGTAGTTGGTCTGTTAGGTTGGGCCGGGGATAATGCGAGAGTAGTCATGACCGGTGAAGATGTAGCATCCGGTTTCGTCGAGCCCAAGGTCGGTGTTGTTTGTCAGACCACCCAGACAGTCGAGGCTTTCCGCCAGGTTCTCGCTGCCCTTGCCTTAAGGGCGAAGGAGCTTTTGGCCTACAATACAATATGCGATGCTACTTGGAAAAGGCAGGAGGCTGCGCGCAAGTTGGCACGATCAGTTGATGCCGTGGTCGTGGTAGGCGGGCGGACCAGCGCGAATACACGAAGGCTTGTGGAAATCTGTCAAGCGGAAGGCGCTGAAGTCTACTGGGTGGAAGGGCCGGGAGACTTAGATACCCTGGATTTTTCAGGACTCGAAAGGGTGGGGCTAACGGCGGGGGCATCGACGCCGAATTGGGTTATCGAGGAGGTCGTTGAGAGGATGAGCGTACCGGACGAAGGGAAGATAAGTGAGTTGGGGGTAACAGATATTACTGACGAAAGAAATATTGACGAAATTGAAACCATTGAGGCAAGTGAAGACCAAATGGAGGAAAGTCCCGAAAATTTGCAGGAACACGTTGATAATGAGCAGGAAGACAAGGGAGTTCCACAAGAAGATTCT
The DNA here is from genome assembly GCA_012512055.1 of Bacillota bacterium. The sequence goes on along the minus strand of JAAZEW010000183.1, from coordinate 29,944 downwards.
GAGACTTCACAGGTGGACCAAGAAGAACCCAAAACTTCACAGGTGGACCAAGAAGAGCCTGAAACTTCACAGGTGGACCAAGAAGAGCCTGAAACTTCACAGGGGGAAGAAGAGCCGGATGTTACAGGGCCTGAAGAGGAGGAGCCAGAGACTGCGGGTATGTCGCTCCAGCCGGCACTTGTGGAGGGCGACATAGTTGAAGGCACTGTTGTCGCAGTCGAACCCGAGCGGGTCCTTGTCGATATTGGACTTAAGTCCGAAGGTGTAGTGCCAAGGAATGAGATCTCCAGAAGGCAGGTCCAGTCATGTGAAGGTATAGTCAATGTAGGTGACAGGATAGAGGTGTTAATCGAAAAACTCGAAGCCAGTGGAGGCGAGCCTCTTCTGTCCAAGCGGAAGGCTGATATTGACAGGGCTTGGGATGGGATATTTGACGCTCTTGAAAACGAAGCCATAGTTGAAGGCGAAGTGACCGACGTAGTCAAAGGCGGCATCGTCGTGGACGTCGGCCTGAGAGGCTTTATTCCTGCTTCACATGCAAGCATCCGTCCTATTCAGGATCTCAGCCGGCTGAAAGGGGAAACCCTCCGAATGAAAGTTCTGGAAGCCGACAGGGACAAGAAAAACGTGGTTCTTTCCGCGCGGCAGGTGCAAGAAGAGGAACTGGCTGAAGCCAGGAAACACGTGCTCGAGTCTTTGAACGAAGGCATAATAGTGGAAGGCATTGTCCGGCGTGTCGTCAATTTCGGCGCTTTTGTAGACATAGGCGACGGAGTAGAAGGCCTTCTACACGTTTCGGACATGGCCTGGACCAGAACGGAAGATCCCCGGGACGTAGTCTCGGAGGGAGAGCGAATAAGAGTGAAGGTGCTGGCTGTAGACAGGGAGCGCGAGCGGATTTCGTTGGGCCTGAAGCAAACCCTTCCAGATCCATGGGATGACGTTACCACAAGGTACCCCGTGGGTAGCATTGTTAAAGGAACAGTCACCAAGACAGTTGACTTTGGTGCTTTCGTCCAGTTGGAACCTGGGATTGAAGGCCTTGTGCACATCTCACAATTAGCTGATAGGCGAGTTGAGAAGCCTGATGAAGTGGTCAGCCCCGGGGATGAGATAGCTGTAAAGGTCATCAGTGTAAGGCCGAGGGACCATCGCATCGGGTTGAGCCTGAAAGAAGCTCAATCTGAAGAGGAGAAGAAGGTTTATAGGAAATATGCCGATAAGTCGGAAAGCCAGGGGCTTACGATCGGTGATGTCTTTGGCGATATTCTTAAGAACTCCCAGGAGTAACGGAATTCGAATTTTCTTCGTTGCATGCTGATTGATACAGGCGTAAATGCCAGTTGACACCGGGCCGATGGTTTCCAAACCATCGGCCTTCATACTCCTTTGCGGAATATCCCTTCTGAGATAGGGAAATGCTACTTTCCAGGGTGTGGAAGAGAAGCTGTTTCCACGAACGAAGGGGGCTTTAGCATGACAGTAGGACTCATTCTGCTGCTTGCGGTGAGTGTCGTGGTTTTCCTCGGGTTTGCCCACAGGGTTCTCGATCGCATGCACCTTAATGACAAACAAGCCCTGGTAGCCGTTTTACTGATTCTTCTAGGAGGCTTCGTCGATATTCCCATATATCGCGGTCTTTGGACAATCAGCCTGAATCTTGGGGGCTCAGTAATCCCGGTGATTATTGCGATATATGTGTTAAGCCGCGCTGATACCCCGTCTGAGACCGGGCGAGGCATTTTTTCTGCGGTGGCAACAGGGGCAGCACTGGTAGCCATATCAAAGGTATTCACGTTCGAGGAAGGGAGAACCATAATCGATTCCATATACGTTTTCGGACTGGTAGCAGGCGCGATAGCGTACTTGCTGGGTAGATCCAGGCGTGCGGCGTTTGTTGGCGCAGTGTTAGGCGTTGTACTTCTGGACATTGCCCATCTCGTGGAAGTAATAGTCAGGCGGATACCATCCACCGTGAACCTGGGCGGTGCAGGAGCCTTTGATGCAGTAATAATTGCCGGGATCATCGCAGTGGGCCTTGCAGAGATATTCGGAGAAACCATGGAACGACTCCAAAGGGGGCACATACCTGACAGTAAAGGAAACGCGGACAAGGTGTCGGAAGCTGTAAGCCATGAAGCGGAAACACTGAGCGAAGAGTCTGAGGAATAATCGGGGGTATGAGCATATGGCCTGCATTGGGCATAAATGTCACTGCAGTCAAAGAAGTCGCCTCTTACGTGCAGCTCTCCTAATCACCGCTATCGCTACTTTAGTATCTGGTTTGCTGCTACAAGGAGCTGCATTTGCAGAACATGAGCTGAGTGAGGGTTACTTCACTCTTGTTGATGAAGCTGACAATGAGATATTTCATACTGCGATCGTGCTTCTTCCCGGAGACGTGTTTATTAATGAAGACAACAGGGCTTATGAAGTTGTCAGGATTGATGGACAGACAGCCCGCGCGCAATTCACGGAAGCGGTTACACCGGATGACGGGAATGAAGCTTCCCGAGGAAGTATACTGTCTGTTTTATCAGGTATTGCAACTACTATTGGTAGAAGTATCAGTCAGCTATTCCTAGCCGCGCAGCAGCAAACAGGCAAGACAGTCGTGCTCTACAATACGCACAGCGATGAATCCTATGCGCCTTCCAGCGGCACGCCGACAAAGGATTGGGGTGATGTCTACAAGGTTGCCGCCGCATTTGAGCAGGCTCTTAAGAAACATGGTTTTGATGTGGTAAGGTCAACTGATAATCACAATCCCCATGATGGCGGCGCATACACGCGTTCAAGGCGGACTTTGGCCCAGTTGCTGAAACAGCGGCCTGTTGCCGCTTTTGACATTCACAGAGACGCTGTTCCTCCTGAAGTCTATAGAACCAGTGTAAAAGGGGAGGACGTAACCAAAATAACACTGGTCATTGGTCAGCAAAACCAGACCAGAGGGCAGAATCTCACCTTCGCAAAGAAGCTGAAATCATCTGCGGATTCCCAAGCGCCCGGCCTGATTAAGGGGATTCTGTGGGCCCAGGGGAATTACAATCAAGATATGTTGCCGAGAGCCGCATTAATGGAAGTAGGTGCACACACTAACAACCTGGAAGAAGCGGAAAGAGCTGTAGCCATTTTCGCATCAGCAGTTACGCCCGTAATATCGACAGCCAAATCTGCAAGCGGTCTTCAGCCAGGCTCTCCCGGCAGAACCATAGCATGGATTGTCGGCATAATCATTGCAGGCAGCGCAGGCTACATTTGGGTCAGCTCCCGGAAGCGCCAAAGGCAGTGAGCCGGGGAAAATTGTTCGTCCGTGACTTACCGCGCGCGCCGTGAAGCCCCTGGCTTTAGCTATGGGGATATAAGGCATGCTTCCCGGTAAGCTTCGCGGGACGCAACTAATTGGATCGGCACGAGACCGTTGAACTTCTCCAATAGCTGCCGGTTTCGCCGAAGACGGCGACCGGTTTTTGCGATTCAAGCGAGCTGCGTTAACATAATGTGGGAGAGAACAACGGTTTCATAAACACACACTTAGCGCCTCGGACGCCTCAGGTGCCGTATGGCTCAGGTACCGCGTGACTTCGGTGCCTCGGTTGACGGGTGGCTTCGATGCCTTGGGTGATTCGGATACCTCGGTTGGCTCGGGTGACGGCCGCCTCAGGTGCCGTATGGCTCAGGTACCGCGTGACTTCGGTGCCTCGGTTGACGGGTGGCTCGGGTGCAATGGCCCCGGGTGTAATGGCCCCGGGTGCAGTTGACACCGGATCCCCGGTATGGTACACTGAACCCGTTCTTGTGCAGCGCGTGAAAAGGGAGGAACCAATGGTGAACAGTAAGAGCTCACTAAGAGTGATCACTATCATTGTAGTTGTAGGCCTTTTGATAATTGGAGCCTTGTGGATTCATAATGACCTGAAAGCCGTTGCCAGAGTAAACTCAACAAACATCACGTGGAAACAGTTTAACGATGCTCTGAAGAAGCAAAGCGGCAACCAGATGCTAGCCGGGTTGTTGCGTGAAGAACTCATTAGGCAAGGGGCAAAGCAGCATGATATCACAGTCACCGATGAGGAAGTTCAATCTGAAATGGACAAGCTGGCAGACCAGTTCGGATCCTCAGTCGGCCTTGAACAAGTCTTATCCCAGTACGGAATGACTCTTGACGATCTAAGAGGGCAAATCAGAAGCACGTTGTTACTTGAAGGGATAGCAGCAAAAGACGTAACAGTGGAAGAAGAAGAGCTGAAAACCTATTATGAAGAGAACAAGGATAAGTACACAGAACCTGAGCAGGTCAAGGCAAGGCATATCCTGGTTGAGGATGAAGAGACGGCAAAGAGTATCCTGAAGCAGCTCGAGATGGGCGAGGATTTTGCCGAAATCGCCAAAGAGAAGTCAACGGATCCGGGCTCAAAAGATAAAGGCGGTGACCTTGGATTCTTCGAAAGAGGCGTCATGGATACCTCATTTGAAGAAGTTGCGTTCAGCCTTGGTATAGGTGAGACCAGCGCTCCTGTTACGACCATGTTCGGTTATCACATAATCAGAGTCGAGGACAAGAAACCCGAAAGACTGTTGCCTTATGAAAACGTGCAAGATGATGTGCGGAAACAAGTCATAAAGCAGAAGGCGAAGCTTACATCAGCAGTGCTCAGTGAACTGAAAGATGCGGCACAGATAAAAATTAACGACAAAGACTTGGAAGACGCTATTTACAGCATAGCATATTGAGCTGCTGCTCTTTAGTCAGACTTTGTCATTGGATGAGACGAATTGTGTCTGGCTTTTGCAGACGCTGTTGGTTATTATGAGGAGGAGGGCTAGTCCCTCCTCTTGTCGTAAGAATACATACGGGACACTTAAGCCACTGTATGTACAGGCAGGCCCATCACAGAACGGATTACGTTTATGGTAGAGGGGTGACCTTTAGTGTATGGTTCCATAGTGGCTATTGTGGGAAGGCCGAACGTGGGCAAGTCTCAACTGTTTAACAGGATCCTAGGCACTCGCCATGCCATCGTCGAGGAAACCCCGGGAGTTACAAGGGACAGAGTCTACGCCCACGCTGAATGGAGCGGAAGGACCTTCACTCTTGTAGATACAGGCGGTATCTATGCCGAACCTGCCGGAGATTCTATTGGAGAGCTCACAATTGCTCAGACTGACATGGCAATCAGTGAAGCTGATGTAGTTTGGTTTGTGGTAGATACAGCTTCAGGCTTAATGCCCCATGATTATGATGTTGCTGACGTCCTAAGGAGGTCCGGGCGCAAGGTGATAGTCGTTGCCAACAAGGCAGAGGGGGCACGTTACGATCACCACGTGGAATTCTACGCGTTAGGCCTTGGCCCGCCTCATCCCGTCTCTGCTATTCATGGGATAGGGATAGGGGACCTGCTTGACAGAACCCTTGAACTCCTGCCACATACCTCCGCTTTGCCCGACGAACGGGACATTCAAGATGAATCAATAAAACTGGCGGTCCTCGGCCGTCCCAACGTGGGCAAGTCTTCTCTGGTAAACTGCATCCTCGGGGAGGAGCGGGCTATAGTGACGCCAATACCAGGCACTACCCGGGATGCTTTGGATACGCCTTTTGTGTGGAACGATAAGCGTTTTGTGATAATCGACACTGCCGGGATTCGCCGGATGGCGAAGATTGACAGCCCTGTAGAACGCTATAGTGTATTTCGTGCGCTTCGCGCAGCAGACAGGTGTGATGTAGCTCTCATTGTCCTGGATGCCTCGGAGATGCCTGTCTCGCAGGACGCAAGAATTGCGGGATACGTGGAAGAAGCAGGTCAAGGCATGATTATTGTGGCAAACAAATGTGATCTGCTTAAAGGGGGCAAGCAAGGGAGAGCTCATTTTGAACAGCGTGTAAGGAGCGAAATGGCGTTCATATCATACGTGCCTGTTCTTTTCGTGTCTGCCCTTAACAACCAGGGGATTTCCACATTAATGGAGGTTGCGGAGAAAGTGGCTTCGAACCACAGAAGGCGCATCGACACTCCTGTTCTGAATGAGGTGTTGAAAGAAGCCCAATTCAGAGTGGCACCACCCCAAGACAAAGGCAGGCAAATGAAGATATTCTATGGCACCCAGGTATCAACAAGCCCGCCGTCCTTTGCCCTCTTTACGAATTATCCTAATCTAATGACTTTCTCCTACAGACGCTACCTGGAAAACACTTTAAGGGAGTCCTTTGACTTCCAAGGGGCTCCGTTGAGATTCCTGCTCCGGAAAAGAGGATAGACAGGAACGGAGGAGAAATCATGAAGTATGTGGGGGTTCTGGCAGCAATAGGTTTCAGCTATCTTTTAGGGTCCATTCCTTTCGGGTATGTTGTAGGAAAGCTATTGACAGGTGTAGACGTGCGAACTAAGGGCAGCGGTAATATAGGCGCTACTAATGTCCTTAGAGTGTTAGGACGGGGCCCTGCGCTTCTCGTCTTGTGTTGTGATCTGGGGAAAGGGGCCTCAAGTGTTTATTTGGGTATCCTGGCTCAAGGAACATTGTGCGGCGCACTGTGCGGCTTAGCGGCTGCGTTAGGCGGTGCATACTCTGTGTTCTTGAGATTTCAAGGTGGTAAAGGCATTGGAGTCGGAGGCGGGATCATCCTTGCCTCCATGCCTATGGTGGCTCTGGTTCTTGTTCCGGTGTGGGCAGGCGTTGTATTACTCACAAGGTACGTGTCCCTAGGCTCGATTATCGTAGCAGTGCTTGCTCCATTTGCAGCTTATGCATTGCACTACCCTCCGGAATATGTGGTCCTTGCTGCGATTATCGGTGGATTAGCCATATTTAAGCATCATTCAAATATCAGAAGACTACTATCCGGCAAAGAACGGAAGTTAGGAGAGAAAGTTGAGTGAGACTAGGGATTATCGGTGCAGGGGGCTGGGGAACGGCTCTAGCGGCTCTACTAGCTGAAGAAGGCTACACGGTAGACTTGTGGGCAAGGGAAGAAGAAGTCGTTGATGAAATAAACACATGCCGGACAAATGAGACATTTCTGGAGGGGGTCTTTGTACCCGAGAGAGTTCTTGCAACTTCTGATATGGAAAGAGTCATCGGGATGAACCGGTTCGTCCTGATGCCCGTTCCCGCTCAGCATATGCGGAGCGTGATTCGGAAAGCCAGGCCGCATTTGACGCCGGAACATGTCCTGATTCATGCAGCCAAAGGCATTGAAGAAGGAAGCCTAATGCGTATGTCAGAAGTCATGGCGCAGGAACTTCCCGCTGAGCTTGCTGATAACATAGGGGTCATATCCGGTCCGAGTCATGCCGAAGAAGTGGCCCGCAGGGTTCCTACTGCAATTGTCGCTGCGTCCTGTCATTTACCCGTTGCCAAGCTGGCTCAAGAGACTCTCATGTGTTCGACTCTCAGGGTCTATACCAGCAGGGATATCATCGGGGTGGAGCTGGGCGGGGCTTTGAAGAACGTAATCGCTTTAGGAACCGGGGTTTCTGACGGGCTTGGATTCGGCGATAATACGCGCGCTGCCATTATGACCCGGGGTATTGCGGAGATCGTGCGACTCGGGACTGCCCTCGGAGCCAATCCCATGACCTTTGCAGGCCTTTCAGGGATGGGCGATGTAATCGTAACATGCATGAGCATGTTGTCAAGGAATAGGAGAGCAGGGATGGCAATAGCCAGGGGAAAGAGTGTTGACAAGATCTTAAGCTCCACAAACATGGTGGTGGAAGGGATTGCCACCACAAAGGCAGCAGTGGCCTTGTCAAAACGCGTCAATGTGGAAATGCCTATTGCCTCGAAATTGTACGCCGTTCTTTTCGAAGGTTTGGATCCCAGAAAAGCAGTGGAAGACTTGATGCTCAGAATGCCTGTTCCCGAAATCAGGATCAAGTTTGAACATATGAAGGATTCGTAAGACCCCAGGCCTGGCTCACTTTGGAAACATGATATGACAGGGGAAGGGAAATGGAAGCAAACGGAATGAATTGGCCTGTATTCATCGGGACTATAGCGGTAGGCGCCGTGTGTGCCTGGTGGGTTTTCCGCGACGCCCGCGGGCGGGATCATAACCCTGTAATCTGGGCGGTAGCGTGTGTCTTCTCGGCTTTGACCGTAAATGTTTTTGCAACTCTGGCTGTCGTGGTTTTATACTTGTTCTTGCGTCCACGCGGAGAACTTCTCACATGCCCCCACTGTTCCAAGAAGTACATCCACAATCTGGCCTTCTGCCCACATTGCGGAAAGCCGGTAAAGAAGGAATGCCTAAAATGCCATGATCTCATGGAGCTTGACCAAGATGTGTGTCCTCATTGCGGAATGAGAAGCACTTAGCCAAGACACAAAAGATTGAATGACTAAGAATAGGCCGGGAGGAATAGATCTGCCGGCGTCGAACAATTAATGTGCTGTCGCCATGCTGTACCCACGAGTAAGGCGCATTTTCCCCTTTGTGCTGATTCTCGGGCGGCGGAATCCATTTCGAAATTAAGTTGCTGCCAGGGGATGGGGGAGATTTCACATGGTGGATGGTATCGACAAAATAGATATTCTAATTCACCAACTGTCTCAACTTGAGGAAGATTTGCACAGACTTGCCGGTAACAGAACAGATGTTGCCAGGGTCGAGGTTCAAAGCGTCAGGGCTGAGATCGTAGATCTTCTTATGGAAGCGCTTGACCGAGGAGATGTCTCTGCCAGGCGGGGGGCAGCCTATGGCCTTAGTAAACTACCTGACAGCAAAGCCGTAGGTATATTGATTCGTGCTCTTGAGGACGAGGACGATTCAGTCAGGAGCTGGGTTTCAGAAGCGCTTGGCGAAATCCGGGAAGAGTCTTCATTGGAACATCTTGTGAAAGCCCTGCGAGATGAAAATCCGTATGTGGCGTACAATATCACGAGAGCAATTATGAAATTCCCCAAAACACAGGTAGTTGAAGCTGTCAGTTGTGCGCTGGAGATCACTGACAGGAACACCCGTCGCAGAGCGGCAAAGCTCCTGGGAGAGATGAGACACAAAAAATCCGTGTCGCGCTTGTCAGCGCTATTGGGCGATGCTGATCCTGCAGTGAGATACGAAGCAGTTGAAGCCCTGCGGAAAATCGGCGACATCAAGGTGCTGGGAAAGCTCATTTCCTGTCTGGGTGACGAGTCTGTCGATGTTCGCTATGGCGCTATACAGGCCCTTCGAGCCTTAGGCGATGAGCGGGCAATTGAGCCTTTGGTAAGGATATGCCTTGAGAATGAAGATCTCAGGTCCTATGCACTGGAAGCCATAAAAGAGCTATGTGGAGATGAGTCCACAAAGCCGGTTCTGGAAGCCCTGGACGAGATAAGATCACTTGTGTGTCAAGTCTCCCGCCGTGTCTTAACCTTGCGAGAACAATTCACCCGAAGAGCAAGCAGTTGACCCAGTGAATTTCCGGGTGCCTCGTGGTATTACATGCGCTTGCACTTCCATCCCAATGTTTATGCTATAATTGAATCTGATTGATAAGGCCTCTGAGTTTCAAGGGATCGTGGGGTGAGCGTATGATCTCCCAGGGAGAGGTAATTCTGAGACTCTTCGTTGCCACTGCGTTAGGTGGGCTGATCGGGCTCGAACGGGAGAGCCATAAACGGCCTGCAGGCTTCAGAACTCATATCCTGGTATGTATTGGATCAGCTCTCATAATGATAATCTCTCAATACGCTTTCTTGGAGTTTTCAGGAAAACTGGGGTATGATCCGGGGCGGATCGCAGCTCAGGTAATCAGCGGGATAGGTTTTCTCGGGGCAGGCACCATCCTTCGGGAAGGCTCGACGATTAAAGGGCTGACAACCGCAGCAAGCCTTTGGGTCGTGGCAGGGATAGGATTGGCTGTCGGCACAGGGTTTTACGTATCCGGTGCAGTGGCTACAGGCCTTGTCGTTGTTGTGCTTGTGGTATTTGATCGTTTTGAGCGAAGATTCATACTGTCAAAACGTGATACGCTTTTTGTCCATGTAAGCGACAGGCCTGGGCAGTTGGGCGCCATCGCGTCGATATTGGGCAGATATGGGGTAAGTATAAAAGAAGTAGATATGGAGACTCTGGGGAAAGGGCATGAAGCCGGTATCCATCTAAGCCTTGAAGTGCCATTCTCAGTGCCTAAAGACAGGTTGCTGGATGAGATCACTGAAGTGGACGGCGTGATTCATGTAGGTTATGAGGAGTGAGCGCTCTCCATGCGAATACTGGTCACTAACGATGACGGAATCCTCGCTGACGGGATAAGCATGTTAGCACAGGAGCTCATAAAACTCGGCGAAGTCAAAGTAGTGGCCCCTGACAGAGAAAGAAGCGCAACGGGACATGCCATTACGGTGCTTAGGCCTCTAAGGATACAAAACATTGAGTTCCCCGACTCCGGAATTCAGGCGTGGGCTGTTGACGGCACCCCTTCAGACTGTGTCAAGTTAGCTATTGAGGATCTCCTGGAATGGAAGCCTGATGTAGTCGTGTCCGGGATTAATCGCGGACCGAATCTAGGCACTGACGTGCTGTATTCCGGGACTGTGTCTGCTGCAATTGAAGGAGTGATATACGGAATTCCTTCAGTGGCGATATCTGTGGCTGCCTTTGACAACTGCAATTATCCTATGGCAGCCGAGTTCGGCAAACAACTTGTTTCAACAGTGGCCAAGAGAGGGCTGCCGCCCAAGACCCTGCTGAACGTCAACATTCCGTCTGTGGAGAAGCGGGACCTGGCGGGCGTATCCATTACAAGATTAGGCGCGAGGGTTTGGAAAGACGTCTTTGATAGGCGAGTTGATCCCAGGGGTAGGACATACTACTGGATGGCAGGTAATGTAGAGGAGTACGAAGGAGATCTTGATATTGATTCCGTAGCCGTCAGGCACAACATGATTTCGATTACCCCGATTCACCTCGATCTCACTAAATACGATTTGCTTGAGCAGCTCAAGACTTGGGACATTAAGTTTGGCGATGGATCTTAATCTCAAATCCCCGGCAATAGACATAGAATATAGAGACTCTTATTTGTCCGGGGGTGCAGTTGTGGGCCTCATTTCGATAGTGAAGTGCGCATCTCTTCTGTCTCTTGTAATAGTATTCGAGATGGCGTGGGTAATTGCAGCCCGGCGGTTCGGGGGGATTTCAGGAGAAGTGATCTCCTTCGCCACATGCATTGTCTTGGCTACGATGGCAATATATGTATTCTTGGTTTCAGTTATCGCAGTAAGGGTTATGGTGCCGCTGTTTTACCGGTTATGATTCTATAAGCCATGTCAAGAAAGGAGCACAGGCAATTCCAGGCGCTTTCTGCGCCGGTTTGCCGACGGATACTGTGAAAAAGAGAGTTGCGCTAATTTACGGTGGAAGATCTGCAGAGAGAGAAATATCATTGTTCACAGGAAGGCAAGTAAGTTCTGCCCTGGTTGAGAAGGGTTTTCAGGTCACACCTTTGGATCTGGACGATAATACCGTGACTGCTCTTGCGGAAGCCAGGCCTGACGTAGTCTTCATTGCTCTACACGGGAAGTATGGGGAAGACGGGTGTCTTCAGGGCCTTCTGGATATACTTGGACTTCCGTATGTAGGTTCCGGGGTTCTTGCCAGCGCCCTGGCTATGAACAAAGCGATTTCAAAGAGACTCTTTCGCCTTGAAGGCCTCCTCTGCCCTAAAGATGTTTTGGTCAGCAGTCATGCGTTACGGAAAGAAGGACTGCAAGGTGTCATAGGACAGATAACGAAAGGCCTGGATTATCCGATGGTGATAAAACCTAATAAGCAAGGTTCAACCATAGGATTGACTGTAGTCAGGTCTTCCGAAGATCTTGAGAGTGCGGTTTTGAACGCATTCAAGTATGACGATGAGGTTTTGGTTGAAGAATACATATCCGGGACGGATATCACTGTTGGAGTATTGGGCAATGAAGAGCCCCAAGCACTGCCGGTAATTGAAATCCGCTCCGTCACCGGCTTGTACGACTACGAAGCCAAGTACACTCCCGGCATGAGTGAACACATCATTCCTGCCCAAATTGGGGCCCATGCTTATGAGGCAGCCCAGGAAAGTGCGCTGAAGGCTCACAAGGCTCTGGGGTGTCGAGGCATCTCACGATCCGACTTAATTGTCACGCCGGGTGACGAGGTTTACATACTCGAGTTGAATACAATCCCCGGTATGACCCGCACCAGCTTAATCCCTGATGCTGCAAAGGCTGCGGGAATGGAATTTCCCGATCTTGTTGCTTTCCTTGTGGAACTCGCTCTGGAATAAGTTAATAATCATTGAAGGAGACTCGGGATCAATCCAGAAAACTAGGGGTAGGACGCCCAAAGATCAGCGGTCATACCCGGGGAGTGATGGTCATGGATGGAATGAGCCCGAGAACTGCGGATTCAAATCCGGACAGTGATTCCGTTCGGCTGCTTCAGAACTTTCATCTGATTCTTGATTCCATAGATGAAGGCATTCAGGTTGTGGACAGGAACGGCGTAACAGTATTCTATAACAGAGCAGCAGCGAACCTGGATAATCTGAAGCCTGAAGAAGTCGTCGGTAGGCACGTACTGGAAGTATTCCCTTCGCTGTGCCGAGAAACCAGCACCCTGCTTCAGGTGCTCAAAGCCGGGCAACCCGTGTCTAACAGGGAGCAAACCTTCATGAATTACAAGGGAGATACGATCACTACAGTAAACTCCACTCTCCCTGTGACAGTCGGGGGCAGGCTTATCGGGGCTGTGGAGGTCTCCCGCGACATAACACTCATACAGGAAATGGCCCACCGTATTGTTGATCTTCAGATGGAGTTGTTCGCAAAACGCGAAGGCAGGCGGGATATTGGTTCAGATCGTGCCCACTACACTTTCGAAGACATAATCGGCGAGAGTGAATGTATGCTGGATCTGAAACGAAAGGCTGCAAGAGCTGCAGGAAGCATATCAGCCGTTCTTGTTCACGGTGAAACCGGGACGGGAAAAGAGCTTTTTGTACAGGCTATTCATAACGCCGGACACAGAGGCGCCGGGCCGTTTATTGCACAAAACTGTGCAGCATTCCCTGAAGGCCTGCTTGAAGGGATACTGTTCGGAACGACAAAAGGTGGATTCACAGGCGCTTATGATCGGCCGGGCCTTTTTGAACTGGCTGATCCCGGTACGATTTTTCTTGATGAGATTGATTCCATGCCTTCCAGCTTACAAGGGAAACTACTGCGGGTCCTTTCAGAGAAGCGGTTGCGTCGTGTAGGCGACATAAAGGAACGCATGGTAGATGTACGGGTTGTGGCTGCCATGACACGACTGCCCGAGGAAGCGGTTGCCATGGGTCTATTGAGAAATGACCTGTATTACAGGTTAAACGTCATTTGCCTCAGAATCCCACCGCTTCGGGACAGGCGCGAAGACATACCCCTTTTGATAGACCACTTCGTCGGAAAATTCAACAGCCAACTGATGATGAACGTGAAAGGCGTCTCAGACGAAGTTTTTCAGTTGTTTCTGTCCTATGATTGGCCGGGCAATGTCCGCGAGCTGGAACATGCAATTGAAGGCGCCATGCACATGCTGGACGGGGATATGATTCTCCGTGAGCATCTGCCTGATCACATTGGAAAGTCAAGGCTTCGGCCGGTAGATGTGCCGACGCCTCTTGATGATATTATTCAGAAAATGGAGTCAGGCAGTGACTTTCGTGAGACTGTCCGGGACTTGGAGAATACGCTTATCCGCCGGGCTTTTACCAAAGCCGAAGGCAATGTGTCGCAGACTGCACGCATCCTTGGAATACCTCGCCAAACCCTTCAGTACCGCCTGAGAAGACTCGGTATGCAAGAAGAGAATTAGCGGTAAATGAGTTACATCTTTGGGAAATGAGGGCACTTGTTTCGCGGTATGCGCTCATTATGGCAAGGCCATAATATCAATAGCTGCCCACCAATGCCGCGTTACACTATGGAGGTGCCCATATTGAAAGAATATCGAGACCTTGTAGTACATGAAGGCAATCAATCGTTAGTTGATGCCTTGGAGATGTCTGTCTTGTCCCTCATCGCAGGCAGGCCTATTCACGTTCACGTGGAAGGTCTTCGTGGTACAGGCAAAACCACAGTTGTCAGGGCCATGAAAAGCATTCTTCCTTCTATGGAACGAATTGCAGGATGTTTATACAACTGCGAACCTACTAATCCCCACTGCCCGATCCACCGGAACATGGAGTCCGACGACCTCTCTCTCTTAGGCACCGAGTCTGTCTCCATTCCGTTTCTTGAAATATCTCATGCTGCGAAACTTGGGACTGTTGTCGGGAGCATAGATCTGGCGAGAGTAGTGGACCCGAATGAGCCCGAAGTAGCCCTCTTGCCGGGAGTGATACCTAGGGCATACCGAGGCATTATTTTCGTTGATGAAATAAACAGACTGGCAGATACCTCCCCTGAACTTACAGACGTCCTCCTTGATGTCATGGGGACAAAACCCGGGCGCCTCCAGGTAGAAGAGACAGGCCTGCCTACTTTTACGCTTCCGGTGATGTGCTGTGTTTGGGCTGCCAGTAATCCTGATGAAGAACCGGGGGCGCTTGAAGATATCAGAAGGCAATTATCAGACAGGTTCGATTTTGTGGTAAACATGGGAAGGCCTCAGAACCACGACACAGTGAAGAAGATTCTGTCCGGCTACACAAAAGAGGCAGAATCTCTATGGCTTCAACACGGAGGTTCCGTTCCTCAGAAAGCAGATGCACTCCGGAAGATTACCTTGCCGGACGACTTATCATCCCTTTTGGCAGAACTGTATGTCGGATTCGGCATAGAAAGCCTGAGGGCTGTGGAAGCGATTTCCCTGGGAGCACGGGCAAGGGCAGCAATGAACTCCAGAACCCGAGTGCTGCTTGATGATATCAGGGGAGTGCTGGCTATTACCCTTCGCCACCGTGTTGACGGGGCAACGCTCATCAACATCAGCAAGTTCCTTGATGAGTACGAATCCAGACGAGGCAGGCACAGAGATCAAGATACAGCTCCGGATGATTCAGGAGACAACGTGGATGAGGAACAAACCTGTGAGCAAGATACGAGAGATCTGGCGCGAGGCGGCGATACTCCCGGGAAGCCTGAATCACTATGGGACAGGCTCATGAAAGGCATGGGTCTGATCCGTCCTGACGTATCAAGGAGACATCACAGCGTGCAGGGAAGAGGGTTTGCGCCCGGTACCGGAGCGTCGCGGGGCCAAACAGCTCACGGACGGCGGTACGCGGCAGGAGGTGGGACAAGCATATCAGATCCCAGAGATGTCGATGTATGCGCTCCGTCCGGCAAGGCTAAATCCCTCTTCCAGCTTGCAGGCGGGGACATTCTGTTTACCGAGGAGGACCTCAGAGTCAGATGAGTGATTTCCGCCACTTAGCCTTCTTGCGATATGACAGTCACCGTCTGGTTAAGTCGATGCTGACTGAGTTTCGGATGGGAAGGGGCCTTAGGATTGGTGAAACTACGATAATCAGCCGTAGAGTCCATGTCATCTATCCTAAGGAGCCTGATGAAGTCAAGATTGTCATTAATCAGGATGCGGGTTGTGCCTTCTACTCAAGGATTAAGAAGAACGAAATACTCCACATTGATATCTTCCACGAAATCGGCGAGATTGACCACAGAAGAATTGCTGAAGCAATTAAACAGGCTGTACATGAGTACTTTCACAATCCTATGCTCCATCATGCCAGAGGCCTCCTGTTCCCTACGGCAGGAGAGCTCCTGGACCTCATTGACATGCAGACAGGAAGCGGCGGGGGTAGAATAAGCGGATCCCTGAATTACGGGAGAAAATTCTCTTTAAGAAAAGCCCACTATAACCATGTGCATCTCGCTGCTATGTTACCTGATAATTGCCTTACAGCCGTGTTCTATATTGTCAGTGCCGTAGAAGCTGAGCTCGCGAATCAAGGAATTGAAATCCGTAAAGTGGAGCGCATATCTCACGTGGAAGGGAAAGGAAAGGCTGACCTTTCTCCATATTCCAGTATTTTTGACTCACATCTGAACGAGACGGGACGGAGTCCGGCTGACCGGGATTGGAAGTCTCTGAATCAAGACTCCAGGGTGGACGCAGTAGCATCTATGGCAGAGGAATTCGGCGGAAGGGTTAGCATGGCAAGACTCCTTGAAAGCCTTACATCTTCAGGCAGTATTCCTCCGGATATTCGCTCAGACGTAGGGGATCTGGATGAGGTCATAGAAAGGCTCAGCTTTCTGCAATTGATAGGACGCGAAATGGGCAAGTTCACACTGACTCCAAAAGGCAACGAAGTAAAAAGCATCCTGACCGCTTATGCCTCAGAAATCGAAGCCGCAATCAGACGACTCATTAGGAAGATGCCGATTGTGAAGAGATTTCCTCAACATGAAGAAGGCCGGTTCCGCAAGAAAGCTCCCGGCGATGCACCGAGAATTGCCAAGACTGCAAGGCCCCTCAGAGAAGGGGAATGGTGTGACACTATAGCCATTCCGGAAACAGTTGTTAATTCTTTAGTAAGATGCAGGGTCGAGGAGGCCAATTCACCCCGGTTCCTGCGTGACGACATACATGTCTATCGGCGTCGTCCCGCACGCCCGCCGGAAGTCTGCCTTTTGATAGACGCCAGCGCAAGTATGGTAGGCCGACGGATTCGAGCTGCAAAGTATCTGATACGCCACTTGACTATGGCGTGCCGGGTAAAAATCAGTGTATTGACGTTTCAAGAGCGTGATGTCAAGATCCACATTGCTTCTACCAGGTCAAAAAAAGCAATTGAAGAAGGAGTGAAGAAAATCCAACCTCAAGGCCTGACTCCGCTTGCGGCAGGCATCGCTGACACGCTGGAGTTCATCAAGGCAAGAAACTTAAAAGACGTGCTTCTTATCCTGATAACCGACGGCATTCCCACTATGAACCGCTGGACTGCGGATCCCGCAAGAGATGCTCTTACAGCCGCAAAATCCATAGCGGACAGGAAAATCACCTTCATGTGCGTAGGCCTTCAGCCTAACCGTGATTTTCTTTCTCGCCTCGTTGACGTGGCTCATGGTAAACTCTATATAGTGGACGAATTTGATAAGGATATTCTGGTGAACTTGGTAAGAGCCGGTAGACGAGAAAGCGCCAAGAGCGGTAAACGCTGAAGGCAGGATTTCCCCGGCCACTTGGCGAATATCCCCAAAACATATATTCGGCCATCCTCATACTTTTCAAGTTAGGAGATGATATCGTTGCTTGCCATTGCCATAGTAGCGTTGGCGTTTGCCGTTCTTGTGGCAATGTTCGCTATCCAAAACTCAGATCTGGTGTCTATCTCGTTTTTCAGGTGGCAGCTCACAGACATTTCTCTGGCAGTGGTAATCCTGGGCTCTGCAGCAGCAGGTGCGCTGGCAGTGGGTTTATTCACTTTCGTCAGGGAAATCGGGCTCAGGCTTTCACTCAGATCATGTAACGCCAGATTAGATGCGATTGCCAAGGAACTGGATGAAACGCGAGAGAACAGTGGCCACTTAGACAAAGAAGTCGAAAGGCTGAAAGAGGAAATTCAGGCTAAGGCTAAGGAACTTGAGACTGAACAAAGGCGTGTATCAGCTCTTCAAGTTGAGCTGGAGGCGACACAAGCCATGGAGGTCCTTCCTGAACCTCAAAACAATGAGAAAGAAAACATGTAACGCATGTCACCTAAGTGGATAGGATGAATAGCCGGGGAGTGAGAGATTGACTAATTGTGTGTGGAAACTATTGGAAATGCCTGAAGAGGCCCGGGCAAGAAGCAAGATCATCAGCGATGCCTTGGGCATTCCTTCAATTGTGGCAGATGTGATGGCACAGAGAGAAATTGAAAACCCAGGTGAGGCTGAGGCGTTTTTGCGAGCGGATCTTATGGATCTTGAGGACCCGAACCTTCTTAAGGATATGGGGAAGGCAGTGGAAAGGATAGTCCGGGGGATAGAAGACGGCGAGAAAATCGTCGTGTACGGTGATTATGACGTGGACGGAATTACATCCATATGCGTCCTGGTGGATGTTCTCAGAAGCCTTGGAGCAAATATCGACTATTATATACCTGACCGTGTTGACGAAGGATACGGAATGAATCCTGAGGCAATCAGGAGCATAGCTACAGATGGTGCGTCCTTGTTGATTACAGTGGATTGCGGTATTACAGCATTCCTTGAGGCTCAGCTTGCACAGAGCCTCGGTTTGGACGTGATTATCACAGACCACCATGAACCCCATGGAGAGCTCCCTTCAGCAGTGGCGGTCATTAACCCCAAGCACCACGACGAACTGTACCCTTTTCGGGATCTTGCAGGGGTAGGCGTCGCTTATAAGCTGGTTCAGGCCCTTCTTATGGCTGTCAAAGGCATACCGGACGTGTTCAGCCCGCCTGACCGCCTTCTGGATCTCGTGGCCCTTGGCACTATTGCAGATGTATCTCCGCTTGTTGGGGAGAACAGGGTATTCGCAAAGCAAGGCCTGGAAAAGATGAACCGGACCGACAATTTGGGGCTGCAGGCTCTAATCAAGGTCTGTGGCATTTCAGGCCGTATGATTACTGCAGGAACCGTAGGGTTTGTGCTTGCCCCGCGCCTTAATGCTGCAGGCAGGATCGGCGATGCCTCACTCTGCGCAGAGCTTCTGTTGACTGATTCGCCTGGGAGGGCTATGGCTATCGCCAAGTTCCTGGACAATGTCAACTCGGAGAGGCAAGAGATGGAAATGAGGATACTCGAGGAAGCCACGTCCATGGTTGAAACCTGCGACGGCCAACCTGTTGACAGTGTCCTCGTCCTGGCAAATGAAGGATGGCACCCGGGAGTAATAGGGATTGTCGCGTCCAGGATTGTTGAGGAATTCAATCGCCCTACGATCTTAATATCCCTTGACGGCGATGAAGGCAGAGGCTCCGGAAGAAGCATCCCTGAATTCGACTTGTATAAAGCGCTTTCTCTTTGCTCAGGCACTCTCCTGCGTTTCGGAGGACACAAATATGCTGCGGGAATCGCTGTATCCCGCCACGCAATAGACGGGTTCCGCAAGGAAATGAACGAAGTGGGGCGGAGCGTTCTCAGCAAGGATGACTTCATACCAAAGATCCTTTGCCATCAGGAGCTCGCCCTAGATAAAATCAACCTGGAAGTCGCAAAGGGCATTGCTCTTTTGGCGCCCTTTGGTGTGGCAAACCCGACGCCTGTGTTCCTTTCAACAGGAGTTACACTCGAGGAGTACAGGGGTGTCGGGACAGGCGGGAGGCATTTGAAATTGAGGCTTTCCCAAGCAGGCGAGGAGCATGACGGCATAGGATTCGGCTTGGGCCATCTCGCATCACGGCTTTATCCCTACCTGAAAAAAAAGATTGACCTCATTTACACAATTGAGGTTAACGAATGGAACAGAATAATTCAGCCGCAACTTAATGTAAAAGGTTTGAGAGTCGCTGAAAATCACGGCTGATTGATGTATAATTGACAAAAGGTATACAAGCCGGAAGATGGCTGACTAAGTCGTTCGGCCAAAGAAGAAGCCGGGCCGAAGCATAGGTGGTATCTATGGGAGTAACCATCGAGGATGTGCTTGACAAGGTAAAGCAATATGCCCCTAATGCCCCTGTTGATACTGTAACAAGGGCCTATGACTTTGCTTCACGTGCACATGCAGGACAGCGCCGTGATTCAGGGGATTGGTATATTTTTCATCCTCTTGAGGTTGCTCTTATCCTTGCCGAGCTTGAAATGGATATTACTACAATTGCCTCAGGGTTGCTCCACGATGTAATTGAGGATACAGACATAACCCTTGGTGAGATTAAGGCGACATTCGGAGATGAGATCGGCCTTTTAGTTGACGGAGTCACGAAACTCGGCAGGGTCCCCCTTATGTCCAGAGAAGAACAGCAAGCTGAGAACCTCAGGAAGATGTTCCTTGCAATGGCCCAGGATATTCGCGTAGTCCTCATCAAGTTGGCTGACAGACTCCACAACATGCGGACCTTAGGCCATCTCCCCTGGGATCGCCAGGCGAGAATAGCCAAGGAGACCCTGGAGATTTATGCGCCGCTCGCCCATAGGCTGGGAATGTGGAGGATTAAGTGGGAGCTTGAGGATCTTGCCTTGAGGTATCTGGAGCCCGGTGAATACTACAAGCTTGTGGAGAAAGTCGCAAGGAAACGCAAAGAACGGGAAGGCCTTATTGAAGAAGCCAAAGACATCCTTAGAAAGAACCTGAGCGACGGGAATATCCCCTGTGAATTGCAGGGGCGGGCTAAGCACTTTTATAGCATTTATGAAAAAATGAGGATGAGGGACAGGACCTTTGACGAGATTTACGACTTGATCGCAGTTCGAATCATCGTCAGTAATGTGAGAGATTGCTATGCAGCTCTTGGTGCCGTTCACTCCCTTTGGAAGCCAATACCCGGCAGATTCAAGGACTATATAGCAATGCCTAAGTCCAACATGTATCAATCTCTTCATACTACGGTAATAGGCCCCAAGGGGGAGCCTTTGGAGATTCAGATTCGAACTTGGGAAATGCATCGGACAGCCGAATATGGTATTGCAGCTCATTGGAGGTACAAAGAAGGCACCCAGGCCACTAACGAGTTTGAGGAGAAGCTTTCATGGCTCAGGCAGCTTCTGGAATGGCAAAGGGACATGAAAGACGTCCATGACTTCATGGAGACTTTGAAAATTGATCTCTTTAAAGATGAAGTCTTTGTGTTTACCCCAAAAGGTGACGTGAAAAGCTTACCTGCAGGGTCCACTCCTGTGGATTTTGCTTATAGCGTGCATACAGACATAGGACATAGATGCGTAGGCGCGAGAATCAACGGGAAAATGACTCCTTTGGACTATCAACTTACCAACGGCGATATCGTGGAAATAGTTACATCAAAAGGGCAAACAGGCCCGAGCTGGGACTGGTTGGCTTTTGTCAAGACATCAAAAGCCAGAAGCAAGATACGCCAATGGGTGAGGGAGGAACGGCGCAGTGAATCCTTACCCCGAGGCCGGGACCTCTTAGAGAGAGAATTACGGCGTCAAGGTATGGAGGTCCACGAGAACCTCAAAGAAGAAAAACTGCAAGTTGCTGCACACCGTCTGGGGTTTCAGGATGCAGACGACCTCCTGGCTGCAGTGGGAGACAGCAAGATCTCAGCCGCCCTCGTAATCGGACGACTTGTACCTGAGAAACCTGAGAAGGTGAGGGAGGACAAGGAGCCGACTCAGCTCGCCCCGAGGAGAAGGCCTGAAGACGCCCAAGGAATTAAGGTTAAAGGCGCAGATAACGTCCTGGCCAGGATGGCGAGATGCTGCAATCCTGTCCCCGGAGATGAGGTTATAGGCTACATCACCAGGGGCAAGGGGATTTCAGTGCATAGGCGGGATTGTCCGAACATTGCCTGGCTAAAGACGTCACCGGAACGCTGTATAGAGGTTGAGTGGGTATTCGGGCAGGAAAACTCATACCCAGTGGAACTTGAGATTGAGGCTATGGACAGGGTCGCGCTCCTGACCAATATCATGAATGCCGTCACAGGGCTCAGGGCAAACATAAGCGCTGTAAACGCCCGGACAGGCAAGGATCACATAGCCGTTGTTAACATGGTTGTCGAGATAAGCGGCGCCGACCATTTGAACTCAGTTATAGAGAGGGTCGGACGCATCAAAGGAGTAACAGCCGTACGCAGAGTGCAGCAGATAGGCATACATCCAGGGAAGTCTGTGTCGGTCTAGGTACGAGCTCATTAGTCTTCGTCCGTTTTCTGAGGTCTTGGGTGGCCCCGCACGGTACGTACGTTTTTTGAGGCCGGTGATTGCAACGAGGGGTGTCAAAATCCGGCCACCGGCCGACGGGCCGGATTTTGTCAAGGCAACCCGCTTCGGGCGCCGTCCCCTTAGTGCAACACCGGCAACCTGACATGGTACTTACATTTTCCAGAGCCGGCGATTACTCATGGCGGAGACCGTTGTTCTCTCCCATATTATGTTAACATAGCCCGCCCGAATCGCAAAAAATAGTCGACGTCTTCGGCGAAACCAGCGGTTACCGGAGAAGTCCAACGGTTTCATGGCGATTTACTTAGACTCCGTTTGTATTACGAGAGAGTGGGGTATTGATGAGAGCTGTAGTTCAGAGAGTCAAGAGTGCCAGAGTCACAGTTGAGGATGAGGTAGTCGGTGAGATCGGTCCGGGTCTTGTGGTTTTCCTAGGGGTCGGGGAAGACGATACTTGTGATGATCTGAGTTACCTTGTGGATAAGGTTGCTAATCTTCGGGTTTTCGAAGACGATGACGGAAAGATGAATCTTTCCGCCTTACAACTGGGCTTACAAGTGCTTATTGTCTCCCAATTCACCTTGTGGGGCGACTGTCGCAGAGGCAGACGACCCAGCTTCAGTCATGCTGCGCCGCCGGAGAAAGCCATGGAGATGTATGAAGAATACGTTAGGAGGCTCAAGGGAGTCGGCCTCTCAGTGGAAACCGGTAGATTCCAGGCTATGATGACTGTATCTGTAGAGAATGACGGTCCCGTTACCATACTGCTGGACAGTGATAAGTCATTTTGAGTTACCGGCGGCACCGCCTGAGAGTGCGCTGACGGCAGTTCCGGCGTTTAGGCAGTATCCGGATACCACTTGACATCATAAAGACAGTACACAGCAGTATACATAGGTGGCTTGCTGCATTTGGAAGTCGCTTGTGTGACGAGTACTGAAAGTTTTGGAAAGGGGTTACGGCATCTATGATACTCAAGACCATACGCGTAGGAGCGTTTGGGACTAATTGCTATATCGTGGGGTGCGAAACATCAAAAGAAGCCATAGTCATAGATCCGGGAGACGAAGCAGATTTGATACTGGGTGCATTGAAAGCAGCAGGCTTAGTATGCAGGATAATCGTGAACACCCACGGACACGTGGATCACACAGCCGCAAATAAAGCTGTGGCGGAAGCTACGGGAGCAGTTGTCGCTATAGGCGCCGACGACGCGCCTTCACTGGAAGACCCTGCTCTCACTCTTTCGCGGGCTTTACACAATTTGGCCAGGGGCAGGACAAGTCCGCCTGCGGATTTGCTTCTTGTTGAAGGTGACACAGTGTGCGCAGGTAGTGTCTGTCTTAATGTGCTACATACTCCAGGCCACACCCCGGGTAGCATTTCCCTGCTTGGGGAAGGGATAGTTTTCTCAGGAGACACCATTTTCGCTTCCGGAGGGATAGGGCGTACCGATCTTCCCGGTGGTTCCTATGATGAACTTGTCAAATCCATTGAAGAGAAGCTCCTTGTCCTTCCTGATGAAACACGTGTCTATCCTGGACATGGCCCTTCTACCACGATCGGCGGAGAGCGTATGGGCCTTGGTCGTTGACAACCGAGTGGACTGTGAGATAGACTCTCAACATAGCGTTGAAGATAGGGGGAGATGCCCTTGTTCAGGGGCTTTCGTGGGAAAAAAGGTGCCAAACTCACCAGGATTTTGGTTATAGTGTTAGCAATTGCCTTCGTAGGAGGGTTGCTATATACAGGCTCAGTAATGGTGAGAGAGCCTTCTCAAGACGGCTACGGGGTTATCGCTACTATTAACGGGAGATCCATAACAAGAGAAGCTTTTGAGCAAGGGTACAGAAACGCGATTCTTGCTGAGTACGAATATACCGGAAGGGTGCTTCCTGAGATTATCGGGCCTATCCGTGCCTCCTTACTTGATCAGTTCATTAATACAGCCTTGATTACGGAGGCTGCACAAAAAGAGAAAATTCGCGTCTCATCAAAAGAGATTAACGAAGAGTTCAAGCTACAGGAAGAGGCCTTTCCCGGCAAGGAAGCTTTCCGTGAAGCTCTCGCTGCAAATAACGTCACAGAGGCCCAGTTCAAGAACTTGATAAAGGATCGTTTGACAATCCAGAAGCTGTTTGCTCAAGTTCAAGCAGGAGTTCAGGTCTCTGAAGAGGAGATCAAACAAGCCTATACAGATGAAACAGGGAATCCCGCTGAAGGAGAAGACTTCGACGCGAGGCGGTCTGAAATCGAGACAACGCTCAGAACGAAAGCGCAAGAAGACGCTTTGACCAAATGGCTTGACGGGCTTCGTGATGAGGCTGACATTAAGCTGATGGACGCTGAATTGCGGGCGTTGGCGAAGCTCAGAGAACAAGACTACGGGGAAGCTATTGCAGAATACAATTCAGCCATAGCCCTCGACCCGGACAATGCTTATTTGCACGTAGGCATCGCCCAGGCCCATATGGCCAATGACGACCTGGAACATGCTACTGAAGCTCTGAAAAATGCTGCCGACTTGCGGCCCGAGGATCCATATATAAGGCTCCTCTTGGGGCTGGCATACAGAGACAAAGGTTCCAAGGATCTTGCCGCAGAAGAATTCAAGGCAGCTTCTGAATACGGCGGGCTTGACATTCTGCTTCATGTTCGTCTCGAGTCTCTTCTGAAGACCGTGGGCACTGACGACGATGTCAAGACGCAGCAAGCTAAGATTACGGAAATCCGGGCGCTCTTGGAGGAAAGAGACAAGGCTCTCCAATCCCAGGAGCAGGCTGATGACTAAGGAGGCAAACCCATGACACGCATCAGGGCGCCCAGAGGAACAATAGACGTATTTCCTGAAACGCCGGGCATGTGGCGACTACTGGAGGAGACTGTAAGGTCGGTATGCCGGAATGCCGGATATACCGAGATCAGGACCCCGATTTTTGAGCATACTGAGCTCTTTCAAAGAGGCGTCGGAGAAAGCACTGATATTGTCGAGAAAGAAATGTATACGTTTCTTGACAAGGGGAAGCGAAGCATTACGTTGCGTCCTGAAGGCACGGCGCCGGTTGTCAGGTCTTACCTGGAGCATAAGATGTGGGCGAATCCTCAGCCTGTCAAGGTTTACTACATCGGACCGATGTTTAGATATGAGCGTCCTCAGTTGGGGCGCCTAAGGCAACATACACAGTTTGGAGTTGAAGCGCTGGGATCCTCTTCACCTGCCTTGGATGCAGAGGTTATCTCTTTGCTTATCAGTGTTTACCGATGTTTGGGGCTTGAGGGTTTCGTGGTTCGCCTGAACAGTATCGGGTGTGCTAAGTGCAGGCCTCGCTACAAAGAAAGCCTGATCAATCTCCTTTCCGGGCATGTGGACGAGCTGTGCGATGACTGCAGAAGGAGGCTCCTGCGCAATCCTCTCAGAGTCTTGGATTGCAAAAATGAACGATGCACCGGACTTGCCAAAGAGCTTCCTTCGATATTTGAGTATCTCTGTGAAGATTGCAGCCATCATTTTGACGGAGTCACGCAATGCTTAAAAGCGCTGGATGTTGTTTATGAACTGGATCCTACGATTGTCAGAGGGCTTGACTACTACACCAAAACTGTTTTTGAGGTGGTCCATTCCGGCCTCGGGGCACAGGATGCGCTCGGGGGAGGCGGAAGGTATGACGGCCTGGCGGAAGAGCTCGGCGGCGCCCCGACTCCGGCTGTAGGTTTTGCTGCAGGTATAGAACGAGCTGTGCAAGTATTACAGAGTGCGGCAAGCGAAGAGGCCCAAGGAGATACATGCAGGATCAGTGTGTTCATCGCTGCAATGGGCGCTGAGGCTAAGCTTCAGGCCTTTCGCATGACTCATGCTCTGCGCAAGCGCGGCATATCAACGGACATTGATTATTTGGACAGAAGCCTAAGATCTCAGATGAAGTACGCTGATAAGCTGGGCGCCAAGAAAGTCGTGATCATAGGTGAAGATGAACTCAGAGGAGACTACGTAATAGTCAGAGATATGGTAACCGGGGAGCAAACTCAGGTTCCCTTTGGTAATCTGGTAGAAGTCTTGGCATAGAACACAACACCTTTGACAGAGTCCAAGTTACGGAGAGAGAAGTGAGCTATGATGCAGAAGAAAAGAACTCATATGGTAGGGGAGCTTGCAGATGAAGCTCTGATAGGGAAGACAGTTGTTCTCGCAGGTTGGGTAGGAAGAAGAAGAGACCTCGGAGGCCTCATATTCATTGACCTTCGGGATCGCTCAGGCATCGTCCAGGTGGTCTTCAATCCTGAAAGTTCTCCTTTGGCACATTCAATAGCTGAAAGGCTTGGGTCGGAGGACGTAGTATGCGTGTCCGGAGTTGTGGTAAACCGGCCTGCCGGCGCCTGGAATCTTTCAATCCCCACAGGGAAGGTTGATGTGGCCGCTGAGCACCTGGAAGTGTTGTCCAAGTCGAAGACTCCGCCTTTTTATATTACTGAGAACCTTGATGTTGATGAAGTTCTCAGGCTTAAGTATAGATATCTTGACCTCCGCAGGCCCGACATGCAGAGAAACATCATTTTCCGCCACCGGTTAACCATGGCTGTAAGGAATTTCTTGGATTCCCGAGGTTTTATTGAGGTGGAGACACCTATGTTCATGAAAAGCACGCCCGAAGGGGCAAGGGACTACGTGGTCCCCAGCCGCGTGAATCCAGGCAGATTTTTTGCATTGCCGCAGTCTCCTCAGCTTTTCAAACAACTCCTGATGGTATCAGGATTTGACAAGTATTTTCAGCTTGCCCGTTGCTTCAGGGATGAAGACTTGCGTGCTGACAGGCAACCTGAGTTTACGCAAATCGATATTGAGATGTCATTCGTCGAAAGGGACGATGTACTAACCCTTGTAGAGGGGATGATGACTGATTCTATGGAAAAGACTTTAGGGATATCAGTGGATGAGCCTTTTCCGAGAATGTCATACCATGAGGCCATGGAGCGATATGGTTCAGACAAGCCCGACATAAGGTTCGGCATGGAAATTGTTGACATAGGAAGTATTGTGAAGGACTGCGGTTTCCGCGTTTTCCGTGGGGCTATTGACGCAGGGGGCAAGGTAGCTGCCATAGCGGCACCAGGCTGTAGTGGCTTTTCCAGACAGCAAGTAAAGGGCCTTGAGGAAGTTGTGAAAGACTTTGGAGCAGAAGGACTCATGTCAATAGCAGTTACTTGCAGTGAAGAAGGGGAGCCGGCTCTCACCTCGCAGCTTTCCAAGTTCCTCACCGAAGATGAACTGCGAGGCATTGTAAAGCTTACAGGTGCAAAAAGCGGGGATCTCATCTTGATAGTGGCAGGCGCGAGAAGCGTGGTCCTGGAGTCCCTTGGGAGACTGAGGCTGCACCTGGGCGCCAAATTGAACCTGATTCCCCAAGATCAAATGGCATACCTGTGGGTCACTGAGTTTCCCCTGTTTGAGTTCAGCAAGGAAGAACAGAGGATGGCCGCTGTCCATCATCCGTTTACTTCTCCTCTGGAAGAGGATATTGATCTAATGGAGACGGATCCTCTGAGTGTCAGAGCCAACATCTACGATTTGGTTTTAAACGGTGTGGAGCTAGGAAGCGGAAGCATAAGAATACACAGACGTGATGTACAGGAAAGAGTGTTCAGAGTCCTCGGGCTTAGCGAAGAGGAGGCTAAAGAGAAATTCGGGTTCCTTCTTGAAGCTTTTGAGTACGGTGCCCCGCCTCATGGAGGGATTGCCATAGGTTTTGACAGACTGGCTATGCTGTTTGCAGGGAGAAAGACTATCCGCGATGTAATCGCGTTCCCCAAGACTCAGAAAGCAGTATGTCCCTTGACGGGAGCCCCGGCGGCAATTAGCCAGGAGCAACTAAAAGAGCTGCATATACAGGTAGTCGACATGGGTAAAATAGGCACAAGCGGTGATGTAGAGCTGCCTTGAAATCCTGAAAGGCTTATGATATCATTCACTTGCAAGGGAAAACGATACAAAAAGGACCCTACCGTGTGCGATTTGACATCGGTAACTTTTGTTCCAACACCATTTGAAAGGGGCCTCAGCTCCGGGTGTAGCGCGAGTGCCGCCGGCGTGCGGAGTCGTAAAACACTTGGGAGGGCACCCACCTGCAGGGCGCAGGGATAGAAATGTTACCGGCCAAGCGGCATGGTGGGGTCATGTTTTCTGCCGGGGATTCTTGATTCTTTCCTTCCTGCATCCTTCCACCATCCTCCCACTTCCTGCGTTAAGTATGTTATGATCCGGGCGAACCTTAATCGGAGCGTGATATCATGGATTTGTTCAGCCGCCAAGGCGACAGGATCTTGAGACGCGAGGCGCCGCTTGCTCTCAGAATGCGCCCTGCCACATTGGAGGAGTTCGTCGGGCAGGAACACATCTTGGGCCGGGGCAAACTGCTTAGACGAGCTATCGAAGGGGACAGGCTTTCATCTGTTATCTTTTACGGGCCTCCGGGTACCGGCAAAACTGCGCTGGCCAATATCATAGCCGGGATAACCAAATCTCACTTTCAATCACTGAACGCAGTTACATCAGGCATAGCCGACATAAGGCGCGTCATGGAAGATGCCTCAGACAGACTCAAAATGCACGAAACAAGGACGATTCTTTTCATAGATGAGGTCCATAGGTTTAATAAGACACAACAAGATGCCTTGTTACCTGCGGTAGAAGATGGAACAGTGATATTCATCGGTGCGACAACGGAGAATCCGTTCTTTGAGATTAGCAGGCCGCTCCTGTCACGTTCACGCGTGTTTAAGTTCGAGCCCCTAGATGACGCAGATGTCTCTATCATCCTCCGAAGAGCGCTTGAAGATAAGGAGCGAGGCCTCGGAGGATATGAAGTCGTATTTGATGAAGACGCATTCTCTCATCTTGTCAATACCGCAAACGGTGACGCAAGATCAGCCCTGAATGCATTGGAGCTTGCAGTCATGACCACTGAGGCTGATGAGTGCGGCATGCGGCGTATCACGTTGGAGACAGCCGAAGAATCCATTCAAAAGCGAGCATTAGGGTACGATAAGAGTGGAGACGCTCACTACGACGTAGTCTCGGCCTTCATAAAGAGCATGAGGGGAAGTGACCCTGACGCTACCGCGTACTGGCTGGCGAGAATGATTGCGTCAGGGGAGAAACCCGAGTTTGTGGCAAGGAGAATCCTGATTCAGGCAGCAGAGGATGTGGGCCTGGCAGATCCCCACGCTCTTTTAGTGGCTGCGGCTGCAGCGTGGGCAGTCAACTTTATAGGATGGCCGGAAGCCGGGCTTATTCTTGCTGAGGCAGCCATGTACATAGCCGCCGCTCCAAAAAGCAACTCGTGTTACCGGGCATTGGAGCAAGCCACAGCCGACCTTGAAACCGAACGTACAGGCGAAGTCCCTCCGCACCTCCGTGACGCGTCATACAAAGGCGCATCCGTCTTAGGACATGGCAAAGGCTATAAGTATCCCCATGACCATCCCGGCAACTACATCTTTCAGCAGTATTTACCCTATTCTTTAGCAGGCAAGACATACTATGAACCTTCAGCAAACGGTTATGAAAGGACCATCAAAGAAAGGCTTGCAATGTGGAAGAAGGGTCAGCCTAAGTAACAAGCAACATGCGGACGTGCTCGATTCGCTCGATTCTCGATCGTGTTTCTCGAATGTGCGCGCTTGAATGAGCATGTGGTTTTGGTGCTCGAGAAGCAGACAACCTAAGTATGAGTTCATTAGTCTTCCCTCGTTTTCCGATTGTCTTGGGTGGCCCCGCACGGTACGTACGTTTTCTGAGACCGGTGATTCCTTGCACAGACATTAGAACAGTCTAATCCTCCGTACACAGGCAAAAAGACTCATTCTGCATTGCCTTCTACACCTATCTCACTCTCGAGGGCGGTCTCTCATATTCTCTTCCAGCTACTCTCAATTCCTCAGTTCAAAACAGAGCAATTGAAAGTTCATATAATTGGTAAGTAGTGCCATATTAACGGAGCCCCGAAAATATTTTTATCTGGGGCTTCTAGTTTAGCAGGAATCGTAGCCGTATATATAGAAGTATACTGTTACGATTATCATTGGAGGTGACTATATGGAAGACATCTCAAAGCTCAGGCAATACGCGAGTATTCTCATGCAGGAGCGAAAGAAGCTGGAGGGAAGAATCCTCCGTGCA
>JAAZEW010000182.1 GCA_012512055.1 Bacillota bacterium | reverse complement strand
GGTCTTACGACCGTCATCCCGTGGGAGAGGAGAAACCGGAGGAAGAGCTTATGGGGGAGGGTTTTGGAACCCCGGCACCGCCCAGGTACCGTTATCCTCGGCTCTTCTTTCGATTGTAGTTTGTGCGGGGTTAGGTGTTCTATACAAGGAATCTCATGGTAAATGATGCCATTGGAGGTGTTTGTTTCATTGAGGGTTATCGGGGGGGTTGCCAAGGGACGTCGTCTAACCGGAGCAGGCGGCGGAAGAACACGTCCTATTCCCGATAATGTCAAGAAATCCTTGTTTGATATCTTGACTCCTTATGTCCCTGACTCCAGATGTCTTGATCTATTTGCCGGGACAGGTGCAATTGGGATTGAGGCGTTGAGCAGAGGAGCCCAGTGGGTGACTTTTGTTGAGTGTTCACCTGGAATGGCCAAGGTGATTCAGAGCAATCTGGATGCCACAGGTTTTGCATCTTCGGCAAAGGTAATCCTAGGTGACGTAAGGAGGCTTGTGCCTGCTCTCTGCCGGCAGCATGAAGTGTTTCACATAATCTTTGCGGATCCGCCTTATGGCCATGGCCTGGCGCCTGTAACCCTGGACATTCTTTCTGCGCATAGATTATTGGATTCAAACGGAATCATTGTCACGCGTCACGAGAGCAGACAAGAAATGCCGGAGGTCTTGGAAGATCTTGAATTAACAAGACAGGAGAAATACGGCGATACGATAATATCTTTCTATATGTTTCAACGGTAAGGCTTATGTCAGGCCTTTCCCACAGCTTCGTATGGAGGCCGCCAGAATGAAGATAGCAGTATATCCAGGTAGTTTTGACCCGGTTACCAATGGACACATAGACATTGCAGAACGTGGCGCAGGGCTATTTGATAAGCTTATTGTAGCAGTGGCCAAGAATCCGGCTAAGGAGCCGCTTTTTACGCTTGACGAACGTATCGCAATGCTGGAGGAATCTCTTAGCCATCTTCGAAACGTGGAGATTTCATGTTTTAGAGGGCTGCTTGTGGATTTTGCCCGTCTTCAGCAAGCCACTGCTATCTTGAAAGGACTACGGGCCTTATCGGATTTTGAATATGAATTTCAGATGGCGTCAGTAAACAGAAAAATTGGCGATATAGAGACTGTCTTCATGATGACCAGCAATGAGTACGCCTACTTAAGCTCCAGCGCTGTAAAAGAAGTGGCAAGCCTCGGAGCGTGCGTGAAGGGTTTCGTTCCTCCGCATGTGGGGGAGATGCTCATTGAGAAGTATAAGCGGAAGAAGACAGATTCTCGGGAATGAGGGGGAAGAGCCAGGGTGGGGAAGATGGGACTGATTGAACTCCTGGACAGGCTGGAAGGAATAATTGAGGACAGCAGGAAAATGCCGCTCACGAACAAGGTGGTGGTAGACGCTTACGACGTCTTGGAGCTTCTTGACAAGATACGGATTTCTCTCCCGGATGAAGTGAAGAAAGCAGAAGAATTGCTTAAGGAACGGGACAAGATTGTCGCTGAGGCCGCTCGGGAAGCTGAAAACCTGAGAGGGTCGGCAAGTGAGTACTTGAAGTCTATGGTTTCTGAAGAAGAGGTAGTTAAAGCTGCTGAAATAGAGTCAGGGAGGATTATCGACGAGGCTAAGCGGGAAGCTGAAAGCATTCGAAAAGGAGCATCTCAATATGCGGCTGAAATGCTCATGAAACTTGATGAGAACCTTGATCGAGCCTTGCAAGTGGTGAGGCGCGGAGTCGAGGAGCTCGAGAAGACTTCTACTTCACACCCCTGATCCGTATGAACACCAGTTGTACTCGTCGGAAGAACCATACAGTGATGGAAATCCCTAGCATTATGGCCACTATCGTGAGAAGTCTTGTAAATGATGTAAGAAGCTTAAGATAAAACGGCGCCTGGATTTCTGCCTGCCTGAGCGCGAACACAGGTGCTACCAGTTTTGCCAGGCTTTGTCCGTAAGGGCTCATAATCATTGCGGTGATAACGGCTGCAACTGTTGCGTGGATGAGCCGGGCTATGAAGTAAGGCGCCATCCTTATGTCTGTCCCTGATACCATTGCAGATACTTGCCCGAATACTGATAACCCGGACCATGCGATTACCGCATTTGCCACCATAAGTCTGTCCAGTAACGGCGCTGCTGCTTTACTTGCAAGCTCTGTCCCAAGGGTGATTTCGAATAAGCCGCTGATCACAGGCGAAATCAAGGTGTCTTTTATCTTAAGCGGACCCATGATGAGGGTGAGAGGCGCCTCGATCAGTTTCAGCGCTCCTGAGACGGTGAGTACGTCAATGATTACAGAGAACATCATGATGAAACCCCCGACCAGCAGCAGGCTGCCTACTGAATCACGGACAGAATCTCCAAATATCTGTCCTATAGGCCTGCCGTCTGCCTGACGCGCCTTATATAGTTCATGAAAAGCCCTTCTGAAGATATTCCCTTTGCCGGTGAGGCCGGTCTCGGGAACCTTGCGCCTCTGGGAGCCTCCATGCAGTCTCAGCAGCACTCCGAGTATGATAGCGGAGATGTAGTGTACACCGCATATTGATCCCGCGAGATCCGGTGCATGAAACATTCCAACGGCTACTGCCCCTGACATGAAAAGGGGATCTGCGGTATTTGTGAAAGCCGCCAGGCGCTCTCCTTCTATCTGGTTGCACAGGCCCCTTCTTCTGAGGTTTGCGGTGATTTTCGCTCCGATGGGATATCCGCCGGTAATACCCATGGCCAGAGCGAAGGCGCCTACTCCCGGCACGTCAAAAACAGGTCTCATGAAAGGTTCCAGGAGAACGCCTAAAAAATGTACTACGCCGAGGGCCATTAGGATTTCCGCTGCCACGAAAAACGGAAGTAAGGCCGGAAACACAATTTCCCACCACACGCGCAGACCTTCTACGGAGGCCTGAAAGGCGACACTCGGGTATAGTACGATTACTATGGTAATAAAGAGAGCGCAACCTGCCACAAGATACGCGCTCCTTCGACTGAGAGGCGCCCTGCTAATCATGGCGTGGAATCCTCCTTACGTTGCTCTTGCTGTCCGCATTTCTAATCAAGTATATTTGAATTAACTTAGGGATATGCTTTCGCCCCTCTACCCGGCGGCGAATATCATAAGTCGGGGCAAAGTAGAATAGATAAAAGAATCGACGAATACGTAAGGCAATGCCGGAGGGAAATAGGTTCATGAGAAAGAGAAACAGATGGCTGGAAGTAGGAGCGGTGCTTATCATAGTTGCCGGCATCCAGGGCTATCTTGCACGGAATTACCTGATTATCGGTCCGGGCCCGGTTCAGAAGCTTGAGGAAATGGTGACTGTTGAGACCGGCAGCAAGGATGCTCAAGGAGCGTTCTTGCTAACCGCTGTGACCAGCACCCCTGCGAGCATCCCTTCATGGATTGCAGCTCTCGCATCTCCTGACATTGATATTGCGAAGAGGGCACAAGAAATTCCCAAAGGCATGGATCTTGAGAGATATATCAGCATCATGGAAAGCCTGATGCGGGAGAGCCAGGTAGTCGCAGGGGCCGTGGCCTTGGAAAGACTGGGTTTTCCTGTCAGAGTGGAGACTGTGGTGAGAGTTGAGGCTGTGCTCGCCAATAGTCCGGCCAAGGGAATACTTCAGCAGGGAGACATTATTCTGGCTGTTGATGGCAAGCGAGTAGCCACTGCAGATGAGGCAGTGAAAATCATTGGCCGAAGGGCACCGGGTGAGAAAACGTTGCTTACTGTCTCCAGGCAAGGGAAAGCTCAGAGGCTCCAAGTAGGTACCGGCCCCCATCCTGAGGACCGGGCGCGGGCGGCTATAGGAATTCTTGTCAGCTCCAGCCTCACATATGATCTTCCGATTAGTATTGAAATTGATTCCCGTAATGTCAAAGGTTCATCCGGAGGCCTAATGTTTACGCTTGAGATCCTTAACCAGTTAGATCCGGCTGATTTGACGGGGGGCCACGTCATTGCGGGAACCGGGACTATTGGACTTGATGGTGTTATCGGCCCTATTGCCGGGGTTAAGCAGAAAGTAGTATCTGCCGAGCGGGGAGGAGCTGCATACTTCCTGGTTCCTATGGAGAACCTTGATTCCGCGTCGAAGATTGCGAGGAACCTCAGATCCATCGAGGTTATCGGGGTCAGTGACATAAATGATGCGCTTGCAAGATTGGATGGCATTTCCAGGAGGAATAACGGCACGTCTGGAGAATAATAGAGAGACAAGAAATGAATTCCGGGTTTCGGGGGGCGATTTGTTTTGGCGCTCTGCGTTTGGAGAGCCAGACCGCAAGGGACAGTCATTGCTCTCGTTTTGCTTTTGCTTTTGCTTTGTACATGCTTGCCTGTAGCCGCAAGTTATCAAGGTGTCTTGAAAAAGGGAATGCAGGGCGATGCTGTTCGGGAACTCCAGGATGTCCTTATCGGCCTTGGGTTCTTGGAAGGACAGAGTGACGGATTATTCGGGGATAAAACACTGGATGCCGTAACTGCTTTTCAAAGAGCAAACAATCTCAACGTTGACGGTGTGGTGGGCGCTAATACATGGAATCTCCTTGAGACCGAGATTGCCCGCACGAGAATGAAGACCTACATAGTCAGCCGGGGAGATACCCTTTATGACCTTGCCAGACGACTTGACGTGACCGTTGCCGAGCTTGCAGCCATCAACAACATATCTGATCCTGCGTTGATCAAGGTCGGACAGGAACTCTTGGTTCCTGCTCCGGGCAGTGTCGTGTCCAGGGGAGAGCGTGGATCTTGTGAAATGCTGCACTGGGATTCAGTGAATCGTATTTTCAAGGTAGGCAGTATAGCTACGGTAATCGATGTTAGGACAGGCCTGGCATTTTGTGTAAGGAGAAGGGGAGGAAGCCTCCACGCTGACGTAGAGCCCCACACAAAAGAGGATACGGCTATCATGAAAAGGATCTGTGGAGGAAGCTGGACCTGGGATAGAAGGCCCATCATAGTCCAGATAGGTGGGCGCAGGATAGCAGCTTCCATGAATGGAATGCCCCACGGAGGCCAGAGCCTTGGCAACAACAACTTCAAAGGCCACTTCTGCCTGCATTTTGCCGGCAGCAAGCTTCATAACTCTCGCAAGTCTTGCCCTCTTCACCAAAAGTGCGTAAGGGAGGCTGCCACAAGCTAACTGCACGGCCCGTCTTTTTTCTTGACTCAAGCTAATCCCTGTTCTATAATTCAGTAGGTTTTACTTAGGGAGTGCTCTTATGATAATAGACATATCCACGGTAAAGGATATAAAAGGCGCAAGCATTGAGGTGGAGTTGGAAGGCCCTCCGGATCCTATGGCAATAGCGGCTGTAAGCCTTACGCCGGTGACGCCGGTACATGTTGCTGCGAAAGCAACCTCCACAGGGCATAGCGCTATCCTTGTCGAGGGGAAGGCCAGGGCGGAGTTTAGGGCTGAATGCCACAGATGCCTTAGGGAATTCATATTCGGCGTTGAGATGGAGTTTCAAGAGCAATACTATAAGGCGTCCCACAGGCCTTCTCTGATGTCAGACAGCGAAAAGGATGAGGTTTTGACTTATAATGGAGATTTTGTTGATATTTCCAAGGAAGTCAACTCCCATTTGGCGTTGTCGCTCCCCATTCGACTTATTTGTTCCAGCGAGTGCAAAGGCTTGTGCCCTGTCTGCGGCAAGGACCTAAATGAAGGTGAGTGCGCGTGTTCCGAGGAAGAAGGGGATATTCGTCTTGCACCCCTTGCGCAGCTCTACCCGAGTCAAACTAAAGACGAGTTCTAGTGACTGGAGTGAGAGTTAAGTGGCAAATCCTACAGGGAAATTCGGCAAGTCGAGGACACGGAAACGTCGTGCAAATTGGAAGATTGAAGCGCCGACACTCATTGAGTGCGAAAAGTGCCATGCTCTGAGGAGGCCACACAGGGTGTGCGCTGAGTGTGGCTACTATGACGGACGGCAGGTCATCGTTGTCGAGGGGAAGAAGAAAAAGAGAGCGTAGATACACGTAGCTGTTGTTTCTCGCTAAATACTTTGTTCTCGTGTCTCTCAAAGGCCGGCAGCACCTCGCGCGGCCTTTTGTCATTTCAACCCCTAATATTTCATTTGCCCTTGCAAGTAGCAATAGAACCGATATATACTAAGTTTAGTATCTGCTATTAAGACTTGGTCATAATGCTTGTTCTTCTCTTACTATGTTTGGCACTGAGAGTTGATTAGATGTGAAGCCCAGACTCCAAAAGACAGATCGCCTTCGCCGCCTCGCGCAGGTCATAGAAGATGACCCGTTCATAACAGACAGAGAACTGGCAGGCGTGTTCGGGGTCAGTATCCAGACTGTCCGTCTGGACAGGCTTGAACTTGGAATTCCGGAATCACGAGAGCGTACCAGGCGTTTGGCTGAAGAAGCCACGAACCAAGTGCGCTCAGTGGAAACGGGGGAAGTCATCGGTGAACTAATCCATGTGAAGCTGGGGCAAGAAGGCATATCTGTGCTGGAAACCGACAAAGACATGGCATTCCGGCGTACTTCGATTGTTCGAGGGCATCACATTTTTGCCCAGGCAAACTCATTAGCAGTGTCGCTTGTAGATGCTGAAGTTGCGCTTACCGGGACTGCGGCCGTGAAATACCTGAGGCCGGTCAAGGCAGGGGAAAGACTGGTTGCAAAGGCTGAGATTCTGAGC
This sequence comes from Bacillota bacterium, assembly GCA_012512055.1. The sequence continues at coordinate 31,637 of JAAZEW010000182.1, read as the reverse complement.
CGAAGCGGTAGGCGGCATGTAGTGAAAGTCACAACGAAAGTAGGCCATGAAGACGTTTTTGCCGGGGAATTTACCGTGTTTGCCGTTGAAGAGCCTGAAGGGTCCGTAAGGACGCAAGGAGGGGTTTTAATTGAGGATTGCCCTTGATACGATGGGGGGAGACTTTGCGCCTTCGGAGACTGTGAGAGGCGCGCTTCTTGCCGTGGAGGAACTGGGTATTGAAGTAATCCTGGTGGGAGACTCAAAAGAGATTGAAAGCGAGCTTTGCAAAGACGGCACAGGGAATCGTCGTCTTTCTATTGTACACGCAGGACAGGTAATTCCAATGAATGAGCCCCACCCTGTAGACGCCATAAGGAAAATGCGCGACTCTTCCATATTGACCGCATGTGACCTGGTGGCACAGGGGGATGCGGATGCGGTGGTGTCTGCCGGCAATACAGGCGCCACGATGATAAGCGCAATCTCGAAGCTGAGAAGGTTGGAAGGTTCGGACAGGCCCGCTATTGCCACAGTGTTTCCTACAACGACCGGCTACTGTCTGATAGTGGATGCAGGCGCGAATTCTGAGTGCAGACCTCACCACATGCTGAGCTTTGCTCTTATGGGGGATGCCTATGCCAGACAGGTAATGTCTGCGGAAAATCCCCGGCTCGGCCTTCTCAACGTGGGAGAGGAGTCTACCAAAGGCACTAAATTGACAATCGCATCTTATGAGCTGATCAAGAGCACCAACTGCAATTTCATAGGGAATATCGAAGCGAAAGATATTCCGCTGGGACGGGCGGACGTGGTTGTCACTGATGGTTTCACCGGGAACGTCGTGTTGAAGCTGGCTGAGGGCCTAGGAGAGGCTATGATGAGGATCCTTGCGGAATCTATGGGGGAAAGCCCTGTCTCGGGGACAGGGCTAAGTTCAGCGCACCCTGCTTTGCAGTCTCTTGCCCACAGAATGGACTATTCGGAGTACGGAGGTGCACTGCTTCTTGGTGTAAGAGGAGTCACGGTCATTGCTCATGGACGATCCCGCGCCAAAGCGATTAAGAACGCTATAGGAACTGCCAAAGCTGCCGTTGAAGGCAATGTCACAGAGGCCATTTCTGATCGTCTTGGGACAGGCGGTTCCGAGAGGAGAGATAAGCTTGAAAGCTAGGACACCCAATCTAAGGGGGGCGACTATAGCAGGAACCGGAAGCGCCGTCCCTGAACGGATTCTAACCAACTTTGACTTAGAGAAAATGGTGGATACCAGCGATGAGTGGATTGTGGAACGCACAGGTATCCGAGAGCGTCGAATAGCAGCCGAAGGAACGGTGACGTCTGATCTGGCAAAGGAGGCAGCTTTGAAGGCGCTGGATGACGCAGGCATGACCGCTTCCGAACTTGATATCATTATCGTCGCTACGGTCACGCCTGACACAATATTCCCGTCATGCGCATGCGTGGTTCAAGGAGAAATCGGAGCCGATAATGCTGCCGCTTTCGATATCAGCGCTGGATGCACAGGGTTTGTCTATGCTCTTTCCGTTGCACGGGATCTCGTGGCTTCAGGCCGGTACGACAATGTCCTTGTAATCGGCGCTGAGACGCTCTCTAAGATCGTGGACTGGGAAGACAGAAACACTTGCGTGTTGTTTGGCGATGGAGCAGGGGCTGCCGTTATCCGGCCTTGCGCCTTGGGCGAAGGCATCATCGAATGTGTCCTGAGATCCGATGGCGCCCGCGGTGACGTGCTGGTTCTTCCTGCGGGAGGATCCAGAATGCCTGCGTCTCGCAAGACCGTGGAATCCAGGCTTCATTACATCCAAATGAAGGGCAATCTGGTGTATAGATTTGCCGTAAGGGTAATGGTGGATGCTGCCCGTGAGGTCCTTGATAAGGCAAATTTAAGCGAAGAGGACATAGACTATGTCATTCCCCATCAGGCAAATCAAAGGTTGGTAGAGCTTGCAGGTGAGAGGCTGGGCATTCCGGATAAAATCTACTCGAATATTGCAAGGCTTGGCAATACGTCTGCTGCCTCTATCCCCATAGCTCTTGACGAGGCAGCCGGATCCGGGATACTGAAAAACGGTGACATGGTTTTACTCGTCGGGTTTGGCGCAGGCCTTACTTGGGGTTCGGCAATACTTAAGTGGAGTAAAGAACAGAAGGACAGCGGAGGCATGTAAGGGCAGCGGAAGCATGTGAAGTTGTGCCATTCAGGGCGGTGGCAGGTATTGGGTAATGGCGGCAAAAAGCTGGCATTTGTCTTCCCGGGGCAAGGATGCCAAAGGGTCGGCATGGGGAAGAGTCTTGCGGATGACTATAAAGAGGCCAGGCAGGTTTTTGAGGAGGCAGACGAAGCTCTCGGGTTCCCTCTGTCAGAATTATGCTTCTACGGGCCCGAAGATGAGCTAACCTTAACAAGAAATGCTCAGCCGGGGATTGTCGCAACATCCGTTGCAGTCTTTGCTGTTATGAGATCCCAGGGAATCATCGCGGACATAGTAAGCGGCCACAGTGTAGGCGAGTATTCTGCGCTCGTGGCCTCAGATGTGCTCTCGCTGGGGGACGCCGTGAGACTGGTGAGTATCCGCGGTCAGCTTATGGAAAAAGCTTGTCCTCCCGGTGCAGGCGGAATGTCCGCTGTTTTGGGATTGGCGAGAGACAGTGTTATCAGGGCGTGCCAGGAGGCTTGCTCTATTGGATGGGTTGAGCCCGCAAACTACAACTCTCCCGGACAGATTGTCATATCAGGGGATCAGGCCGGCCTTGAGAAGGCAAGAGAACTATGTCTTGCCCAAGGCGCACGGAGAGTGATTCCGCTCAAAGTCAGCGGGCCGTTCCATTCAAAGATAATGGAGCCTGCAAGGCTCGCGTTAGAACGGGAACTGGAAAAGGAGAATTTCCGGACGCCTTCCATCCCGCAAGTCATGAATGTTGACGGTAAGGTATCCCGGTCCGGGGCAGAAATCAAAGAGTCTCTTGCGAGGCAGGTTTCCGGTCCCATCCTGTGGGAGGATTGCGTGAGGGAAATGTGGAAATCCGGTGCCCGCGTTTTTCTCCAAGCAGGCCCTGGGCGAGCTCTGACAGGACTTATCCGAGAAATTCAGCCCGAAGCTGAGACTCTCGCGTTTGACGGTAACACTCGCGTCGACGATGTGCTGAGATTTGTCGAGGAGGTTCTGCGGTATGAGAATGAAGGATAAGGTTACGATTGTCACCGGCGCTTCAGGCGGGCTTGGTTCGAAGATAGCCAAGGCTTTCGGACGAGAAGGCGCGCATGTTATAGCGTTTGCCGGACGATCCCTTGAAGTTGCAGAGGAAGTTGCAAAGGAGATTGCTGCGCGCGGAGGCAGCGCCATGGCAATGAGTGTAGATGTTTCTTCGCCTGCCTCTGTTGAGGAGGCTGTCCGCGAAACCTGCGAGAAATTCGGGCGTATAGATATTCTCATTAATAATGCAGGTGTGAGACGGGACAACTTCCTTATCAGAATGACGGATGAAGAATGGGAAGAAGTCATTAACGTCAACCTCAGCGGGGTGTTTCACTTCATGAGGTCAGTGGGTAAAAGGATGTTCAGGCAGCGGTCCGGTAGAATAGTAAATATCTCATCCGTGGCAGGCGTTCTGGGTAATCCCGGCCAGTGTAATTACTCCGCGTCAAAAGCAGGTGTTATCGGCCTTACGAAGGCTGCCGCCAGGGAGCTTGCCATGCGCGATGTTACTGTAAACGCTATTGCCCCTGGTTTCATTGATGCAGGCATGACAGGTAAGTTGAGTCATGAGATCCGGGACAAACTGATACAAGGCGTGCCTCTTGGAAGGGCGGGTTGTGCCGGTGATGTGGCAGAAGCTTGCTTGTTCCTGGCCTCTGATGCAGCGTGTTACATAACAGGCCAGGTGTTGTGCGTAGACGGGGGATTTGCAATGTAGATTATCCGGCGAAATAATACGCGGAAGTTCAGTTTGAGGGAGGTGAACAAAATGGCAGGTAATAAAGGGAAGGCAGAGGAAGTCTTTGCTAAGGTAAAAGAGATAATAATCAGAGAAGCCAGGGTGGATGAGGCGTCCGTAACGCCTGACGCTACCATGAATGACCTTTATGCTGACTCTGCTACGAGAATGAGCATTGGCGATGAGCTGGACAGAGAGTTCGATCTGGGGATTCTTGATGTTGATCTTGCTGAAGATACTACAGTGCAGGACATTATTGACTTCATCTTGGAGCAACTGGGAGAATCCGAATAGAAGACAATCAGTCCGAAATCATAGGAAAGGCGCACGAAACAGTGTGGGGTGAGGATATGAGACCACGGGTGGTGGTGACCGGTATTGGAGCGGTCACCCCCATTGGCATAGGAAAAGAGGCTTTCTTTGAAGGCCTCCGAACCTCGAGAAATGGTATAGCGCGCGTCTCGGCTTTTGAGCCGGACGCTTATAGGACTCAGATGGCAGGTGAAGTTCGGGATTTTGCGGTTGAAGATTTCATGTCCGAGCGGGAAGCCCACCGGTTGGCCAGGTTTGCTCAGTTCTCGGTAGCCTGTGCCAAAATGGCCCTGGAAGACGCCGGCCTTGATGTTTCGGAGAACATCCGGGACAGGACAGGCGTTATTATGGGTTGTGGCATCGGTGGGCTCGACGTAACTGAGGCCCAGGTGAAGCTTGTGCATTCCCACGGCCCAAGAAGGATCAGCCCCTTCTTCATTCCCATGATGATCCCTAACATGGCTTCAGGACAGATCGCCATTTTTACAGGCGCAAGAGGGCCTAATCTCACTGTCACAACAGCGTGCGCCGCTTCTATGCATGCCGTCGGAGAAGCATTCCGGACCATTCAAAGAGGTGATGCTGACGTAATGTTGGCAGGGGGTACTGAAGCAAGCATTTCTCCTGCGGGCTTCGGGGGGTTTTGCGCTCTCAGGGCTATGTCGCAGAGGAATGACCAACCGCATGCAGCCAGTCGTCCTTTTGATAAGGGAAGAGACGGGTTTGTCATGGGTGAAGGCGCATTTGTCCTGATCCTTGAGACACCGGAACATGCGCTTGCAAGAGGGGCACGCCCGTATGCTGAGATTGCCGGATATGGAGCAAGCGATGACGCCCATCATATTGTGGAGCCGGACCCTGAAGGTAAAGGCGCTGTTCTGGCCATGCAGAGAGCCTTGGATGATGCGGGACTTAGTCCATTTGACGTGGATTATGTCAACGCTCACGGGACGTCAACTCCTCTGAATGACAGATGTGAAACAATGGCAATAAAAGAGGTGTTCGGCGTCCACGCTTATCAGTTGATGGTGAGCTCCACCAAGTCCATGACAGGTCATCTATTAGGCGCTGCAGGAGCCTGCGGTGTTGTAGTTTGCACATTTGCTCATGAGGCCGGGATTGTCCCTGCTACGATAAACTATGAAGAGCCTGACCCTGATTGTGACTTGGATTACGTGCCCAACACTGCAAGGTATGCCAATGTCGATGTTGCCATGAGTAATGCGTTTGGATTCGGAGGACACAACGGCGTTATTGTAACAAAGAGATTTCAAGAGTAAGCAAGGAGTCGCAAGATGGCAGGACAAAGAGAAGGAGGTTCTCTGCGTGAGCTCAAGGCTCTGCTTGGAGTGTCGTTTCATGACTGTAGCTTGCTGCGGAAGGCTATTACCCATAGTTCTTTCGAAGGCGGAGGGCCTGCCGCAGGGAACGAAAGGTTGGAGTTTCTCGGGGATGCCGTTCTCAAACTGACTTGCGCTTGGTATTTCTACGAGAAGCATCCGATCTTGGCTGAAGGCGAACTCTCGGTAATAGTCGGACAGGTTGTCAGTGAGAGGTCTTTGGCATCGGCAGCAGTCCGTCTCGGCCTGTCGCGGTTCCTTATGGTCAGCCACAGTCTTGAAGTGACAGGTGGGAGAGAGTTGCCGTCCCTGCTTGCAGATGCGTTTGAAGCGATTATCGGCGCTGTCTTCCTGGATCAAGGGCTTAACGTGGCGCGAGACCTTATTGTAGATAAGCTTCAGCTTGACGCGATTGATACACGATCCTGTTTGAAAGGGATGAGTTTTCGAAACTGCAAAGCAGATTTGCAGGAACTCTTCCAGAAAAGAGGGAAATCACTTCCTCAATATAGAGTGGTGGACGAACAAGGCCCGGACCATGACAAGACTTTTATGGTTTCCGTGTATTCCGGGGAAACGGCTATGGGCAGAGGAGTCGGCAAAACCAAGAAAGAGGCGGAACAGGCTGCAGCAGAGGATGCCCTAAATCACATCACATTCGACTAATCCCCTGAGAGAATCGAGAAATTTCGCACAACAAAGGATCTTTCAGGATGATGTTGAATATTGATATAAGAGATGCGGCTTATGGTCCAAAACCTGGGAACTGGAGGTAGAAGGCGTGGAGGTACTAAAGGTGTCAGCGCAGTCTAAGCCCAAATCGGTGGCGGGCGCCCTGGCTGCCGTACTCAGGGAGAGGGGGTCTGCTGAAGTTCAGGCAGTTGGAGCCGGAGCTGTGAACCAAGCTGTTAAGGCGATAGCAATTACACGAGGATTTGTTGCGCCAAACGGAATAGATCTCATAGCCATTCCGGCTTTTGCTGAGATTCTCATCGACGGGGAGGAGAGGACTGCAATAAAGTTCATTGTTGAGCCCAGGTAAAGCTAAGTAGAGTATTCGTGAACATTAGCCGTCTTTTGAGTCGCTGTTAGCTTCCGCATAAATTGGGACCGGTTTTGGACCTGCAGCCTGTTTTCCCAGGAGCCTCGCTTCAACGGGAGCAGGCTGTGCCACTAATAAAGGTTGCGTGTCCAATTTTGGAAGAATATTATCCCTTGGCCGATAGTATACATTTAGCGAACTCGGTAAAATCGGCCAAGGGGGACTCCACATGTCCGTTGCCAATCAGGAGCTGGATCTCGAGTTGCTATGGCGGGCTAGGCAAGGACAAGAGCCGGCCAAAGACGAACTGGTACGGAAATACTTGCCTATGGTACGACACATTGTCCAAACCACAACTCTCGGAATCCATGGTATGGAATTTGAGGATCTCACTCAAGAGGGCCTGTTCGGCCTCATTGACGCCATTCGGCAGTATGATGTTGAGCGGCCCGGGGTTAAGTTCAGTTCCTTCGCGTACCTCTGCATCATCCGCAAGGTCTATAACAGCCTCCGTAGTCAGAGCAGTGGAAAACACAGACTGTTAAACCAGGCGTTATCTTTGTATTCAGTTATGGATAGAGAGGGTTGTCGTCCAATTCTGGATTTCCTTCAAGGGGATTCTGTCAACCCTGAGACTGTTGTGGAAGACAAGTGGACGGGCATGAGGGTGGAGCAAGTTTTAAGAGACTATCTTTCGGTCTTGGAATATGTTGTAACCGTCCTCTTACGTCAGGGATATACGACCAGTGAGATTAGCCGTGCCATGGGCCTTGACCTTAAAGTAGTGGATAACGCGCGTACCCGTGTCAAGGCTAAGCTAAAACGGATTCTCGGCAAATATGGCTCGCTGACTCATCCCGGGATTCCTCGAAAAATAAGAAAACGTGAGGATCTGTATCTGAAGGTCAAGGTGAGCCTTTGACACTCCCCATCCGTTCAGTCCTCTCGCAACCTATGCCTTGGGCCGCAAGTGGCGAGGAACATTCTCTTTTGGTTTACGCTATGATACAATACCATTGTACTTTGGAAAAATTGGTTAAGAATTCAAATAACTTGTGCGTCATCCGCAGCCCGATACCATAAGAATGCAGTGCACGGACAACCGGCGCCATATTAGAGCTAGGGTGATTTTGTTTGTACCTCAAGCGAGTGGAGGTCTACGGGTTCAAATCCTTCGCGGACAAAACGGAACTTGCGTTTTCTCCGGGTATCACCGCAATTGTAGGCCCTAACGGATCAGGGAAAAGCAACATTCAAGATGCAATCAGGTGGGCCTTGGGAGAGCAAAGTGCCAGGACTCTGCGGGGTTCAAAAATGGAAGACGTAATCTTCTCCGGCTCCGGTTCCAGGAAGCCCTTGGGGTTTGCCGAAGTTACGTTGGTATTTGACAATACCGATTGCTATCTTCCCGTTGACTTTCTGGAGGTTCAAGTTACGAGGCGCGTCTACCGGTCAGGTTCAAGCGAGTTTTTCATATCAGGCGTCCCATGCCGCCTCAAGGATATTCACATCCTTTTCATGGACACAGGGCTCGGGAAGTCCGGGTACTCCGTGATTGAGCAAGGCAGGATCGATGCGATATTGGCTGCAGGATCGGATCAGCGTAGAGCGTTTTTCGAGGAAGCTGCAGGAATTCATAGATACAAGACTCGGCGTAATGAAACAGAAAGACGGCTGGAGGCTGTCGGAAAAATTCAGGAGCGCTTAAGGGATCTTATTGCGGAACTCCGGCGACAACTTGGGCCTTTGGCCAAGAGAGCAGAGGAAGCCCGCAAGTTTCAGAACTACAGCAACGAGCTTTCCACGCTTGAGATAGGGCTTATCCTGACTGAACTCGACAAGTCAGACAGAGTCAAGGATGACCTCCTTGACAAGCTGACCGGCATTGAAGCCAGGCAGAGCGACATGAAGCAACAGTGCAACATGCTGGAGGATGAGATCCTCCGTGAGAAAGCGAGCCTTGCTGAACTGGAAGATGTACGTGAAGAGATACACACCAAGTTAGCTGAGTTGGGCGCTGAGATAGAGGGAACCGAAAGTACGGTTGGAATGGCGTCCAGCCGCCTGACAAGCCTGGATGACCAGCTCATCTCTCTTGAAGCATCAAGTGAGAAAGATATGACAGCCCTCACTCATTCTCAACGAGAACTTGAGGAAATGCGATCTCTACTCATAGGGATCAAGGCTGAGCTGGAAGATGCCAATGAGCACCTCAAGGCCGGAGAGTCCTTGGAGGAGAGCCTCACTTCCGAGTTGGACCAGGAGAGGAAGAGAGAGGAGCGCCTCAAAGTAGATATTATTGAAGTCCTTTCGGAGCTGGCTGAAGTCAAGAACGAATTGTCCAGGCTGAAGATGGCGGATGAGGCGGAGGAGCGTCAGGCCGAGAGGGACAGGCAGATGCTGGAACGCGCCGAACAAGAGCTCGATAACCTTTCTTTGCAGCTTGAACGGGATACTCTGCGCCTGGAGGAACTGAACACCAGGCAACACAGGCTGAAACAGGAAACGGCGAAAGCTGAGGAAGAGCTGCAATGCGCCAGGGACAGGCTGGGAAAGCTCTACGAAGTCCAGAGAGAGCTGGAAAGGCAGACTCACGCCAAATCGTTGGAACTTGAAGCTTGTAGACTTCAGGCGATAAAAGGCCGGCTATACCCGGAAGGAACTCGGGCTGTGATAGATGCAGCCGAGCGCAACGCCTTTCACGGGGTCATCGGGACGCTTGGCAGTCTCATTCGAGTCCCCGGTGAATATGAGCATGCTATTGAAGCTGCATTAGGACGATCCCTCTATAACATTGTTGTAGAGAAAGAAACCCATGCAAAAGCTATAGTGGCATACCTGAAAGAGCATAAACTGGGAAGAGCCACATTCCTACCGCTTGACCTTATCAGCCCTTCCGGGTTTCCCACGAGGCACAATCATGTTTTAGAAATGCCCGGAGTTCGCGGTATTGCCTCTCAACTGGTGTCTTATGATGAATCTTTAAAGAAAGCAGTGGAGTTTTCACTGGGACGCATCTTGGTTACAGACAACCTGGATATAGCCGTATCAGCAGCTCGAGCCTTGAACAAGTCCCTGAAAATCGTGACAATTGACGGTGATATAGTTTTTCCGGGGGGAGCGATTTCCGGCGGCAGCAGAGTGGCAAGGCCGGAGAGGAGGTTACTCGAGGCCGGACGACGTCTGAGCGACCTAGAACTTGACGTGAAGCGCCTGCGTAAGGAAGGCCGACGAGTAATCGGACAGATGGAAGAGGCAAAAGATGCAATTCAGGGCGCGGAGAGTCTGTGCAAAGACTTGGCTTCACAATGGAGGAGCATTGAACTGGAAAATGCAAAACTTTCGGCTCTCAAGGCCGAAAGACGTGGGGAGCTGGATAAGAGTCGTCTCCGAGCGGAAATGCTTCGTTTTGAGTTGGAATCAAGAGTCACAAAGCGCGCATCTCCTGATGGCACAAGGCCGGGGTTGGAGAGAAGGTACGAGGAGCTTACAGCGGTAGCTGAGGAACTGTCGGCAATCCAGGCAAGGATTTCCCAGAGAATGAAGGAACTGTCTTCCGCCCGTGACGATGCTATGCGCGATATCACCGCGATCAAAGTGAAAATTGCGGCCCGAAGTCAAGAGGCTGAGAATCTGAAGAGGCAAATCTTGGCCAAGGAGGCTTCCATTCGTGAGCGGGCCTCTGAAGTTGACGCTACCCGCCGGGAAATAATAAGGGTCAAAGACCTGATTTCCGAGGCCTGTCCGCGGCTTGAAGAGAGCAAGGCTTATCTGGACACGCTCCGAAAGGCTCGGCTTGAATTGGACGGGACGTTTGCGTCTGTGAGAGATCGTCGTCGTGAGGCAATCCGGAGCATCAATGACAAAGAAGGCGCTGTGAAGGCGCTGCAGATAGAAATCGGAAAGCTTGAGAAGGACGAAACCACACTTCGTCTTCAAAGGGTTGAGGTTCAGGAAGGAGCTCGCCATATGGTGGATGAGCTCGCGCGGATTTATAGGATGACACCGGAAGAAGCGAGACGGCAGATGGATCCTGCCCAATATGAAAGCATTAAGCATCGGGATGATGTAAGGGAAGAGATTCGAATACTCCGCGACAGGATGGATATCATAGGTGCTGTTGACCTTGGCGCGATTGAAGTATATGAGTCCATGAAATCCAGACGGGAATACTTGGAGGAAGGGTTTAGCGATATTGAAGACGCCATGGAGTTTCTCGGGCAGATCATGCAGCGCTACGACGAAGAAAGTGAAAGGCGCTTCAGGGAAACCTTTGACGCAGTGAGGCGAGAATTCAGCGTGTTGTTCTCAAGGCTTTTCAGAGGCGGAACCGCTGACTTGATTCTGGTCGATTCGGAAGGTTCAGACCTTCCCGGGGTTGAGATTGTGGCGGAGCCTCCGGGCAAGAGACTTCAAAATCTCACTCTTCTGTCTACAGGCGAAAGGGCCTTAGCGGCTATAGCTCTTGTATTCGCAATTCTTAAGATTCGTCCGAGTCCGTGCTGTGTTTTGGATGAGATCGATGCAGCGCTGGATGAGGCTAATGTAGGGAGATTTGCGGATCTTCTGCGGGATTCGGCTGAGGAGGGCCAGTTCATCGTTGTGACACACAGAAAGGGCACAATGGAGAGCGTTGACGCCCTCTACGGAGTCACAATGGAGGAATCAGGCGTATCAAGGCTGGTTTCACTCAATTTGGAGGATGCTCCATATCCTCGTCAAGAGACAGCTTAACAGTAAAGGTGTGAACTTTCCCAATGAACGAAGCAGATAAGCTGAACAAGCCAATCCAACATCATGATCCGGACGCAAAACATAAAGGCCTGCTGGCCGGCCTTTCTAGAAGGCTGGCGCGCACCGGCCAAAGCATAGTGGGACAGGTGCAATCACTGATTAGAAGGCGACCTGTGGTTGATGCAGAGTTTCTTTGCGAGCTGGAAGCCATACTGCTACAGGCTGATGTAGGGGTCAATACCACAGAACGATTGCTCTCCGGGCTTTCCCGGGCTTTGAAAGAAGGTAGGCAGGGACAGGCCTTAAGTGGGGAAGACGTCCTAAAAAGGCTAAAGGAACAGATAGTCGAGGTTTTGGGGCCTCCTGAACCTCTTGGAAAGGCAGTGGAAGGCCCTACCGTGATCATGGTTGTAGGAGTAAACGGGACAGGTAAGACTACGACTGTGGGAAAGCTGTGCCATAGATTTCGCACCCGCGGTGCAGAGGTTATCTTGGGGGCGACCGACACTTTCAGGGCTGCTGCCATAGATCAACTGGAAATCTGGGGTGAGAGGACAGGCGCCAGAGTCATACGTCACGAAGAGGGAGGAGACCCTGCCGCAGTTGCCTATGATGCTTGCCAGGCTGCAAAGGCAAGAGGGGTTGACTATGTGATTTTGGATACTGCAGGAAGACTCCACACACATGTAAACCTTATGAGGGAACTGGAGAAGGTTAAGCGCGTTGTTGAAAGGGAGGTTCCCGGCGCTCCTCATGAGGTCCTGCTTGTTCTTGACGCCACATCAGGCCAGAACGGGCTAAGTCAAGCTGCGAGGTTTGAGGAAGCGGTAGAGGTTACAGGTATTGCCCTGACAAAGCTTGACGGTACCGCCAAGGGCGGCATTATCCTGGCAATTAGGAACAGCCTGGGGATTCCTGTGAAACTCATCGGGATTGGCGAAGGGACTGAAGATCTCAGGGATTTTGATCCAAAGGAGTTTGCTGACGCGATCTTTTACAATCAAGATACATAGGTAGATCGCCATAAGTAATTGCCGGCCCCGGAAAATGTACGTACCTTGTGGGGCTACCCAAGCCAATCGGAAAACCGGCGAAGACTAATGAACTCATACTTAAGTGAGATAGTCAGGCTGAGATAGTTGGATTGAGTAAAGTTGATGTGGGTACAGAGATAGTTGGATTGAGTTGACGCTCCCAGTCCCTGAGTGTATACTACTTGCGTGAGTAAAGGGGGGTGGGCCTCATGTTCGAAAACCTGACTGCAAGGCTTCAGGAAACCTTCCGAAAGCTGCGAGGGAAAGGCAAGTTAAGTGAAGCGGATGTGGACGAGGCCCTACGGGAGATTCGCATAGCTTTGCTGGAAGCTGATGTGAACTTCAAAGTGGTCCGGGATTTTGTTGCCAAAGTCAGGGAGCGAGCTGTAGGCAGCGAGGTGGCAGCGAGCCTCACCCCGGGCCAACAAGTAATCAAGATTGTCAACTCTGAGCTTACTCAGCTTATGGGTGGGCGTGAGAGTAAGATCCGGTATGCGCCAAAGCCTCCTACCGTCATTATGATGGTAGGCCTGCAGGGCTCAGGGAAAACGACGACTGCTGCGAAGCTCGGGTATCTTCTTAAGAAGCAAGGCAGGAAGCCTCTATTGGTTGCAGCCGATACGTGGCGGCCTGCAGCCATAAAGCAGCTTCAGGTTCTCGGTGAAAAGATCGGTGTCCAGGTCTTTTCCACTCACGAAGGCGACGACGCGGTCCGGGTAGCGTCTCTCGGTGTCGAACGGGGGAAGTTCTTAGGTTGTGATGTAGTGCTTGTGGATACCCAGGGCAGGCTGCACATAGATGACGAACTCATGGCTGAGCTCGGCGGTATGCAGAAGGCGATTTCGCCGGAGGAAATTCTCCTCGTAGTAGACGCTATGACCGGCCAGGACGCTGTTAATGTAGCGTCTGCATTTGACGAGCGATTGGAGCTTTCCGGGGTGATCTTGACCAAACTCGATGGGGACGCCAGAGGAGGCGCTGCTTTATCCACGAGAGCGGTGACAGGCAAACCCATAAAGTTTATCGGAGTCGGCGAAAGAATTGACGCGTTGGAACCTTTCCATCCGGATCGCATGTCCTCGCGCATACTCGGCATGGGGGACATCCTCAGTCTGATTGAAAAGGCAGAAGCCACTTATGATCAGGCGAAGGCAGTCCAGCTTACGGAGAAGTTGAAGACTGCTGATTTTACTCTGGAGGATTTTCAAGACCAATTGGAAGAGATGCAGAAAATTGGTCCGCTGGATGAAATCCTCCGAATGATTCCGGGCATGAGCCGCATCAAAGGTGCAGGCGACATGAAGGTTGATGAGCAACGTCTCAGGCAAGTGGGTGCCATCATAAATTCCATGACGCCTGAGGAACGACGGAACCCCGAAGTTATTGATGGGAGCCGGCGGAGGAGAATCGCAAGGGGCAGCGGAGTTAAAGTGCAGGATGTTAATGTACTGCTGCGCCAGTTTAACCAGGTTAAGGGATTCCTTAAGCAATTCGGCGGGGGAAGCAAAGCCCAACGTCGCGCCATGCGAAAAGGAATAATTCCTTTCATGCAATGACATGTTAGGTTAGTATTCATAACAGGATGAATGGTAGGAAACAGGAGGTGACGACATTGGCGCCTAGAATAAGACTTGCAAGAACCGGAGCCAAGGGGCAACCCTCGTACAGGGTTGTTGTGGCTGATTCCCGCTCTCCTAGAAACGGGCGGTTTATTGAGATCCTGGGACACTATAATCCCAGGACGAAGCCGGCAACTATTGAGGTTGACCGGGAAAAGACCGAAGAATGGTTGAATAGGGGCGCGCTTCCCACAGAATCCGCAAGATCAGTTCTTGTCAGGGCAGGAGTAATAGATCAGACAACGGAAGCTTCCGGGGGAGTTGACGTCAGATGAAGGAACTAGTGGAATATATCGCAAAGAATCTCGTTGATAATCCTGAGGAAATCCGAGTAGTGGATACCACTGATGAAGAAGGAGTCACTGTTTACGAAGTCTCATGTAATCCTGATGAGAAAGGCAAGCTCATCGGAAAATCAGGCAGGACGGCTAAAGCCATAAGAACCCTGGTTCGGGCATGTTCTGCGCGGCATGGAAAGAGAGCTACAGTAGAGATTGTTTAGTGGAACAGCGTCGGGGGAGTGAGATGCCGGGAGATTTCATTGCAGTGGGGAGGGTGACTACCTTCCAAGGTAACCGCGGTGAAGTAAGGGTTCTGTCCTTTACTGATTCTTTCGAGCAGTTCTCGGCCGGCCGAAAGTTGCGGGCAACCAAGAAAGGCGTAGCCAGGGTCTTGGAGATCGAAAGCGTAAGGCGCCACAAGGAGTTCCTTGTTGTAAAGTTTGCCGGCTTCCGGTGCATAGATGACGCTAAGCTCCTTCGCGGGGCACTGCTTGAAGTTACCAGACCGGAACTTGTCGAACTTCCTGAAGGTAAATACTACGCTTTTCAGATTGAGGGCTTAGAAGTTGTAACGACTGAAGGAAGGTATCTAGGCAAGATAGCGCAGGTTATCAACGGGGTGGCACACGACATCTATGAGGTTGCCCCGGGGCAAGGTAAGCCAGGCGGGCAAGAGAGGATATTAATACCTGCGGTGCAGGAGATAGTGAAGGAAATTAACCTTGATCTGGGCACCATGATCGTGAATCTTATCCCAGGCCTCGAGTAGGTGTGTGAATTGAGGATTGATATACTCACGATTTTCCCTGAGATGTTTGAGGCGACACTTTCCGGGAGTATTGTGGGGAAGGCCCGTGAGAGAGGGCTTGTGGAGATAAACGTCCACAACATAAGAGACTTCGCGGTGGATAAGCACAAGCTGACTGATGATTACCCTTTCGGCGGCGGAGTAGGCATGATTATGAAACCGGAGCCGATATTTGCCGCGGCAGAGCATGTCCTACAGGAAGCGAAAAGAGGGCCTGCCAGGATTATTTTGATGACGCCTCAGGGGAAGACCCTTGATCAACAAATGGTTAGGCGCCTCGCTAAAGAAGGCCATATGATAATCATCTGTGGTCGCTATGAAGGTATAGATGAACGCGTAAGACTCGCATTAGTGACTGATGAGATATCCATTGGAGACTATGTGCTCACCGGCGGGGAGCTGCCTGCCATGGTCCTCGTGGATGCGGTAACCAGATTCGTGCCGGGAGTCTTAAGTGAGGACGCGCTTGCCGGCGAATCGTTTACAAGTGATGTCTTGGATTATCCACAGTATACGCGTCCCAGAGAGTTCAGAGGGATGGCTGTGCCGCACGTTCTGGTCTCAGGGGATCATGAGAAGGTCAGGCTTTGGAGAAGAAAACAAGCACTGGCCAGGACATTGGAGAAGCGGCCTGACTTACTTGAGCGGGCTTCTCTGAGTAGTGAAGACCTTAGATTGCTTGATGACGTTAAGAGAGAGCAATCGGCCGACTTAACGAGGGAGGATCCTGGAAATGAATATGATTGACATTATTGAACAGGAGCAGTTGCGCCATGACATCCCTGATTTCGGACCCGGGGATTCAGTTAAGGTGCACGTAAAAGTAGTTGAAGGCGGAAGGGAAAGGGTCCAGGTTTTTGAGGGGATCGTGCTTTCGCGTAGGGGCAGCGGTACCCGGGAGACATTTACCGTCAGAAAGGTGTCAGCAGGTATAGGCGTGGAGAGGACCTTCCCGCTTCACTCCCCCAGGATAGCGAAGATGGAGGTTGTGCGCCACGGCAGAGTACGGCGGGCGAAGCTCTATTACCTGAGAGAACGTGTAGGCAAGCGCGCCAGGGTAAAAGAAGCAAGGAGAAGGTGAAATTCCAAGTGATCCCAGATGAGCCTGGTGTGAAATGCGAGGATTCGAAGTCCGGAAACGATGATGCAGAGCACTGTGAAGTCAAAGACGCAAATGGCTGCTCTGAGACATGCCTGGCATCGGGCATCGACCCTATTGAGCAAGAAGTCATGGCTGAAGCAGGGGCAAGGCCCATTCTGTCCGCTGAAATGAAGGCGGAGATCATCGAGTATCTCCAAGCCTTTGCTGTTGCCATTGTGGCTGCTGCTTTTATAATTACTTTCATCGCCCAGTCCTTTGTAGTTGAGGGGAGCAGCATGGAGCCGAGCCTTCATAATCGTGAGAGACTCCTTGTCAATAAGGTTGTGTACAGGTTCAAGAAGCCTGAGTACGGAGACGTTGTGGTTTTTAGATATCCTGCAAACCCAAAACGCAGGTTCATTAAGAGGGTTATCGGCATTCCCGGCGATGAAGTGGAAGTCCGGGACGGATTTGTTATTATCAACGGGATGACCCTGGATGAAGGTTACACTCTGGACCTTACGTACGGTTACTTCGGGCCCAAGGTCGTGCCGGACGGCCACTACTTTGTGCTGGGCGATAACCGGAACAACAGTGATGATTCCAGATACCCTGACGTTGGTTTCGTGCCTATGGCCAATATTGTGGGGAAAGCGAGTGTTATCTGGTGGCCGCCGCGTAGAATAGGCCTTGTCAGGAACCCTGAGGCGCGTCTCGTGAACCCATGAAGTATCCGTGGTTTCCCGGTCATATGGCGAAAGCCAAGCAAACGATAAGACGGCACCTATCCGGAATTGACTTGGTTATTGAGGTGCTTGACGCCAGGATTCCGAGGACAAGCAGGAATCCTGACATCAGGGGCATAACTGAGATGAGGCCTCGAGTTGTGGTACTGGCAAAACGAGACTTGGCTGATCCTAAAGAGACTGAGGCCTGGCTTAAGGTTCTAAGAGCTGACGGGCTTGCCTGTTACGCGGTGAATTCGGAAACAGGTGAAGGTGTCGAAGATGTCGTGTCCGGCATTTCACGCTTAGCTTCAGAGATTATGCTGAAGCTTCGAGGCCGCCGGCGCAAGCCACGACCGGTCAGAGCCATGGTTATCGGTATCCCTAACGTGGGAAAGTCCTCATTGATAAATCGGATAGCCGGGAGAAGATCTGCAAAGACAGGGGCAAAGCCAGGAATTACCATGGGTAAGCAGTGGATAAGAGTGGGACGAGCCATAGAGCTCTTGGACATGCCCGGTGTTTTGTCGCCGAAAATGGACGATCCTTCTGACCTCTTTAAGCTTGCCGCCACCGGCGCCCTCACAGAAGAGAGTTACGATGAGGTGCAGGTGGCAGAAGGCCTTCTGGAAACGCTCCGAGACAGAGCCTTCCATACTCTTACCGCGCGCTACAAATTAGGAGATATCCAAGGCTGGGACGGCCACGCGATTCTGCGATCAATAGGTGAGAACCGGGGCTGTCTGGGGGCAGGCGGCACAATAGATGTTTCCAGGGCAGCGGTAATAGTATTATCAGAATTCAGAAAAGGGATCCTTGGGAGGGTAACCCTGGATATTGCTGCAGCCGGCCTGCGGGAAGCTGAGTCCTGATGAATAGCGCCCCAGACAGCCGGGATATTTCCGGTAATCGCAAGCTGGTTCATGAGAGAAGACTGTGGCGGGAAGGTTTTCACAGCGTAGCAGGGGTGGACGAGGCCGGCAGAGGTTCTCTGGTAGGTTCAGTGGTAGCAGCCGCAGTAATCTTGCCGCAAGGGACATTCATTGACGGTGTCCGTGATTCGAAGGCTTTGTCAGCAAGTAGGCGGGAAGTCTTATATGAAGTTATTACAAATACCGCATTGGCATGGGGCATCGGAATTGCGGACGAGGCGACGATAGATAGGATCAATATTAAGCAGGCTACAAGGCTCGCTATGAGACTTGCTGTAGAGGATTTGGATATCGAGGCTGACCATCTTCTGGTCGATGCGGAGATAATCCCGGTTTCAATTCCACAGACAAAACTTATCCACGGAGATGCAATATCCCACAGCATCTCTTGTGCGTCCATTGTTGCCAAAGTTACCAGGGACAGAATGTGCAGGCTGTGGCATGAAGAATTCCCTGACTACGGTATTCTCGCCAATAAGGGATATTGCACAATGAAACACGTTGAAGCCCTTCTCGCGTATGGCCCTTCGCCAATCCACAGGAAATCTTTCATACGGAGACTACTTTCAAAACATGCAAACCTTACCCTTGATCTCGATATGTGACTTTTCGAATCCCACCCGAATGCGCTAACCCAATATATGGAAGGAGAATCAAAGAACCCCAAAGAAGTATTGGGTGAAGGGGGTGCACAAGGTGCTTCACTCACGCAGGGAGATAGGCCTCCGTGGAGAGGATATCGCCAGAGAACACCTAGAGGCATTGGGATTCTCTATTGTCTCAAGAAACTTCCGCACCAGGTTCGGTGAAATCGATCTTGTTGCCAAGGACGGCGATACTATCGTATTTGTTGAAGTCAAAGCTAGGAGAAGCTGGCAATTTGGACGGGCTGTAGAGCAGATTACCAAGGGCAAGCAAAGGAAGATAATGAAAGTGGCACGTGAGTATCTTCGAAGATACGGAGCGTTCGCGGTTTGCGTGAGGTTTGATGTGTTGGCTATTGACATATTGCCCGGGGGAGAGGTGCGAATTGAGCATGTAAGAGGAGCATTCAATGGGTGGAGGTGAAGTTATTGCTGGCAAAAGTCCCCGGTGGCGCTGTGCTCGGTGTCGACGGCTACATAGTCTACGTAGAAGTTGACGTATCATCGGGGCTGCCTTCCTTTGAGATAGTGGGGTTGCCTGATGCCGCTATTCGTGAGGCCAGGGAGAGGGTTAGGGCGGCTCTTAGGAATTCCGGTTACGAATTCCCGCTCCGAAGGATAACCGTGAACCTTGCTCCTGCAATGATACGCAAGGAAGGCGCAGGTTTTGATTTGCCCATAGCTGTCGGCATTTTGTCCGCTATCGGGGAGGTTAACAAGAGGCGCGCTCAACACTCAGTATTCACAGGTGAGTTGTCTTTGGACGGGCGCGTTAGAGGAACGCCCGGTGTGCTGTCAATTGCCCTTGCCACAAAAGAACAGGGGTTTCGAGACATGATAGTTGCTGAAGCTAATGTGGGAGAAGCTGCATTAGTTGACGGGCTGAACATCTACGGAGCGGGAACGCTCAGAGAAGTGACAAGACATGTAAACGGCGTAGAGCGTATAGAAAGAGCAAGGAAGACACGGGTCGAGTTGTCTTCGGCCAATTCGGACGATGTAGATCTGGCTGATGTAGCCGGTCAGGAACATGCCAAACGTGTACTGGAAATAGCTGCGGCAGGAGGCCACAATGTCCTGATGGTAGGGCCTCCGGGTTCAGGCAAGACTATGCTGGCGAGACGGTTTCCGACGATCCTCCCTCCGCTGTCCCGGGACGAGGCGCTTGAAGTGACCAGGGTATACAGCGCTCTGGGGCTGCTTCCCGCAGGCAGCAGCATAATGTCAAAGCGCCCTTTTCGAAGCCCTCATCACACGATTTCTCCTGCAGGCCTCATTGGAGGGGGCCGTCTTCCGAAACCGGGTGAGATTTCCCTGGCCCACCGCGGAGTCCTCTTCCTTGACGAGCTTCCTGAATTTGGCAGCCACGTGTTGGAGGCGCTCAGACAGCCTATGGAAGATGGATTCGCAACTGTGGTGAGAGTTGGGGGCGCAGCCGCATTCCCCAGTCAATTTACACTACTGGCGGCTATGAACCCATGCTTGTGTTTTAGGAGATCAGACCCTCGCGGGAAGACATCCTGCACATGTTCACCCGGAGCGGTGAGACGCTATCTTGGCAGGCTTTCAGGACCGCTCCTCGATAGAATAGATCTCCATATTGAGCTGGGACAAGTTGAGGTCCATAAGCTTTACGCAGTGGAAGACAGGGAGACATCACGAGATGTTCAAAGGAGAGTCATCAAGGCACGGAATTCACAAATCAGGCGGTTCGCAGGCACCCCAATCCGCTGCAATGCTGAGATGAGCCCTGTTGATATCGAAACCCACTGCCAACCGGCAAAAGATGCCAGGACTTACCTTTACCGTGCCATGCGTAAGCTTGGGCTGTCAGTCCGGTCATACGCCAGGACTTTGAAAGTCGCGCGGACTATTGCAGATCTTGAAGGAAGCCAGGGAATACATGTGCACCATGTAGCAGAAGCTGTCGGATATAGAATGCCGGTTTTCGGCGTCTAAGTAGATCGCCATCAGAATCGCCGGCTCCGGAAAATGTACGTGCCGTGTGGGGCAACCCAAGACCTCGGAAAATGAGCGAAAACTATGAACTCATACTTAGAAGCCTATCTGCTATGGTGACCGAGCGGAGTGTGTCACATGGAAGAGAGAGAATGCGTTATTGCCCTTAATACTGTAGTCACAGTCGGAGGCCGGAGGTTTGCGGATCTTATGCGGAGATTTGGGTCAGCGTGCGCCATAATAAGGGCTAAGGAAGAAGAGTTGCGCCAGGTGAAGGGGATTGGCACAGAGACTGCAGGACGCATCCGGACGCTCCGTGACGGAAAGGCGCTTATGCGCGAACTTCAAAAAGCCGAGAAACTCGGGGTGAAGATAGCCGTTCAGGATGATCGTTCGTATCCTGCTGCCTTACTGAATATGGTGTATCCGCCTCCTGCTATCTACGTTTTGGGAGAAGTCCTTCCGTCTGATGCATTTTCAATTGCGATTGTGGGTTCCAGAAGACCCAGTCACTACGGAAGAAGAGTAGCCGGGCAAATGGCGAAGAATGCAGTGAAAGAAGGGCTCACTGTAGTGTCGGGGATGGCCAGAGGCATCGATTCTGCTGCGCATGAAGGAGCGCTGGCAGGAGGTGGGCGAACCATTGCAGTCTTGGGAAGCGGTATTGATGTCATGTATCCCCCTGAGAACAAGGAGCTTGCAAAGAAGATAGCGGAAAACGGGGCAGTCGTAAGTGAGTTCCCTTTTGGCGCATGTCCTTTCCCACAGAACTTTCCCAGGCGTAACCGGGTCATCAGCGGCTTGGCTCTTGGGGTTGTCATAGTGCAAGCAGGAGAGACCAGCGGCGCGCTTATTACCGCGGATTTCGCCTTGGAGCAAGGGAGAGAGGTTTTTGCGGTTCCGGGAGAAATCGGGAACCCTCTTTCCCGGGGAACTCATAATCTTATTAGGCAAGGCGCCAGACTTGTAGAAGGAATCGGCGACATCCTTGAAGAACTCGGGATACCGGCAACAAGAGAGCATGATCCCCCGGATAATTCCAAAGAGGTGCGGCTCTCTTCCCATGAAAAGAGGGTCCTTGAGCAACTGGGCTTTTCACCTATGTCTACTGATGATATAGTAATCGCGACAGGGTTCTTGCCGTCACGAGTTACCACAACCCTTGTCTCCCTGGAATTGAAAGGCATGGCAACAAGGGTTAGCGGCGGCTATGTGAGAACTTAAACATATGGAGAGAATGAGTACCGGCTATGATAAATGCACGATGAACAACAGGCTTATGAGGGATGCCGCACATTAGGAGAGTGTAACAATGTCAAAAGGTCTTATTATCGTGGAATCACCTGCCAAAGCCAAGACAATCGAGAGACTGCTGGGCGGCAAATACCAGGTGAAAGCTTCCATGGGCCATGTAAGGGATTTACCCAAGAGCAAGCTTGGGGTAGACGTGGAAAACAACTATGAGCCTCACTACATCACCATTCGAGGCAAGAGCGATACTATCCAGGAGCTTAAGGGGGCGGTTAAAAAATCCGGCCAAGTGTTGCTTGCAACTGACCCTGACCGTGAGGGGGAAGCAATATCCTGGCACCTCTCAAAAGCCCTGGATCTTGATTCCGGTGCTGCTTGCCGCATTGAGTTTCACGAGATTACTCAGAAGGCGGTAAAGAATGCAGTCGCCAACCCGAGGCCTATTCATATGGATAGAGTCCATGCTCAACAGGCGCGGAGAATACTCGACAGGCTTGTCGGATACACCCTTAGCCCGTTTTTATGGAAGAAGGTCCGTAGAGGATTGTCTGCAGGCAGAGTTCAGTCAGTTGCCGTGAGGCTGATATGCGACAGAGAGAGGGAAATTGAGGCTTTCGTTCCTAAGGAGTATTGGTCAATTACTGCGTTCTTGAAGACCTGTGGCAACTGCCAGGAGTTCTCCGCCAAACTCCTCCGGAAAGCAGGAAAGAAGATAAACATAGGCACCGCTGATGAGGCTCGCGCGGTCCTCAAAGATCTGGAGGGGGCGAAATATGAAGTTGTCACAGTGCTTGAAAAGGAACGAAAACGCAATCCTCAGCCTCCTTTCACCACAAGCACGCTCCAGCAGGAAGCCTCAAGAAAGCTGGGATTCGGAGCCCGCAAGACTATGCAAATCGCTCAACAGTTGTATGAAGGCCTGGAAATTGGAGCTGAGGGCACCGCAGGCCTCATAACTTATATTCGAACTGACTCAGTCCGAGTCGCGGCTGAAGCTGAAGTCTCAGCCAGGTCTTTCATTAAGGACGCATATGGGAAGGACTATGTCCCTGACAGGCCCAGACGGTACAAGAAGAAGGCTGCAAGTCAGGATGCGCATGAGGCTATCAGGCCTACCCTGGTTACGCGCAGGCCTTGTGACCTGAAGAAGCGCTTGTCCCGGGACCAGTTGAGACTATACACGCTTATTTGGGACCGATTTGTGGCAAGCCAGATGGAAGCAGCGGTCCTAGATACTGTTCGTGTAGACATCAAGGCCAATAACTACCTCTTCCGGGCAACCGGTTCTCGAGTGAAGTTCCCGGGGTTCACCGTATTATATCAGGAAGGGACGGATAACGCTGAAGAGGATGACTCAATCCTCCCTGAGCTTTCTGAGGGAGACAGGCTGCTTCTTTCACGGCTTGAGGATAAACAGCATTTTACTGAGCCGCCGGCTCGTTATAGCGAGGCTACACTTGTGAAGGCTCTTGAAGAAAACGGTATAGGAAGGCCCAGCACATATGCGCCGATAATTGAAACCATCCTCAAGCGGGATTACGTAGTCCTTGAAGATAAGAGATTTCACCCGACCCAGCTCGGGTTTGTGGTAGTAGATGTCCTGAACCAGGTATATCCGAATGTTGTTGACGTAGCGTTTACGGCTAACATGGAAGCCAGGCTAGACCGGATTGCTGAGGGCAAACTTGAGTGGGTGGATGTCATAGACGAATTCTACCCGCCATTTAAGAAAACAGTGGACACGGCAGAGGAACATGTCGGAAGGGTGAAGATCCCGGAGAAAGTCACTGATGAACTTTGCCCGGAATGTGGCCGTAACCTCGTAGTGAAACACGGCAGATTCGGCACGTTCCTTGGGTGCCAAGGCTATCCTGAATGTAAGTTCACAAAGAAAATCATCCGCTCAACCGGTGTTAATTGTATCCTGTGCGGACGTGAAATAGTTGAGCGAAAGACCAAAAAGGGCAGGAGATTCTATGGATGCAGTGGGTATCCTGAGTGCAAGTTTACCACGTGGTATGTCCCGGTTAAGAAGTCGTGCCCAAAATGCGGGGCGTTTCTTGTGAGGCGCGGCGGCAAAAAGGGTTATCTTGCATGTGTCAGGGAAGGGTGTGATTACAGACAAGAGGTGCCCTAGGGCGCTCTTAAAATTCAGGATTGCAGGTGTTGCTAAATTGGCGAACGACAGTGGCGTTGTAGTTGTAGGCGGAGGGATTGCAGGGAGTGAGGCTGCATGGCAGATAGCTCGGAGGGGCATCCGGGTTCAGCTTGTAGAAATGAGGCCTCACGTGATGACGCCTGCTCATACTACGTCCGGCTTGGCGGAGCTGGTATGCTCCAATTCACTGGGGTCTGACAGCTTTCGGAATGCATCCGGCGTTCTCAAAGAGGAGCTCCGGATTTACGGCTCCCTCATCATGAGATGCGCGGAAGCAGCCAGGATTCCTGCAGGGTCAGCCCTGGCAGTAGAAAGGGACAGATTCTCACGGCTTGTCGGCTTATATATCGAAAGATCTCCGAGTATCCGTTTGGTCAGGGAGGAAGTTGCCGAGATCCCCCGGCACAGGCCTTGTATTATAGCCGGCGGCCCACTGACTTCCCCGGGCCTTGCCGGGCCTATCGCGCAGTTGACAGGTGAAGACAATCTATACTTTTATGATGCCGTAGCTCCCATCGTGACCCTGGAGTCCCTGGACATGTCTCGCATATTCTGGGGTTCGCGGTACGGACGGGGAGGCGACGACTATCTCAACTGTCCCATGACGGAAGACGAATACAACCGTTTCTATGATGCTTTGGTCTCTGCAGAGACAGCGCCGTTACGTGAATTCGAAGACATGAGGGTTTTTGAGGCTTGTATGCCTGTAGAGACTCTTGCAAAACGCGGACGGGAGTCTCTCGCTTACGGCCCTCTGAGGCCGGTTGGGCTGAGAGATCCACGTACCGGAGAGCGTCCTTATGCGGTAGTGCAATTAAGGCCTGAGAATATCGGGCGTTCTCTGCTAAACCTGGTAGGTTTTCAAACCCGGCTCACATGGAATGAACAGCGTCGGGTCTTCCGCATGATCCCCGGTTTGGAAAGGGCGGAGTTTGCCAGATACGGGGTGATGCACAGAAACACGTTCATTAACTCGCCTCGAATCCTTCTTCCTACACTACAGTGTCGACACGATGAAGGCCTGCTCTTTGCAGGGCAAATCACAGGAGTTGAGGGGTACTTGGAATCTGCGGCATCCGGACTGGTTGCCGGGATAAATGCAGCAAGGCTTGTCCTCGGTTTGTCTCCTCTCCCGTTTCCGAGAGAGACAGTCATAGGTGCTCTTTGCCACTATGTATCCACCTTACAGCCTGGAATTTTTCAACCTATGAACGCCAATTTCGGGATTCTGCCAAAATCCGATAAAAAACGACATAGGAAAGCCGATAGGCTTGCAATTGCGGCATTATCTGTGGAAATCGCACAGCACTTCGAGAAAACCCTGGGTTGCAGACTTGAACAAAAATTATGATTGTGATACAATTCTGAAATGAAGGAGTCCACGTAGGTGGCGTAATGTTGTGTCCTCCGTAAGGGAGCTGTGTTTGTTTTGATTGGCGAGGTTGACGGTTTTCTTGGGTATCTTTCGGTTGAAAAGGGGCACTCATCTAATACCATAAACGCGTACGCCCATGATATTCGAACATTCATAGATTTTGTCGAAGATGTCCATAAGGACAATGAGGGCCCGGGCTTAGCGAACATTACTTATCGTGAGATCAGGGCGTACCTGGCGCATCTTCAAAAAGCGAATTACTCCAAGCCGACGATTGCCAGGAGACTTGCGGCTGTCAGGGCGTTTTTTTCTTATCTGTGCAAACAAGGGATTGTTTCCCAAAATCCTGCAAAAGGTGTTAGGACTCCGAAAGAGGGGCGCAGACTGCCGCCCTTTCTTCGTGAGGATGAGGTCGTGTCCTTATTGGAGTGTCCTTCCGGAGATACGCCTCTCGGACTCCGTGACAGAGCGATCTTGGAAACTCTTTATGCTGCAGGGCTTCGTGTCGGGGAGCTGGTTGGGCTCAACCTTGACAGTATTGACCTCTCTACCGGTTATGTCAGGGCATACGGAAAGGGATCTAAAGAGAGAATAGTACCAATAGGGGCAAAGGCTGTAGAAGCGCTCGTGGAGTACTTAGAAAGTGGACGGCCCAATCTTGCGTTAAAAGGGCAAGAATCTCGCGCCCTTTTCTTGAACTGCAACGGAACAAGGCTTTCCAGGCGCGCTGTTCAAATCATGGTAGATAAGTACATAGATGAGGCGTCGGTTGACAAAGAGATCAGTCCTCATGCTTTGAGACATTCGTTTGCCACTCATCTCCTGGATCATGGGGCGGATCTCCGGGCTGTACAGGAACTGCTTGGGCACGCCAGTGTCTCTACGACTCAGCTCTACACGCATATGACCAGAAAGAGGCTTCGTATAGTCTACGACAAGGCCCACCCGCGGGCATAATACAGCGTGGTTAGGAGGTAGGCCGTGGTGAGGCATGAGCTCCATGCGACAACGATAGTTGCGGTAAGGCGCGGTGAACATGTGGCTATTGCCGGAGATGGGCAGGTTACCATGGGCAACACCGTCATGAAGCATAAGGCAAGAAAAGTCAGAAGGCTCCACGAAGGAAAGGTCGTGGCAGGCTTTGCCGGGACTGCGGCTGACGCTTTTGCGCTGTTTGAACGATTCGAAGGTAAGCTTGATGAGTACCATGGAAACTTGCAGAGAGCCTCGGTGGAGTTGGTAAAGGAGTGGCGTTTGGATCGTGCCTTGAGAAGGCTTGAAGCTCTTTTGGTTGTCGGAGATAAGTCCGGCTTACTGATAATTTCAGGCAACGGAGACCTTATCGAGCCTGATGACGGCATCGCTGCAGTCGGTTCAGGCGGGCCTATGGCCCTGGCAGCAGCAAAGGCGCTGATTCGCCATACAGATCTCAACTGTGGTGAAGTTGCCACGGAAGCACTGAGAATTGCGTCTTCCATTTGCATATATACAAATGAGGAGATCGTGTGTGAGGAAATATGAAAGGGGGCTTACACGTGGAGTGGCTCGAAGAGCTGACCCCCCGGGCCATTGTGGCGGAACTCGATAAATTCATCGTCGGACAGGATCGGGCCAAGAGGTCTGTGGCAATCGCTCTTCGCAACAGGTACCGCAGGCTGAACCTTAAAGGGTCTCTCCGCGATGAAGTGATCCCCAAGAATATCCTGATGATAGGCCCTACCGGGGTAGGTAAGACTGAAATTGCCCGCAGGCTGGCCAGGTTGGTTAATGCGCCATTTACGAAAGTCGAGGCCACGAAGTTCACTGAAGTAGGGTACGTGGGTAGGGATGTAGATTCCATTATCAGGGAGTTGGTGGAAAACGCCATTCGAATGGTAAAGTCTGAGAAAATGGCACGGGTCTACCATAGGGCAGAAGCCGTTGTTGATGAGAGGCTTTTGGATATTCTGGCTCCTTTGCCTTCCAGGGAATCGGGGAAGAACCCCTTTGCCGTGCTTATGGGGGGATTCGGTGTTCAACGGGATGACGATGGCTTTGAGCGGAGACTGGAGGAAGCGGAGCGCACACGTGAGAAGGTAAGAGCCAGGCTTGTTGCAGGAGAACTGGAGGATGCGATCATTGAGGTGTCCGTAGAGGATAAAACCCCTCCTATGCTCGAGGTTTTTAGCGGCGCCGGGGTGGAGGAGATGGGCATTAATATGCAAGATCTCTTCGGAGGGGCTTTACCCGGAAAGACCAGGCGAAGGCGGGTTCCGGTAAGAGAAGCCAGGAAGATCATAGCCCAGGAAGAAGCGCAAAGGCTTATTGATATGGCAGAAGTGGAACAAGAAGCAATTACCCGTGTCGAACAAACGGGAATCGTTTTTATCGACGAGTTGGATAAGATAGCAGGCAAAGAAAGGGGTATGGGCCCTGATGTCTCTCGGGAAGGGGTGCAACGGGACATTCTACCCATCGTTGAAGGTTGCACGGTTACAACTAAGTACGGCCCTGTCAAGACTGACCATGTGTTGTTCATTGCTGCAGGCGCTTTTCACGTGTCAAAGCCTTCAGACCTCATTCCGGAACTTCAGGGGAGATTTCCGATTCGCGTTGAACTGGACAGTCTCACCAAAGAGGATTTCAAGCGTATTCTCTCTGAACCTGAGAATGCCTTGATTAAACAGTACATTGCGCTCCTTTCTACAGAAGGCATTGAACTGGTATTTACGCCTGAGGCCATAGATGAAATCGCATCCATTGCAAGTGAGGTAAATGAAGAGACTGAGAATATCGGCGCCAGGCGATTACACACTGTAATGGAGCGTCTTCTTGAGGATGTATCTTTCGATGCTCCGGATCTCACCTCAAAGAAAGTGGCAATTGACAGAGAATACGTTCGGGAGAAGCTTCTGGATATTGTCGGCAACAAGGATCTGAGCAGGTTTATCTTGTGATTGCACGCCCGGGGTTGGGTTGTCATAGCCAGGCTCGGGGAAGTCGGGAGCATGGGCCATGGTGCCATGCTGAGATCCGGACTGCTTGACCCTTTGGGTCGGACAAGCCCGGAAAGGAGACTGTGAGCCTGAAGCGTAAAGAGGAGGGCAAAGCCCTGGGGCAGCTAAAGGAGGTAATATTCATGAAGGAACTATTGGAGAAATCGCGGAGAATCAGTAGGTTTTTGCAGGAGTCTACAGATCACAAATTGAGCCTCAAAGAATTCGCGGAGGTACTGTCTGATGAAGTCGGAGCAAATGTCTATGTGGTGAGTCGCAGAGGCAAGTTACTGGGATTCGCGACGATGGAGAACTTCGAATGTGATGTAGTCGCCCGTCTCGTGGGTAACGGGGAAGCTTTTCCTAAGGAGTGTATGGATTGGCTTCTAAGGATAATCGAAGCATCAGACAATCTCCGGCAGGACAAAGGGAAATGCTTCCTTGACGACGACAGCCGGTGTCCATTTGGAGAAGCTCTCATAACGGTAGTCCCGGTCTATGCAGGTGGAGACAGACTGGCTACGCTTGTGATGGCCAGGTTCGAGCCGGAATTCGAAGAGGATGAACTGATTCTTGCGGAGTTTGCCGCTACAATCATTGGAATGGAAGTCCTGCGCTCAAAAGCGGATAAGGTCGAAGAAGAAGCAAGGAAACAAGCTTCCGTCCAGATGGCCCTTGATACGCTATCCTTCTCTGAGCAGGAAGCTGTTGAACATATCTTCAGAGAACTCAATGGAGAAGAAGGCTTGCTCGTGGCTAGCAAGATTGCAGATAAGGTCGGCATAACCAGATCCGTCATTGTCAACGCGCTCCGCAAGTTTGAGAGCGCAGGTGTGATCGAGTCCCGGTCCTTAGGAATGAAAGGCACCTATATTCGAGTGCTTAATGATAAGCTCTTCGATGAACTGGAACGTTTGCGCGCGCGATAAGACGCTGGGACTATCCTCTGAGTATCAAGAGGGCAAGAGGGGCTATAACACAGGCTGCCGCCAGAATGAACACGCCTATAGCCCCTCGGGTGTTCCCGGATTTTGCAAGCCGGAGGCCGAAGCTCCCTGTATAAATGGCTACCAGTGTCGGGGCTGTCATCAGTATCAAGATTGCGCCAGGTCTCATTTTATTCCTCCCTGCACGTCGGATATGTCTAGTCGTCCGAAGGATGCGGTGACCCAAAAAGCAGGCCTGTCCTGCGTAACTCCACTCTCACCGTCACATTGGCGTCTGCATCAGGAAACTTGTCCTTCCACTTTTGATCCTCCCATTCCTGCCATGTCATAGCCAGGTGTCTGGCTTTGTTTCCGAACGCGAAAATATCAGATGAGAATTCAGTTTGGGCTCTTTTGATAATATCTTCACAGCCCCTTTCTATTTCGCGAGCCAACTGTTTTTCAATAGTCTCAAAGGTCTTCGGGTTCGTATAGTCTCTGTCTACCTGGCTCCCTACAAGGCCTCCTTCGAGTGTAACGTTAACCTTGATTTTGAATGAGTCTCCGTCTTTCACTACGCGAACCTGCGTGGGCCGGGCGAGTCGTAAGTCTGCGGCGATGAACCTATTATCCATATCAGGATCTCGAACCACAGTAATACCCTGTTTGAAGGTCCCCCTGATGTAAAGGGCGTATCTTACTTCCTCTCCTGTAATTTCTCCTACCATCTTGTCCCCTCGAAAGACTGCTGCACCCAAGAGCTCAACAGGATTTCCGCCTACTGACGGAGATTCTCCTGCAATGTAGTTGATATCTGACGTATCTAAAGGTATCTGTAATCGTGATGTGCTATCGCCGTCACTTCCTTCCATTTTCTCTTCGCCTTCGCTTTGTTGCTCACCTGGCTGTTGTTCCTTGTTAATGCCGGCAAGGATCACCAAGGGTTCTTCAGCCAGGGACTGCATTTCCACTAGAAACCTGTTAATCTGTGACGTAGGTATGAGCCCTGCTTTTCTGCCGGCAAGGGTAAGCAGTTCTAAGTTCTTTGCAGGATTTTGCTCGAGAACGGGTTTGTTCTCAGTAAGGAATTCCCGTGCAGTGCCTTTAGCTACTACGAGAAACATAGTCCTTCTGATCTCATGAAATCTCACCAGCTCTGACACGTAAGGTGCCAGACCTCTCCGGGCAAGGCCTTCGCCGACGATGAGTAATTTGCTATGCACAAATGACAGGCGTCGGTCTACGTATGTATTCGCCACATCAACGAGGCCCAGGATAGATCTACCCCGCATGGTGGTAATGAGGCTTGCACCGGTGCTTCCTCCGCCTGCGCTGGGCCCTCCTCCCTCTGCGCCTCCGCTGGCTACAGCTCTCGGGACGGCAATCTGAAATGTCACGTACACAGTGTTATTTTCCCCCTCATCCAGGCCGATTGCCATTACCAATGCCAATTCATCCACTTCGGTTCTGCCCCAACACCCTCCTGTCATCAATGCGCATGCTATGATAAGCGCGGTGATTATCATGGCCCTCGTGTTGCTCAAGAGCCTACTCGCCCCCTATTAATGTTTTGGCCTCCTCTTAACCGAGAGATTAGAAGCAAGATCAGAGGCACGACGAATAGCACCAATCCACCATAGGTTTTCACTATCATGAAATCAACATATGTTGCCTGAGGCACGTCAGAAGGTACCAACGCCAGAGTGAATCCGAGGATTGCCAAAGCCGGCAAAAGGGGTTTATAGGAGGAGAGCTTCAGAATGTCTTGGATGATGACTGCTGTTGTGTACCCGCTAAGTGCCAGATGAATGCACGCGCTGATGACCCAAAGAAAAACGAAGGCCACTTCAATACGCTGGAGGAATCGTCCCATGTATATCAAAGTTGAGGCCTCATACCCCGGATATGCAATGTGCACGCTCAAGGGGTAAGGGAATACTGCGGAGTAGTTAAGTGTCGACATAATCATGAGAACAGCCGATACTGCAAGACTTATGAGTCCGATTCTCTGCACTTTGTGTTTCTCGCCAAGTTGTCCTGCAATGATACAAAGAAACATAATCTCACCTGCAATTCCCGAGTGGATCACCCCGTTATAGGCTATTTTCCCGATGCCCGGCCCGAATAGGGGGAATATGGTGTCCAGGTTGCTTTGAGGCAGCAACAAGATATTAAGCAGGATAAGTGTGCCGATAATAAGAGGCATGCCCGCCAATGCGGCTCTGGTTATTGCTTCAAGCCCCATGTATGCGGCAACAAGGGTTGCGATGATGAAAACTCCCATAATCACCGAGAGCGGGGTGCGCGGAAGCAAGGCAGTGCTGACTGTCTCTGAGAATTCCCGGATTAGGAGAACTGTAGTTGAGAAGAAGAAAGCGAAATACCCTAGCGAGGCAATGACGCCAAGTACAGGCCCGCCCGCTTTTTCACTCGCTTCTACAATGCTCATTCCCGGGTAACGCTTTAGGAGGGCTACTATCACGAGAAACCCCAAGGTTGCAG
>JAAZEW010000018.1 GCA_012512055.1 Bacillota bacterium | reverse complement strand
TGCCGCCTGGATGTCCCGGTGAACCGCAGCCGCCTTGCCCGCAGCCGCCTTTTACTCCGTCTGAGAACTTCGCCAGAGGGGTTGCCATGGCAATTGAAGGCGAAGTTCACGCTATAGGCGAATATGCAGAGCTGGCTATGATGGCGCCAAATCCACGAGCTCGTGAGCTGATTCTATGTATTCAGAAGGATGAGATGTATCATAAAATATCGTTCGAGTTCATTCAATCCGTAATCATGTGGAATGGGCACGAAGAAGACGACTGAATAAAATAAAAAGAGGCGCTCTTCATGAGGGCGCCTTCGTCATATCTGATTCCAGGCCTTTACTTCCCGGGCGACACGTTCCTTAAACCTCACGTCTACCTTGCGGGGCTAGTTCTAGCTGACCTTCTCAAATGCATCCTTGCCTGCTCCACAGACCGGACAAACCCAGTCATCAGGCAGCTCTTCGAAAGGTGTTCCTGGCTCGATGTCGTTTTCAGGATCCCCCTCTCCGGGGTCGTATTCATAGCCACAAATTGTGCATTCATATATATCCATGCCGTTCCTCCTTTCCTCCTCTTTGACATAAGATCCATGTTTCCATCTCTCCTATCAGATAGCCTTGGCTAACCTGCTTCCAGTCTCCTTTAGATCGGCCAGATCTTCTTTCCCGGGTACATACTGTAAGTTCACTGTCTCCTCAGGCATTTCCCAGCCCATATCCTTGAGAACAGAAGCAACTTCCCGAGCTCCCTGGCCTCCCCATCCATACGAGCCAAATGCAAAACCTACTCGCTTTTTGGGTCGTAGCCCCTTAATATAGGTAAGAAAAGCAGCCATTGTCGGGAGCATCCCATTGTTGATGGTGGGACACCCTACCAGCACTAGTTTTGATGTCAAGAGATGGGGGACGATCTGCGAAATATGGTTCGTCTGTAAGGATTTCACTGTAACAGGGACACCGCACGCCTCAAGCCCATCCTGGAGAGCCAAGGCCATTTTCCTGGTGGAGCCCCACATGGTGTCATAGACTACGAGAGCCTTGCGGTCGGTTTCATTGCCGGCCCATTTACGGTATTCCTTGAGCAGTTCAGGAAGATAGGACCGCCAAATCAGCCCATGACTGGGAGCGATCATTTCGAGGGGAAGAGTTTCCACAACATCCAGGGCTTTGTTGACCTGATCCCCATAAGGGAAAACGATATTGGCATAATAGGAGGCAGCCTCCTCTCTCGCGATATCCCAGCCCAGTTCGTCGACAAACCGTTCTGTGCTGGCAATATGCTGGCCAAAGGCATCATTAGAGAGGAGCAATCCATCCTCTGCGATGTAGGTTACCATGTTGTCCGGCCAGTGTACCATAGGAGTCTGCACGAATTTCAGGGTGCGAGAACCGATTTTCAGCTCATCACCGGTTTTGACGATTACATACTCCCAGTCCTGTTTGTAGTGCATTTCTAAGCCTTGTTTTCCCTTTGGTGTGGTGATGATTTTTGCGTGCGGAGCAACTTCCATAACCCTCGGGACACTCCCGGAGTGATCCATCTCTACGTGGTTGACTAACATATAGTCGATTTTCTCCGGGTCAACAATAGCCCTGATTCTATCCAGCATCTCGCCTGCCAGGTAATGCTTAAC
>JAAZEW010000386.1 GCA_012512055.1 Bacillota bacterium | reverse complement strand
TCGCTGTAACGAAAGGCCATAGTAATGTAGGTTTAAAAGGCGGACAAAAAACAGTTTCCCCCATGGGAAAAGCCTGTTTTGGGGTAAGAAAATGAAGGCAACCGGCCCAAGGTGTCGAATGTTGTAAGTGACCCAAACAACAAAGATACCAGGGGGTTACCTTCATGGCAATTATACCACAAAAGCAGTTATTCAAATGGGATGAAATTGAAGAATTAGGTGATTTGGAACGATTGAAGCTCGTTTTAGATCACATGCCCGATGAAGAGTTAATGGCAGCACTAGAGAAACATCGAGGTAAAGGCAGGAATGACTACCCTGTCAGGGCCATATGGAATTCGATAATAGCAGGTGTTGTCTTTCAACACGACTCTACCGAGAGTCTGCGTAGAGAATTAATGAGAAACGGTCAGCTTCGCCAGGTTTGTGGCTTTGATATTATGCTGGGTGTTAAGGGGGTTCCCTCATCACCAGCGTACACAAGGTTTCTAAAGAACCTCATGAAACACCAAAGAGAGGTTAACAAGATGTTTGATAACCTTGTAAAGATGCTATGCGAAGAGCTTCCAGACCTTGGCGAAGTGCTTGCTATAGATGGTAAAGCGATTGAAAGTTACGCGAGGCGGAGACGTGATGAGGATGAAAGGTCATATGATGGCAGAAGGGATATTGACGCAGATATTGGAGTGAAAGAATACAAAGGCAAAAACAAAGATGGTAGCGTATGGAAAAAGGTCAAGACCTGGTTTGGATATAAACTGCATCTTATTGTGGATGCCAAATACGAGCTACCTGTGGCCTTTAGCGTTACAAAAGCGTCAAGGAGCGAAGTGAGGGAAGGGCACGTTCTCGTGGATGAAATGGAGTATAGGGTGCCTGTAATCATTGGTAGATGCCTTTATTTCGCAGGCGATAAAGGCTATGACGATACTAAGCTATCGGTTAAGCTTTGGGACGATCATGAGATTAAACCGATAATCGGCATCCGGAACTTATGGAAAGACGGAGAGGAAACGAAGTTAGTTAGTGGCAGGGAGAACGTAGTTTACGATTATGAAGGGACTGTTTACTGTTACTCGGCCAAGGATTTTAAAAGGCGTGAGATGGTTCCGGGAGGCTTCGAAAAAGATAGGGAGACTCTGAGATACCTTTGCCCTGCCAAATACTACGGCACAGAATGTCAAGGCAAGGATTCCTGTCCTTTAAAGAGAGGAGTAAGGATCCCTCTAAAGGAAGATAAAAGAGTATTCACCCCGGTTGCAAGATCAAGCGCCAAGTGGAAAAAGCTCTATGATAAACGTACTTCAGTGGAACGGGTAAATAGCAGGATAGATCGGGTCTACGGGTTTGAAGAGCATTTTATCCGGGGCCTTAAGAAAATGGAACTTCGATGCTCGCTGGCCCTCTTAATAATGCTTGCAATGGCTTTAGGCAGGATAAAGACTAAACAAAAGGATAAATTCCGTAGCCTTGTACAGGCTGCGTAAACGCAGCCTTGGGCGAAACAATCTATAAGATATTGATAGGGTATATTAAGGGTGCCTATTTTCGTCCATAGGTAATTCAAAACACCCTTTTGGCAGCTATCCAACTGGGCGGGGTCACTTTGTCACTATGGGAGAGGCGCTTTTTTCCAGATTTAGGGGCTGCCATACATGAAAAAGGAGCTACAGCGCAAATAGCTT
>JAAZEW010000181.1 GCA_012512055.1 Bacillota bacterium | reverse complement strand
GCAAAAGGAGGAGAGGTTATTGCTAGCTGCACCGATGAGTCTGGCAGCATCTCGATAAGCTCCAGGGAGTTTCCACAATATGCCTTCCCGAGCTCTGTAAGATAGTTGGGTTGGTTCACCGTGCTCCCGACCTTCTATGCCTGAAATGTGGACAGCGAATAGAATCTCGAGCAAAGTCCAGACTGCAGATTACTATGTCTGATACGCCCTTAGACCATCTTCTCACTCATACCGCAAGGCCTCCACAGGATTTAACCTTGCCGCCCTGCTCGCTGGGTATATACCGAAAAAGAGCCCGACGGCCACGGCAAAGGCAAAAGGAATAAGCACCGAGACCGCAGAGATGGCGCTGGGCCATCCCGCAACCCGGGCTGCGATTTTCGAACCGGCAATTCCTACGATGATTCCTATCGCCCCTCCTAAGACACTTAGGACAATGGATTCGATAAGAAATTGCAGTAGAATATCGATGATCCGTGCGCCTACAGATTTTCGCAGTCCGTTCTCCCTTGTTCGTTCGGTTACAGACACAAGCATTATGTTCATAACCCCGATCCCGCCGACGAGAAGCGAGACACCGGCAATTCCGGCAAGGAGCACGGTGAATACGCGAGTGACATCTTGAGCTGCCTCTAATACATCAGCTTGGTTGCTTACGGAGAAGGCTTCAGCCTTGCCTAATCGGGTAGTCAAGACTGATACTATTTCATCATTTGCCAAGCTCATGGATTTTGCATTTCGTGCCTGGGCGTATATTGTCCGCACGTACTTCGTTCCCAGGATGCGCTTTTGGGCAGTTGTTATCGGAACATAGACGGTATCATCTATGTTCATCATCGCGCTTTGGCCTTTCGTTTCCATGATGCCTATGACCGAAAGACGAGTCTCACCGATTCTGATTTCTTTTCCTATCAGGCTTTCCTCGGGCGAAAGTTCATCTACAATACCCTGGCCTACAACGGCTACTTTGCTTGCGGAGTGCACATCCACATTGGCGAAAAACGCGCCTGCGCTAACGTTGAACGCCCTTACTGACAGATACTCAGGTGTCGTAGCGACAAGCTGGGTTTGCATGCTGCCTGTCCCGTACTTCACTTGTACACGGCTTGAGATTTCCGGAGCGACTGCGAGAACAGAGGGACATTCATCGCGGATGGCTTCTACATCGTCCAGGGTGAGAACATCCATGCTTCCGAATGCGCCCATGGTTCGCACACCGGGTTCTCTCATTCTGCCGGGCGTAACAACGAGAAGGTTAGAACCGAGCCTCTGAATCTGCGATGAAACCTGGAGATTGGCGCCTTCTCCGATTGCCACCATGATGACAACTGCAGCAACTCCTATGATTACACCCAACATAGTGAGGCCGGACCGCATCTTATTGGTTCTAACGCTTATCAGTGCCACGCTGACGCATTCCAGTAAACTCATCCTGCTTTCACCTCTCCGGAGACCTCTTCTCGGAGACCTGCGATTAGGCTGTCCAGTGATTCGTCTCTGTCTGCTATTGTCCTGACGGATATAGCCTCGTCCGATACAATGAGTCCGTCCAGGAATCTGACAATTCTCTTGGAGTAATTGGCAATATCAGCGTTATGGGTGACTATGACCACAGTAATTCCACTGTCATTCAATGCCTGAAAAATAGCCATTATTTCTCTGCCGGCTTTCGTGTCAAGATTACCGGTAGGCTCGTCTGCAAGGATAATCTTAGGGTGTGTGACGAGACTCCTTGCTATGGCGACTCGCTGTTGCTGGCCTCCTGAAAGCTCCTGAGGTTTATGCATGAGCCTTTCTCCGAGCCCTACTGCTTCCAGCGCACTTGCAGCAATAGACCTTCTGTGGCGCCTCGGCACACCTCTGTATATTAACGGCAACTCCACATTGGCAATGGCATTAAGCCTCGGCAACAGGTTGAAAGTCTGAAAGACAAACCCAACCAGTTGATTTCGTATGCGGGCAAGCGCTCTATCGCCCATTTCGCTGACTACAATACCGTCCAGGGAGTATGAGCCTTCAGTTGGTTGGTCAAGGCAACCCAGCACGTTCATGAGGGTGGTCTTGCCTGAGCCTGAGGGGCCCATGACAGCAACAAATTCACCTTTGTCAATATAGAGAGACACTCCTCGTAGGGCAGGAATCTCAATGTCGCCGATTCTGTAGATTTTCGTTAAGCCATCCACTTCGATCATGTTTAAGTCACCCCGCCGAGATGCTGCTTTCCAAGTCTATCTTCCACCTGAGAACCCGCTTCTGCCTGACCCAATCGTACGTTGCATCGCTCCGCCGGGCATGAATTGCATCATTGGGTTTCGCTCTCCTTCTCGGATGCGGGCAGGGACAGTGCCTGCCGTGCCTGTGCCGGAACTGGGTATTGCCACCATTTCACCTGCTTCAAGCCCGGAAATGACTTCTGTGAACGTCCCGTCAGATATTCCAAGTTGTACCCGTTTGAAGGAAGGTTCCTTGTTTTCGTCAAGGACGCGAGCCATGACGAGGCCCCTGAAGCTTTCCAGCGCTGCGTTGGGAATGACGAGCACATTGGATCGTTCATCGACGATAATATCCACATCTGCGGTCATGCCTGATTTCAAGGCCCCACTGTCATCGGTGACTTTGACCGTCACTTCAAAGTACACTACGCCGCTGATTACTTTGCCCTGTTCAGCGACACTTTCAACAACGCCTCTGAACACCGTTCCCGGAATGGACTCCACCATAACATCTGCCACCTGTCCTGCTTTGATGCTATGGACATCTGTTTCATCAACGTTTGCCAAAATGTTCAGGTGTTTCAGATCTGTGACGACCGCAAGGGCGTTGGACTGCCCTGCCGTCTGTCCCGGTTGAGCGGAGACTTCGGTTATCGTTCCGTCTATAGGCGATACGACGTTGGCAAGACTCACGTTGCGTTCTGCTGAGCTGACGGAGTTTCTCGCTTGAGCCACCTGTGCCCGGGCTGTGAGGAGCTGCTGTTCGATATTGGTGGATTTTTCATTTGCCTCTGCTACTTTCAGATTTGTCCTTGCCTGGGCTACTGACGCTTCAGCCGCAGCCAGCTCCACCGGGTCAGGGTCTGCCAGCAGAAGGTCCAGCTTCTGCTCTGCAGCTTTAAGAGACTCAACTGAGGTCAGGAATTTGCTTTCCGCGCTTTCCAGTTGCTGGCGGGTTACCGCTCCTTGCTCAAATAGGGTTTTATACCGATTATATTCGTTTTCTGCATTATCACAGTTAAGCTGCGCTTGTCTGACTTGTATCTTAGCCTGGTCTATGTCTTGAGACTTCGCTCCCTCCTTAAGCTGAGCCAACTTGGCTTCTGCGTTCAGAAGGCTGACTTTTGCCTGCTCTACCTGAAGCTTGGCCTGGGTCGGCGCGAGGCCGGCTTGATTCTCTACCTCTTGGAGTTTAGCTTCGGCAATGGCAAGGTTATCTCCGGCTTCTTGAAGGCGTTCCAATACGTCTTGTTTGTCAAGAGCAACCAGCAGTTGCCCCTTTGTTACAACGTCCCCCATCTTCACAAAGACATGGGTTATTGTCGAGCTAAGCTTAGGCGTAATCTGGTATACTGCCCCTGGCTTTACTGTACCGGAAGACGTAATCTTCAGCGTGATGGCGCCGTTTCGCACGGGAACAAGCTGGTACAGGTCACCTGATGCCACGGTTTTTCGGCGTTCTGTGTTATTCCTGTACCACGCATATCCCGCCACCGATACCGCGCACAGGACAAGGATGACAAGAGGTGTGCGCCACCGTCCCGTTTTGCGCTTGGTATTTACCGTGCCTTTGCCTTTCATTTCTTCCACCCCTCAGTGCCAAGCAGGCCAATGGCCTTTCCGAGGCGCGCTTGGGCCAGATAGTAATCGAATGAGGCTTCAACTACCCCGGACTCCGAAGAAGCCAGGGACTGGGCAGCGTCGATAACCTCAGTTGCCACGCCTGCGCCTTTTGCAAACCGGGCTTCTGTTATGCGGAAGGATTCTTCCGCCTCAAGAACCGCTTGCCCAGCGAGCTGCAGTCTGATGCGGGCTTGCTTCAAAACAGTCGAGGCTGCATATACATCTTCTACTATCGCTTGTTTTTGACGCTCTCTGGAAGCTTCCTGCATTTTGAGGCTCATCTCTGCCTGCGTGAGTTTCTCCTTTGCCGTTCCTCCGTCCCAGAGGGCAAACGATACGTTAATGCCCACGGTGGACGTGGATTTCGGTGATAATCCTTTGTCAGGAGTCTTCTCAGTTGGCGTCTGGTTATCTAATGAGGCCTTCCAAGCGGCATCACCTGATGCAAGGTCGAGGGAGGCGGACGCGGAAAAGGAAGTCGTGTCTTGATGTGAATAGTTTGCGAAAAGGTTTACAGAAGGCTTCATAGACCTCTTTGTGGTTTCCAGTGAGGCTTCCACCTTTAGATACGACAAATCGGCTTGCTTCATTTCAATACGGTTTTCTAAGGCTATTGCTATGAGTTCCTCAAGTTCGTATTCATCGTGTTCCATCCGAAATACTCCTGACACATCAAAGGAATCAGTGATCTGGAATTGAGTTTCAG
This sequence comes from Bacillota bacterium, assembly GCA_012512055.1. The sequence goes on along the minus strand of JAAZEW010000181.1, from coordinate 17,650 downwards.
GAGGCAACCCTAACATGATGGCTAAAGAACGCATTGCACTGCGCGAATCATCTTCGGCTCTCTGTACACTGAATGCGGCTTGATCGAGCTGATTTTGTGCTTTCAAAAGATCTAGTTGAGTGGCCACACCTAAGGCTAACTTTCTCTCTACCTCGCCGAGAAGGCGGGCAGCTTTCTCATGAGCGCCATCACTTAGGTTTTTCAACTGCTGCGCTTTGAGCACGTTGAGGTATGCCGCGATTGTATCCAGCACAACTTTCTGCCTGGTTTTGGCGAGGTCAAGTTCTGCTTCCTGTAAGCTGATCTCACTGAGCTCCACAGGCGAAAGCCCGACGCTGAACGGTTCCCGCATGACACCTGGCAGAGACTGACTCACGGTGACTGTCAGAGATGAACCACCCGCCAACGTATAAGTCGCTGTAGGCAAGGTGGTCAAAGTCCCATGGCCTGACCCTTGGAGGGAGATCTTCGGCTTCGTGTTTCCCCGGCTTTCTCTTAGTCTGGAACTTGTGAGTTCCAATGCTTGTTTGGTGGCTGCAATCTCAGGGTTTTGGAAAGCAGCGAGGTCAAGAGCGTCGGCAAGGGTCAGTGTGGGAATTTCAATGCCGTTGAATGCTTCGAGCGCATGTTGCCATGGGAAGGCCAGGATAAGCATGCCTAAAAGGACCAGGGCTCTGATGAGTGTCATGACCTGCGATCTGCACATCATTTGTGATCTACTCATGAATTGTGACCTATTCGTAATTTCCGATTTGCTCATAATGTGATTCTTGCTCGCAACGTGTGGTTTCCTCATGGCGTAGGGACACCTCCGGTAAGGCCGGCCGTATCACCTATAGCGCGCTTAAACTGCGATCTTGTCATGTTATAGTCGTATATGGCCTGAACCGAATCTATCTGACTCTGAGTATACTGGTTTTGCGCAGACAGGACTTCCACGTTCGTAGCCATGTCTGCTTCAAATAGAAGCTGGGTTATGCGAAGATTCTCCCGTGCTTCGTTGACTTTGGATTCGGTAAGCTCCACCTTGGCTTCTGCTTGCTTTAGCGCTACATAAGCCTGGCGGACTGCGAGAGCTATCTTGTTTTGCTGCTCTTTCAACTTGATCCTGGCATCTTCGGCTGCGAGTCTGGCGCGTTCATATGTAAGTCTCGGCGTAAAACTGTTGTCCGCCAGTTTCACATTCATATCAGCGATTTCCACTGCTGATTGCGCTTGAGAAATCTCAACCCGTTTGGCAAGCGCGAACTCTATTGAGGCGTCAAGACCCAGGTCTTCTGTCTTCTCATAGAAGAACTCATCGCGCAGAGAGAGAATTGTCTCCGGGGCGAATCCGATAGCCTGATTCAGTGAGACCGTTGCAAGGTCCTTGCTGAGAAGGGCACTTGCCAAGCTGTTGCGGGCTGAAGCAGTCTGATTTTCGGCTCTCATGATGTCCAGCTTTGTGGCCATACCGACGCTTTCCTTAGCCAAAGCTATCTCAAATTGCCTTTCGGAAAGGTCAAGGGCCTGTCCGGAGATGGATACCAGGTGTTCTGCTCTAAGGAGCGAGTAGTACAACTGATCAGTGCCAAGGACTACGTCCTGCTTAGTTATCTCTAAGTTCTTCCTGGCGGACTCAAGGCTCATCCGAGATTGGTAAAGTGATGTAGGGGACGGTTTTGTGAGGCTTGTAGCTTCTGTTTGTTCCAATGCCAGCCTGGCGTCGAGCACGGCGTTTTCGGCCAGAAGCACGCTTGCACTGTGTTCCAGCGCCAAACTGCGACATTCCTCAAGGCTCACTTCCACTACTTGTGGCCCTGACTTCATGCCGCTTGCCGACGCGGAAGCCGGAAACACTGCTACAATGGGAAATGCTGTCATGATTGACAGCACAAATGCCGTCATTATCCTGCGTAACCACAGAAAAGTCGGACGTTTCGGCGATGACATCCTGAGGGATCCCTCCTTCTTCCAAAATGCAACACCCCTAATCAGCGTGGGCTTAATCGTGCGCAAATCTACCGGCGAAGATGTGCGCGGTTAGTCTCCTCGTTTTAGTCACACTGTTATATATTAACGAAAAGATTGTCAAGAACTTGTGTGGATCAAGTTAGCATTTTGTAAAGGTTTTGGAAGAACGGAAGATTCCGCAGACGGTTCTTGGCTAAAGCGCCACCTCCCGGATGTCGAATCTCTTGCCTGTGATGCCTTGGTACCTGTCTATGTGACAGGTAAGGATCACGATCTGCAGCGTCTCTGACGCAGTCTCGAGTAGGCGCAGGATCCGTTGCAGCCTGACAGAATCAGTGTTCACAAGAGGATCGTCCAGCACTACGAGCTGCCGTTCTACTTGCCCGAGTAGGCGTCCCAGCGCTAATCTGACGGACATCATGAGTTGTTCTTGCGTGCCTATGGAGAATTCTCCCGGAGCGCCAATGGTCTCAGAGTCTTCCTCACCAACCCGAATACCTGCAAGCGACAGGTTGGATTCGAGTTCGATGGACCGCCCGGGGGAATCCGTGACTTGCCGAAATATCCTGGTCGCCTCGTCCCGGATGGGTTCAGTCAGAGCATCAAGCAACTGCTTCTTCCGAGCATGACCCAGGTGGTGGAGAAGTCTTATTGCTTTTGCTTTCTTAAAGGCCAGTCCGTATTCTCTTCTGGCAATTTCCAGAGCTTCTTCACACTGGACTGCCTCAGTGTACAATCCACGATTACCGGCATCGTCCAATTTCCCTCTGAGGACAGCCCTCTTCTCACGAACCTCCGGTATCGTCACCGCGTCAAGTTTCTTTATTTCCCGGTCGAGTTTAGCGGCATCCCGCTCCAGTTCAGCAGCGTTTGTCGGGATCAGCTTTTCCAGGCGCGCCAACTCGTTCTCCTTTTGGGTTTTCTCTTTCTCTTTGTCTGCCAAAACCGATTTCAGTCTGTCTTCGTCATCGCCATAAGGTTCAAGGCGCCTCTTGAGCTCACCTGAGGAGGCCTCATTCGAAGCCCTGAGCATACCGGTTTCCTGATTCAGTTTGGTGACTTGTTTGGAGAGGTTTCGTTCAAGCTTATCCAGCTCAGATATTTCTTTGTCCAATTCAACTCGTTGCGTATTCAGGCTGTCGAGACCGCTTTTCAGGATGTCAACGTCAGGCGCTTCTGCCTTAGCCAGTTCTTCTTGGGCTATACCAAGCTTTCGGCACTGTTCTTGTAGAGCTTCTTCTTCCTTCTTGAGCCGGGATTCGAGAAGCCTCAGAGTATTCCCTGAGCCCAAGGTGGTTTTGAGATTCTCCCGCAAGGTGTTTAGGTGCGAGTTCTGTTTAAGGCTCCAGTCGTATCGCTCCTTAAGCTCAGATAGAGTGGCTACCCCATACCTGTCAAGGATTTCTTTGAGCGCTTCTTTTGCCTCCGCAATCTGCCGAAGGAGTTGCTTCACATCAGCAGAGCCTGACCTGATCTCAATTCGTCCGAGGCCACGGATGTCCAGGGCCATCCTGTCAGCAGATATCAGGGACAAGGGTTCGCCGGGGCGGATTGCGTAAGTCTTCTCTTCATCAGACGTGCTTGCGGCTATTTCCAAGTCTTTGTAGGCTGTAACATCTATTGTGAGGCCTTGCGCGCGCGCCTCAGCCTCTCTTGCGTCTATGCGGGACTTTGAAGTCTCAGCCGATTTCACATCTGCAACACCGGGACAAGGTTGTTTGCTTAGTTCTTTCTCGAGATCCCCGATTTTTGTCGTCAGTTCGTGGGCTGACTTGATCTGTGCTGTTAGGCTTGCCATGGACTCAAGACGGGTCTTGGCTTGTTGCAGCTCACTGGCATTCTGAAATTCCTGGTTGGTCTTCTTAATGTCCTTTTCCAGATCCTTCTCAGCACCACGACAGGAAGCGAGCTCCTTGGATGCCTTGTCAAGGTCAGCTTTCAGCGGTTCCAGGGCTTTTTCATTCAGCACAATCTTTGCTTCTGCATTAGCTATGCCTTTCTTGAGTTCCTCAACTTGCCGACATTCGTTCTTTACTGTCTCCCACGCTTGGACAGTAGTTTTCAACTCAGCCTTCATTGTATTGCGCTGGGATTCGAGTTCCCGGATACGGTCAATTTGTGTTGCCAGGCTCTTTCTTTCCTGCTTTAGCTTAGCAGAGTCAGCTTCGAGCTGGGCGAGGCGGGAGTTCTGCAACTTAAGGTCAGCTTCTGCCTCGCGCATTGCTTCCAAGTCACGGACAACACTGTCCAGTCGATCCTCAGTAGCCTTAACTCTCTGCTCGGCAATATTCACATCTGAATTCGCCTTTAGACTTCCTGTTTTCGGAGTGAAGAGGTCCGCATATTTCTTGCTAATTGAATCCAATAACTTGTCGTCTTTCTTGCTAAAGAGTGTAGCCCCCATCGCTTTGCGGAAATAGTCCTGTATGCCCGGCTCGGCAAGAGACAGGTTGCTGAAACGATCTGCGCCTTGCGGCATCCAAAGGAGGTGTGCAAGGCCCCATTGTGTGTTCTTGGACAACCCCCTTGCTGAAAACTCTGCCTGCATCATCCCGCGAACCTTATCATCAGATTTTTTCCCCTCGTCAAGACGTTGGTAGGAGCGGCCGTCCCATTCAGAGAGAACGCTCTTTGCATTGTCCAGGAAGCCTTTTTCCAAGCAATACAGCTTGCCCCCACTGGCAAATTCAGCACGAATAACCGGGCTGAGAGAAGTCCCCCAAGGACGGAACACCTCTATGGCATCACCGGTCATATCATGGCGATTCAAGAATGCCAATGCCAACCCCATGATGAGAGTCGATTTCCCGGACTCGTTCGGTCCATGGATGATATTTATGCCTTTACTGAAGTCCCTGAGTTCTATAGGGTTTCTAAAGCAGCGCAGCCCGGAAAGAGAAAGTGAGTGCAGAATCATGACATCACCTCCTCAGCTATGGAGGCCAGTGTTCTGAGGGCTTCCTCTACATCCTCAGCTTCAATCTCCCACCGGTCGAGGCTATCTTGGAGTGCATCATCTATTGCTGACGAACCTGAACCTCTGGCGCTTATCAGGTCTTCAGGCAAATCCTCTATTGGGTGTCCCAGAGCGCAAGCGATGTCTGCCAGATCAGATATTATTGACTGCAAGAACGGATTACCGGCTGCAAGCTTCTGCAGCCTTCGCCCGACAGGACGTGTGACAAAGCGAGTTTTGTCCATTTCAACGTACAGCAAACATGCTCTGAGCCAGACCTCAAGATCCTCCAGCCACTTCAAATCGTCAGACTGGGCATGGCCTTTGAGCACCACGCGAAGCAGGGTTGCGGACGGGTCCTGCACCTTGCTTACTTCGTGTTTTATGCTGCTGACTACGTGGTCCGGGCCGCCGTCCACGCCAAGCTCAAGAGTCTGCCAAGAGAGAGCGCCTGTGTCGACTCTTTCGATGTCCGGCAATGATCCTGGGGCACGGATTGTAACATGGGCCAGAGCTGCACTGCTTTGGTCATCGAAGCCTGTCGGTTCATGGGTCCCCGGATATACGGTCCTCATGTCATTATGCACATAGAAAGAGTGCCAGTGCCCTAACGCGAGGTAATCAAGGTCGAGTCTTTTCGCGGCATCCAACGGTATGGGAAAATCATTCTCCTGGAACTTGCCTGGTATACGCAGTGAGCCGTGGGCTATTCCGATTACGATGGAATCCCCTTGCATCTCTTCAGGTATCTGAAACTGCTGAGTGGGGTCATCATACGACTCCTTGGACATAACCGGGGCAGGCAGGAGCACTACCCCCGGTACCGGCACGACAGGCTCAGATGTCCGTAAGATATGTACGTTTTGGGGAAGGTAATCGGTGAATGCGGAACGGCTATAGATGGAATCAGCGGTCAGAGGGTCATGATTGCCCGGGAGGACATAAACGGGTATCGGAGAACATGCGGAAAGAGCGTCAGCCACGCGGTGAGCAGCTTCATTATCCACGAGGTTATTCTCAAAGAGGTCGCCTGCAATAAGCACAAAATCAACCTGCAGTTGGGAAGCCATGCGCATGAGCTGCCTTGCCGTGTCGATGCGGGCCTTGCGGACATGTGGCGCCACATCCGCCACGCGACTCGCCTTCATCCCAATTTGCCAATCTGCGGTGTGGAGAAAAGACACCAATGCTATCACCATCCTAAGTAAATCACCATAAGTGATCACCGGTTCCAGAAAGTGTACGTACCGTGCGGGGCCACCCAAAACCTCAGACAACGAGCGAAAACTGATGAACTCATACTTGGTTTCACAGGCACTCTTAGCCCAGGCTTAGTAATGGAAAGCTTAACTTACTGGAATTACATTCTCTATTGGCATTCATATTCCTTCAGTTTCCAACAATGGGGCTTATGCTCAACAAAGCTGCACGGCGGCTTCCTTCGTGTCTGATAGTATTGGACTGTCTTGGGAATACTCTTAGAAGATCCAGTTCCTCTGCCATAGAGTGGTAAGCGGCGGAAATGGATCAGGTACCGAAAACAGGATCAAGCGAAACGAAAGAGAGGCACCAGTAATGACGTTGAAGAGTCTATATGTAGGGAATCTGCCCTACCATGCTACTGAGGAAGATGTCCGCAGTCTATTCGCAGACTATAGTCCGGCAGGTGTCCGGGTCATTCCCGACAAAGGTTTTGGTTTCGTGGAGGTAGCCGAGGACGCAGCCGACGATGCCATTGCCGCATTGAACGGAGTCGATTTCCAGGGAAGAAGCCTGACTGTAAACGAGGCTCGTCCACGGCCGGAGCGGACAGGTGAAGGCGGTCATCATCACAGACGGTAAGTAGCAGGAAAATTCAGTCTTGACGATTGCATCGGGACATGTAGGACTATTTTGCCGATAAAGAGGCCTGCCCGTGTATTATCTCGTGGCCGGGCCTCCTGTCTTTCTATGCCTTCTTCAGTAACAGAATGTCTTTTATACTTCTGTGTTGATGTCTATTCATACAAGGATTAGAATAGTTGTGAACATATGACGAATACCAGACTGCCTTGACTGTGGAGGTGAAAGCAATGGCAAGCCATGACACCGCTACTGAGACTAAGGTGACTGTCCTGGTTGACAACTTGGTACGGAGGCAGAAGCTTTGGGGAGAGCATGGGATGTCCCTGCTGGTTGAGGCCGGAGGACGGAGAATACTCTTTGACACCGGACAGTCCGGCGAATTACTTGTTCATAACTCAACCGAGCTTGGACTGAACCTCAAAGACATAGACCTTGTAGTGTTGAGCCATGGACACTACGACCATACAGGAGGCCTGCCTTCTCTGTTGAATGAGGTAAAACATGTTAACCTGTATGCGCATCCGGAAGTGTTTGAGAAGAAGTACGTTAAGAGTGAAGATAATGAGGTTAGGGAAGTGGGGTCTCCTCTAACGAAGGAGGCGCTGCTTGCCCAAGGAACTAAGCTTCATCTCGATGATGAACCGGTTTGGTTGGAAGACGGCATAGTCGTGTCAGGCGAAATCCCACGAACCAATGATTTTGAGGACATATCACAAGAGTTTCTCATCAGGCGGGATGGGGATTGGGCGACTGACCTCCTTCCTGATGACAGGTCAATGGGTATCAGGACTTCTAAGGGCCTTATCATCATTTTGGGCTGCAGCCATGTCGGGGCAATCAATACCATACAGCATATTCAGGAGTTGACTGAAACCAGAGCGGTGTATGCCGTAATTGGTGGTATGCACTTAGATAAAGCCGGTGTGAGACGGATTCACCGTACCGTAGAGGTATTCACTGAACTTGGTGTAGAGAAAGTGATCCCTCTTCACTGTACCGGGTTTCGCGCTTGTGCCGAAATCGCTCGCTTGCTTGGGGAGAAATTCATGCTAGGAAGCGTTGGCTTCTCGTTTGAAGTCTAGGATCCAAATCTTTAGGATCCGAATAGCCGTTTATCTCTTCTTCATATATGATCAAGCAACTCATGTCAGAGGGTTGGAAAGAAGGATGATCTGAAGCATGTTCTACAATGAGAAAGCCCTTGAGCATTTCTTTGATCCAAAAAACATCGGTGAGATTGAGGATGCGGACGGAATCGGAACAATCGGGGATCCCGAGTGCGGAGATTGCATAAAGGTGTACATTAAAGTCAAGGACAGGCGGATTGATGACGTCAAGTTCAAGGTTTACGGATGTCCTGCAGCTATCGGAACCGGTAGCATAACTACTGAGCTCGCCAAAGGTAAGCCCATTGAAGAAGCTTATCAAATTGGCGAAGAGGATGTTATCCGTGCTCTAGGCGGTCTCCCGGATCAGAAGATCCACTGTTCTGTTTTGTGTCCTGCTGCGCTCAGACTGGCTATCCTCGACTACATTCGAAAACTCAAGGCGCAGAAGCTTGAGGCGAAGCAAGCTTGAGCGCAAATGCCCAGGCAATCAATGACTAGGCCCGACGCTTGTTTCGCAAGCCGTCGGGCCTCTTTTGTTTGCTCATGCGGGACCGCGCTGAGATCAGGACGGATCCCGTGCATATTCCGTTATTCGCACGTCATGTCGCGTGCCACATTGTGGTCAAGACACCGCTTCGCCGGTTATGCCGTCGCTTTGCCCGCCAAAACACCGCTTACCGCGGGATGGCCAACTTCTGGCCGGCCCAGATAACATTGGCGTCCTTGATCCCGTTAGCGTTCATCAGGGCCTGGAGCGACACTCCGTAGCGAGTTGCAATCGCCCAAAGTGTGTCCCCGGGTTCCACGATATGAGTCCTGTTTCCGTGGCCGGTTCCTAGTCCCGAAGGGATCGTAGTGCCGCCGGTGACAGGAGTGGACACCCACGGGTTGTTGTTTTGGATGATTATGACCTGGCCTACCCACAGGGCATCCGCATTTATGTCAGGGTTTAGCTCGGTGAGCCTGTAGACGGTTACGCCCTGCCTTACTGAGATTGCCCAGAGGGTGTCCCCGGGGCGCACGTAGTAGACGATGCGTCCTCCCGTTCCTGAGCCCGGATTCTGTGTAACAGGCGGGCCCGGAATCGGGTAATTGGGCGTAAGGTCATAAGCTGCCACTGTAGGACCGTTCTGTCACCAGTATGTGAAGGAGGTCTTAGCCTTCTTCGCGATTGGAGCAGCGTCTTTACGCTTTGTGATCTCACGGACAATATTGATTGTCCAAATCATCCGTGCTCCGGAACCGAAGGGTTGGATTAGCTGGACAACATACGCCCGTCTTCCATGCTGCACAAGGACCTTCGCTTCGCCGGTTCCTGAATACTTGCCCACTTCCACCTTGCTAAACAGGGTGAAAGTGTCGGTTGAAGGATTCAGGCCAAGGTCTTGCCCCTCAAGTCGGGCAACCTCCACCGGGTCAAGCCGCCACAGGTGATAACCTTGATTTACTTGCAACTGTATCCCGTACAGAGTCTGCCAATCGATGGTCACAGGCCCTGTGGTGACTGCTGATTCAGATGAAGTGTTTCCGGTGTAGTACACTTGCCCGTTTTGCCCTGCCCTAAAGGACGGGTGAACCGGCAATCCGTTTGTGGATCTCTGTGCACTTGCATCTTCAGCCAGAGCCGTCACTGCCATCGATGCAACCATGGTGACCACAAGTATCAAAGTAACCAGATACTTCTTCAGATGATACAAACAACATCTCCCCTTCTGCGGCAGAAGCCGCCAGGTAAAGTATGGTATTAAGGGTGTTGTCACCCTCCCGGCTATGATATCTATCCAGCCTTGGGCTGTCACCCCACAAATGATTCCACAATATGAAAAGAGCGGAACCGGGATGGATTTTGCCTGACTCACATAAGATTCTTGGGAAGGGATTTGAGAATTTTCAGCGAATTTGTGTGTTAGCCAATTCTCATGTCGTAGAAAACAGTAATGATTATCCAAAGCTCATTATTGGCCACGGAGAGCATGGATAGTCCCTAGAAAGGGAGACTAATGTGTCAACAATACTTATCAACGGCGGGACTCTTACTTATGAGGATGTCGTAGGGGTTGCGCGCTATCATAAACATGTGGGAATTGCCGGTGATGTGCGGGAGAAGGTTGACAGGAGCTGCCAGGCAGTAGAGTCTATCTTAACCCAGGACAGAGTAATCTATGGAGTCAACACCGGCTTCGGACATCTTGCCTGCGTTAGAATCTCTCGTGATGAGCTCTGTAAGTTGCAGGAGAACCTTATCATGAGCCATGCGTCAGGGACAGGCGCTCCTTTTCCTGATGAAGTGGTAAGGGCCATGATTCTTTTGCGTGCCAACTCCCTTGCTAAAGGCCTGTCCGGGGTTAGATACGAACTAATCGAGACTTTAGTGGCTCTGGTCAACCATGATATTTGCCCGATTGTCCCTGAGCAAGGTTCCCTTGGTGCTTCAGGCGATCTTGCTCCCCTCGCGCACCTGGCCCTTGGCGTCCTCGGGAAAGGGAAGGCCAGGATGGGCGGTGTGCTGATGGACGCGGACGAGGCTCTGCGGAGAGCCGGAATTTCATCTCTCAAGCTTATGCCCAAAGAAGGCTTGGGCCTCATAAACGGCACACAAGCCATGACTGCTTTGGGTGCCATTGCACTCTACGACGCCTTAGTGATGGCTGTGACTGCTGATGCTGTTGCGTGCCTATCCATGGAAGCTTTGAGAGGAATTCCCGATGCTTTCCGCGCGTGTCTTCACCAAGCCAGACCTCATCCTGGCCAGACGGAATGTGCAGAGCTCCTTAGCCGGTTGCTGCAAGGAAGCCGGCTTGTGAGTGCTCCGGGCGAGCTGCGAGTGCAGGATGCATATTCACTCAGGTGTATACCTCAAGTTCATGGTGCCACCAGGGATGTCCTGGGATATGTAAGCAAAGTAATCAATACTGAGATAAACTCGGCCAGCGATAATCCCTTGGTTTTCCCTGACGGCAGCGTGATATCAGCAGGCAATTTCCATGGCCAGCCTGTGGCGTTCGCCATGGATTTCCTATCAATCGCCGTTGCCGAGCTTGGAAACGTATCCGAGAGGAGAATCGAGCGGTTACTGAACCCGACTCTATCGCAGCTTCCGGCTTTTCTCACTGCGCACAGCGGTATCAACAGCGGCTTCATGATTCCCCATTACACTGCTGCATCCTTAGTATCTGAGAATAAGGTCCTTTGTACGCCTGCGAGCATAGACTCTATTCCGGTATCCGCATCCCAGGAAGACCACGTTAGTATGGGGACTACCGCTGCGCGCAAGGCCAGGGCAGTCGTGGGGAATGTTGCCCGTGTGCTTGCTATTGAACTCATGTGCGCTTGTCAGGCGGTAGAGTTTAGGGGGCCTGAAAAATTAGCCTCTCTGACTCGCAAGATCTACGACTTGGTTAGGGACGTCGTGCCTCCTCTTGAAGATGATCGCTGGCTATATCCTGACATTGAAGCAATCACTGAGTTGGTTGTAAAAGGCGAAATAGCACAAGCGGTCAAACCTGCCAACCGTCGCTGAGGAATGTGCTAGACTTGTCCAGGTAACATGCCGGGCTCATCCAGCCGTTGTATCAGCCGGTCCACCGGTTTGGCTTTGGCTAATGTGCCGGCTTTGTTTCTGTATTGCAGCGCCAGGATAGTGGGAGGGTGGTTAGGATGAGGCTAAGGTTTGCAAAGCTCAACCCGGCGGGTAATATCACCATACTTGTCCTGGATCCGGTCCACGAGTCTATCCATGCAAAGGTGGCAGCGGATCTGATGAACCCTGCTGTCCTTGGCGGAGAGCAGGTGGGCTTTGTTACGCTTATGTCAGAGGGCCCGGTCGCAGCCTCCATGCGAATGATGGGTGGTGAGTTCTGCGGTAATGCAGTCAGATCCCTTGGAGCCTATCTGGCGTCAATAAGGCATCCGGCAATGGGAGTGACGAAAGGCAATACCAACCTATTGCAAGGACTTATCCAAGTACAAGGCCTGGATGAGCCTATCCTCGTCGAGGCTGAACTGGACCAAGAGGAGCTGCCGCATTGGGCATCATGTGCGTTTCCCGGCGTGCCTGAGGTCGAGTTCTATTTCGTGGAAGCTCTCTCATGGACTGCAGGCGGGCTTGACAAAAACATTCGCATCCTGCCGTGTCTCAGCCCTAAAGATGTGCTCGAATCATGGCTGGGAGAGGTTTCCCTGAGGCTGCGGCCGACTGTTGTGGCACTGGTCAGATTGGAGAGAATCACACACATAGTTGTGGATGCAAGGGACTATCGTATGGAAGAGGATGTTCTCTTGGAGCTGTGCGATACTTTAGGGCTGGAAGATGAGGCATGTGTCGGGGTCATGTTCCGCCAGGGATTTGATGAGATAGTGCCTCTGGTATATGTAGAAGCCACTGATACGTTTGTTTGGGAGTCAAGTTGTGCCTCGGGCAGTGTCGCTGTTGCCCTGGCCTATGCAACCGCGCGCGGAGAACCGGGGAGCTACAGCTTTAAGCAGCCTGGTGGGACTCTATCCGTCACTGTTACGCCACCCAATACGGGCGGGGCTCATTCAGCTCCTTATGCTACGGTCAGTGGAGAGGTGAGACTGGTAGCTGAAGGCACTGTTTTCATTGACACTGTCTTCATACATTGACACTTCTTGCTGGAATTCCGCAAGGCATAGAGCGTAACATGTAGTCAACTAACGTTATTGCTGCAAGGGAGCAATTGGAACTGGCTGTTGGATATTGGAAAATGGTGTCATCACACTGTAATGAGTTACATGATTGTGACAAGGGATCAATTACCACAGCATACCATCTTCGGACCGGCTCACTGGGTGGGCCAAGCAACCGCATGGGAGTCATTAAATCTGCTTGAATGGCCCACTGGATGGGCCACTCAACTACACCGAAGTCATCGGATCCCCTAAGATGGCTCACTGGGTGGGCCACACTCCCTGCGGAAGCCCTTAGATCCCCTTGAGTGGCTCCCCTGCATGGGCCATTCAACTACACGAAAGCCATCGGATCCGCTTGACTGGCTCTCAGGGAGAGCCAATCGACCGTCTGGACGCTTTCAAACTCCCCTGAATGGCTCTTTTGCTGAGCCACGTTGAAGTAGGATACCCTATAAGGGAGCTTTGATATGCTCCATGCGACATCACCCTGATGGCAAGGACAGGATAGGCTCTCTTAAAAGTCAGCGGGGTGATTCGGGATAAGACAAAGAGCATATAAGGGGATATCCTTCAGAAAACGCTTAATTTGGGGGAAAGGGGGCTTTATATGCTCTTTCATAGATGGGTAGGACTCCCATCTAACCTGACGGCTACAACCAGAGTGCCAGTTGAAACGCATACCCAGGGGAAACGGCGTTTGCGGAATTTCTGATTAGGCCGGCAGGCATCTTGCAGTCTGCTGACAAATAGTGTAGTATTTAGATAAAACCAATAGCCGACAGTAGATCTTCGGGGCAGGGTGAGGCTGGAGGCTCCAGCCAATTCCCGACCGGTGGTGAAGCCGAAAGGCAAGTCCACGAGCCGCAAATGCGGTTGAGCCGGTGTAAAACCGGTACCGACGGTAAAGTCCGGATGGGAGAAGGTCGCAAGCTGACGCAACGTGCTTGCCATGACTTGAAACTCTCTGAAAGAGCAGCCCTGAGGTCTAGTGCCCAGGGCTCTGTTGTTTCTTTCAGGCAGCACACATTGCTCAGGCGGTATGCCGGAGCGCTATGCCGGGCAAAGCCGGGGCGCTGCGCCAGGTAAGACCAGGGTGCTATGCCAGTTAGACCAGGGTGCTTTGCCAGTTAGACCGGAGTGCTATGCCAGTTAGACCGGAGTGCTATGCCGGGTAAGACAAGAGGCCGGAGCCCGGGCAACCAAGGCTGTAAAGGAGGTTGCCTTCACTTATGAACAGGAGAACCAGAACACTTGTAACATTAGGTGTACTTGCGTCTATAGCAGTGCTTTTGTCCCTTGTCAACTGGCCGCTATTTCCATCAGCTCCGCATTTGCGCTTCGAGACGGCTGACGTGCCTGTGTTAATTGCAGGATTCGCTTTTGGGCCGGGCGCGGGATTGATGGTGACTTTCATTATGGCGGTCTTGATGGCTGCCATCACAGGCCTTGACGGGGCAGTCGGAGCCTTGATGCATTTCCTGAGCACAGGCAGCCTGGTGCTGGCTGCAAGCTTTGTGTACAGACGATATCATACGCTTGGCGGTGCTATAGCAGGTCTCATAGCAGGCACTATCGCACAGACTCTGGTAATGCCTCTTGTGAATCTGGCAATAATCCCCTTAATCTACGGATTCTCCAGACAGCAAATAGTAGCCATGCTCCCTATACTGTTTGCCTTTAATGCTGTCAAAGCCGGGCTCAGTTCGATTCTCACGTTTCTTGTATACAAGCGCGTATCATGGTTGCTCAAGGGTTTGGTTCGAGACAGCGAAGATGCCGGGATTATCACGGCCAGGCAGTGCCCGGCAAGGCAAACCCGGCGCTAGTGGCAACATCTATGCGGGGCCGGGGATGGGGGGGACGACCCCCCATCCCATGATAATCGTTAAGTAACGATTAGGGCGTCCTCCGCTCACTGTAGAGGGCGTCCTAATCACTGCATAATCACTGCAAAAGAACGCCCAATTGGTGCCAAGGCGCGAAGCTTCCAGGGTTCCACAAATATCCGTTGCTTTCTAGCAGGACTATTAACAAGCAGTATCGAATGTTTATTGATACCTAGTGCTCTATAGGAGTAAATTTACTCTGAGAGGCTGAAAAATGGCTTTGGGGGTGATAATCCGGTATCACAATTGAGCTGAACACAGCGTTTCTTAAGAATCTATGACTTATTAAGTAGATTAGGAAGGGGAGTAGGATAATGAAGAGGTTCGTTATTTGCTTATTGGTTTTGACGTTTCTAATTGGCGCGATAGGTGTTGTCGGGACTGCAGCTCCTGCGTACAAGATTGGCCTTGTAACAGGAACAGTGTCCCAAGGTGAGGACGAGTATCGAGCTGCCGAGAAGATGAAGGGTAAGTATGGTGACATGATAAAGCACGTCACCTATCCTGACAACTTCATGCAGGAGCAGGAGACCACGATAGCCCAAATCACCGGCCTTGCCGCGGATAAAGACGTCAAAGCCATCGTAGTCAACCAGGCAGTTCCGGGCACAGTTGCCGCTATCAGGCAAGTTAGGGATTTGCGTCCGGATATCATTTTCCTCCTGGGCGTTCCCCATGAGGATCCTCCTCTAGTAGCCGTCACTGCAGACCTTGCATTCGAGACCGACCAAGAAGCGCGAGGCGTGACAATTGTCAACCTTTCAAAGCAACTAGGCGCCAAGAAGTTCCTCCACTATTCCTTCCCAAGACATATGTCCATGGAGCTTCTGGCGAAGCGCCGTGACATCATGAAAGCTGAATGTGACAAGATCGGATTGGAGTTTGTTTTCGTGACCGCTCCGGACCCAATGGGCGAGTCAGGCATACCCGGCGCTCAGCAGTTCATTCTTGAAGATGTTCCTAGGCAAGTTGAGAGGCACGGGAAGGATATCGCTTTGTTTAGTACCAACTGCGGTATGCAGGAGCCTCTTATCATTTCAGCGCTGAACACCGGCGCGATCTTCCCTGAGCAGTGCTGCCCGAGCCCGACTCACGGTTACCCGAATGCCCTCGGCCTTGAGATCACTGACGAGTTGAAAGGCAATATCCCTGGGATCCTAAAGGCGATCAACGATGCTATTGTCGCAAAAGGAGGGGCAGGACGATTTGCCACATGGCCAATTCCCACAAACTACCTTCTTGTCGAAGCTTGTGTAGAAATAGCCCGTGACACAGTTGAAGGCAAGATGGACCTTAACGATATGAACGCGGTTAAGGAAAGATTAGAAACTGCGGCCGGCGTTTCTATGGGAATCCGCAAGCTTCCCGAGCATGAAAAGGAGAATTTCTATCTCATAACAAGCGCCTCCGTCATTTTCGGGAAAGACGAATTCTAACGAGAAATAAGCAATTCACAATGTGAGGTAGAGGGGTGCCGGGTAATCCACACCCGGCGCCCCGCCTCTTTAGGCGGCGGGAATAGCGCAGGCCTGAACAAAGTTAGAGTTCGCCTCTGGTTTTGCCGGTGGATCTTGTACTGTGAGAAGGGAAGAACAAGAACATGGAACGAACACAACGAGTCCTGGAAATGAAGGGTATCACAAAACAGTACTTTGGCAATGTCGTCCTAAACGATGTTTCTATTGACCTTTATCCCGGTGAAATCCACGCTCTTGTTGGTGAGAATGGGGCGGGTAAGTCAACTCTCATGAATATCCTTTTCGGCATGCCTGTGATTCATAGCACAGGCGGCTTTTCCGGTGAGGTCCTCATTGACGGAAAAAAAGTGGGATTTATGTCGCCCGCTGAAGCCATGCAAGCGGGAATCGGCATGGTTCACCAGGAGTTCATGTTGTTGCCGGGATTCACTATTACGGAAAACATTAAACTGAACCGTGAAACAACACGCAAGAATGCCCTTAGCAGACTGCTGAAATCTGAATTTCTAGACTATCTTGACGTTCCGGCTATGCGTAGGGACGCTAGGATCGCTCTAGACCGTCTTGACCTGTCTATTGACGAATGGCTGCCGGTAGCAGGCCTGCCTGTGGGATACATGCAGTTCATTGAGATTGCCAGAGAGGTTGACAAAAGGGAAGTCAAAATCCTGGTGTTCGATGAGCCTACGGCTGTCCTGACTGAAACAGAGGCTGACCGCCTTCTAGGCTCATTGCGTAGGCTGGCTGCGGACGGAATCGCCATTTTGTTCATCACACACCGTCTGGATGAAGTCATGGCTGTGGCAGACAGAATCACAGTCCTTCGCGACGGCGAGACCGTGGCAAAGCTGAATCGGGACGAAGCAGTCGTTGAGCGAATCGCTGAGTTGATGGTAGGAAGGAAAGTGGAAAAAGTCGAGCTTCCTCCCAGAAAAAAGGAGCCCAGTGACGAAGACATAGCTCTTACCATAGATAACCTCATGGTGGATATGCCGGGTGAAATGGTTCGCGGCTTATCCTTGACCGTCCGGCGCGGCGAGATCCTGGGTATCGGGGGACTGGCCGGCCATGGAAAGCTAGGTATCGCCAATGGAATAATGGGCCTCTATTCTGCCGCAGGCAGGGCAAGCAAGAATGGGGATAATATCACGTTGAATTCTCCTGAGCAGGTGCTGCTGAAGGGGCTCGCATTTGTGTCTGAAGATAGGCGCGGCGTCGGCCTGCTGCTTGATGAGCCTATTGATCGAAACATTGGGGTCACTGCAATGCAGGCGCAGCAGAAGTTCCTTCGGCCCTGGCCCCATTTCTTGCCTGCACTGAGGTTAGAGAACCGGGGGGAACTCAGGGCTTACGCAGAGGAAATGATACGTAAGCTGGATATAAGATGTCTCGGATCTAGTCAACTTGTTCGGAGTCTTTCCGGCGGCAACCAGCAGAAGGTATGCGTAGCCAAGGCGCTTGCGCTTGATCCGGAGATTCTGTTTGTTTCTGAGCCGACCCGGGGTATTGACGTCGGCGCCAAGAGACTTGTCCTCGATCTTCTGGTCCGTCTCAATAGAGAGCATAATGTGACCATAATAATGACTTCCAGTGAACTCGGGGAACTACGCAAGATATGCGACAGGGTCGCTATTGTGTACCGTGGCAGGCTCGCCGGGATCTTGCCGCCTGATGCCTCCGACGCCGACTTTGGATTGATGATGGCAGGCAGAGTCAGGAAGGAGGCCATCTAGACATGATGCAGACACTTAAACGAACTGTTGAACATATAGG
>JAAZEW010000180.1 GCA_012512055.1 Bacillota bacterium | reverse complement strand
GGTGAAACAGGCGCGGGAAAATCCATAATAATCGGTGCCGTAACGCTCTTGCTTGGCGGACGCGGCTCCCTTGAGCATATCCGGACCGGGTGTGATGAAGCATCCGTTCACGGCGTGTTTTCCGTTCCCCAGGAGGCAGCTTTAAGAAAGAATCTCAGAGATCTCGGCCTTGAAATCGGTGACGACAATACGTTAGTCATATCTTGCTCAATATCAAGCTCGGGAAGAAGCCAACGAAGAGTGAACGGCCGTCCGGTTACCCAGGCTATGCTTGCTGACATAGGGGACTATCTTGTTGACATTCATGGGCAACATGAACACCAAGCTCTGCTGAAGCAACAGAGGCATGTAGAGTATCTGGACAATTTCTCAGGCGAGGAAGGGTTGAGGCTCAAGGAACAGGTCGAGGCCTACTACCAAAGGCTGAACCGGCTTGATGCAAGCCTCAAGGAGCTTCGGTTAAGTGAGCGGGAGCGCGAGAGGAGGCTGGATCTTCTAAGATTCCAGTCAGAAGAGATTGACGCTGCCAATCTGGCGCCGGGTGAAGATCTATCTTTGGTTCGCGAACATCATGTGCTGGCTTCAGCAGGTGAGCTCTACGACAGAGCCTCTCTTTCCCACGCCCTGCTGCACGGGGAAGACCATGGCGCTCCAGGTGTAATCGACACGATTGCCGCGATATTGGAAGAATTAGAGCCGGTGCTCGCGATCGATAATACTCTGAGGGACTCTAAGGAGCTTCTTCAGACTGCTTTGGCTGCATGCGAAGAAGCTTCCAGAGAGATTAGAGTCTACAGAGACGGCATAGACCGGGATCCACGACGTCTGGAAGAGACGGAGGCAAGGCTTGCTGCAATTTTGCGCCTGAAGAGGAAGTACGGAGATACTGTTGACGAGATACTGAGCTATAGACAAGAAATAGGTGACGAAATTACAAGGCTTGAGTCGTCTGTCCGGGAACTTGCCGTTATGGAAAAGGACATCGCCAAGACCCGCCTGGATTTGGGCAGGGTTTCAGAAGAGCTTCGCAGTGTCCGGATGCATGCTGCCGAAATACTCAGAAAGCGTGTCAGCTCAGAGCTTGAGGAGCTTGCCATGGGTTCATCCGTTTTTGAAGTGGACTTCAGAGAGAAGGAAGATGCGGAAGGAGTCCCTGTAGGTGGAAAAATGCTGGCTGTCAAAGCCGGCGGAGTCGATACTGTGGAGTTCCTCTTATCAGCAAATCCCGGTGAACCCCCGAAATCTCTGGCAAGGATTGCAAGCGGTGGAGAGATTTCCCGCATAATGCTGGCGCTTAAGTCTATTCTGGCATCAGTGGACGAAGTCGGAACACTGATATTTGATGAGATCGATGCAGGAATAGGGGGCAGGGCAGGTACTGTCATCGGGGAGAAGCTGGCAGCCATCGGTAAGGTGAGGCAGGTGGTTTGTGTTACGCATTTGCCTCAAATAGCTTGTATGGCAGATGTCCACTTCTCCATCGGCAAAGAGGTCAAGGACGGACGTGCCCGCACAGTGTCAACCAGGCTCAAAGATCCTGACCGTGTCCGGGAAATCGCAAGGATGTTGGGGGGACACCCTGAGCTTAGCGCAACGAGCATGAAACATGCAAAAGAGATGCTGAAAATCGGGTAAACAGTCAAATTGCCTCGCTTCACGAAGGAAATCCCACTGATATCTCGAATAAATAAGTCAATGCGTCTTGACCTCCGTATCTACCTTGGATACCGGTCTTATGTCATGCCACATTAATTTTATCCATTGAAGGGATGGGCCGCGTTATGGATGATGGTAGGATTAAACGCCATCCGATACTTGAGTTTAGGGAGGGTAGGATTGTTCGCTTTACGTTTGACGGGAAAGAGCTTGAGGGGTATGAAGGCGAACCAATAGCCTGTGCCTTACATGCAGCAGGTGTACGAGTTTTAAGAGAAAGTCCTGAGCTGAAGAGGCCACGGGGCTTTTTTTGCGCTATCGGGAATTGCTCGTCATGCCTGATGACAGTGGATGGACGGCCTAACGTCAGGGTATGTGTTGAGAGATTACGAGAAGGCATGAATGTAATAACTCAAAAAGGGAAGGGTGTCCTCCTTGCTGACAACTGAAATATGTGTAGTTGGAGCAGGGCCCGCAGGGCTCAAAGCAGCTATCTCAGCTCGCGATATGGGGGCCTGCGTAACAATCGTGGATTCCGGGGTGCACCTCGGGGGCCAGCTTGTGAAGCAGACCCATAAGTTTTTCGGCTCCAGAGGGCAATTTGCCGGGATCCGGGGTATTGACATTGCAAAACTCCTTTCAGATGAGCTGCTAAGGGGTTCATCAGTGAACGTGTTGTGCGATTCGCAAGTTGTGGGGTTTTACGATGATGGGGCGCTGGCTATCGAGAAAGACGATTCCATTCGGTTCCTTAAGCCGGAGCGGGTTGTCTGTGCTACCGGGGCTTCCGAAAGGATGCTTCTTTTTGAAAACAATGACCTTCCCGGAGTGTATGGCGCCGGGGCTGCGCAGACGCTCATGAACGTTTACGGAGTCAGGCCCGGAAATCAGGTGTTGATGATTGGCGCAGGCAATATCGGCCTTATTGTCAGTTATCAGTTGCTGCAAGCAGGCGTATCTGTGGTTGCAGTGTTAGAGGCAATGCCTCATGTGGGAGGATATCATGTGCATGCTCGTAAAATCCAAAGGGCAGGCATTCCTATCCTTACTTCTCATACGATAAAGGCAGCCCATGGAACCGAGGCAGTTGAGGGCGCCACTGTGTGGGCGCTGGACCCTGAGTTTCAACCTATCCCGGGTTCAGAGCGTTATTTTGAAGCAGATACTATTTGTCTTGCAGTAGGCCTTTCGCCACTTACAGAGCTCCTATGGCAGGTAGGCTGTAAGATGGGCTATGTGTCAGAGCTTGGCGGATATACACCGCTTCGCAACGAGAATTATGAGACCACCCGCCCGGGAGTGTTTATCGCCGGAGACTTAGCAGGGATAGAAGAGGCGTCTTCTGCAATGATAGAAGGCACAATCGCAGGCCTGTCGGCAGCAGAGTCCCTGGGCTACAAGACGGATGATTTTGAAGAGAGGCTCAGCCGGGCGAAGGCAGAGTTAAGGATATTCAGGCAAGGCCCGACAGGCCAAAAGGTGAGGCAAGGGATAGCAAAGCTCATGACACTCACAGAGGGGGTGAGGGTATTTGACTGAGAGTTGCAGGGATTCTCGTATGATTCCGGACGCAGAGAGGCGAGGCAAAGGCCCGGTGGTGGTAATAGAATGCTTTCAGGAAATTCCCTGTGACCCCTGTCACGAGGCATGCAATCAAGGGGCGATACAGGCTTTTGATGATATCAACAGCCTACCTGAAATAGACTTCACCAAGTGTAATGGGTGTGGAAGGTGTATCTCTGTCTGTCCGGGGCAAGCCATATTCGTTGTGGATGAAACACGGGAGGACGGCCTTGCAGTTGTCAGGATTCCTTATGAGTTTATCCCCCTCCCTCATAAAGGACAACAGGTAAAGGGCCTTTCAAGAGACGGAGCCGAGTTATGCGAGGCTAAGGTGGTGAAGGTGGAAAACACCAAAAGGCATGATAGAACCCCTGTAGTGTGGGTGGAGATACCTCGGGCTCTTGCTATGGATGTGAGGCATATTCGTGTGGGAGGGACTTCACTTGCGAGATAAGAAACCTAACAAAGAGATGACGGATGTATCTGAGCGTACTTTGATTTGCCGCTGTGAAGATATAACTCAGAAGGAAATCCGGGCTTTAATTGCGGAAGGCTACACCACTGCAGAGGAGATTAAGAGGATTTCCAGGTGCGGCATGGGGCCATGCCAAGGGCGCACATGCCGTGAGCTGTTGCTCGCTGAGATTTCAAAGGCTTTGGGAGAGAAGGTGGACAAGGTGGCGCCGACAAGGTATAGGCCTCCCACGAAGCCTATCCGTCTCGGCGGCATTGTTGAAGGTGATAGCAATGACTTACGCTAGAACCGTGTCACCCGGGACGTCCGGCAATCCGCCAAAGACTGCTGATGCAGTGGTTATCGGTGGCGGCGTTATCGGTACGTCTATCGCGTACCATCTGGCGAAGAAGGGGTTCGGCCGCGTGGCGCTTCTGGAGAAGTCTTACTTGGCTTCCGGTTCCACAGGGCGTTGCGGAGCCGGGGTCAGGCAGCAATGGGGCACTAAACTCAACTGCCTCCTGTCTGTTGACAGCGTCAGGGCATTCGAAAGAATGGATGAGGAGTTGGGTTATTCAAGGAGTATAGAGTTCAAACAGGGCGGGTATCTTCTGTTAGCATACACCCGCCGAGAAGCGGATCAGTTTAGGGAGAACGTCAAACTCCAACATAAGCTGGGTATACCGGTCAGCCTCCTTACTCCGGAGGAAGCCGGGGAAATCGTCCCAATACTGAACACCGACGGTATCTACTTGGCCACATTCTGTCCTACAGACGGCCATGCTAATCCTTTTCATGTTACGTACGCTTATGCTACTGCTGCAAAGAGGCTGGGCGTCACGATACATACTTTCACCGAAGCTTGTGAGATCGGGACTCGTTCCGGAAAAGTTGAGAGTGTACGAACTAACAGAGGAACGATTGAGGCCAAGGTAGTGATTAACGCTGCAGGGCCGTACTCGGGAGCAGTCGCCAAAATGGTAGGCTTGGATATTCCGTTCTATCCTGAGCGGCACCAAATCCTTGTAACAGAACCTGTAGATCCGGTTCTGGGCCCGATGGTGATGTCCTTTTCCAGGCGATTTTACTGTCAGCAGACTCCTCACGGAAGTTTTATCATGGGTATGGGGGATCCCAAAGAGAAACCGGGGTTCTCAATTTCTTCCACCCGGGAGTTCTTGGTTGAAATGGCGGAGGAAATAACGAAGGTATTACCTCCGGTGAGGGGGTTGTCAGTGGTCAGGCAGTGGGCCGGGCTATACGACATGACGCCTGATGCCCATCCAATCCTGGGAAGCACACCATGTGAAGGGTTCTATCTGGCATGTGGGTTTTCGGGGCACGGGTTTATGTTGGGGCCTGTGACCGGCAAGCTTATCAGTGAAATCGTGTGTGATGAAAGGCCTTCCATTGACATTCACGGGCTTGACTTAGGAAGGTTTGAACGCGGGGAACTGGTGATCGAACCGTCAGTCGTGTGAGGGGGTTGATGGTCTTACGACTCTCTTGGCAGGCAGGGAGGTATCAGTATGGGGATAGATATAGACATGCTACGGTGCACAGGATGTAAGCTTTGTCAAGTGGTCTGTTCCGTAGCCAATTTCGGGGAGAACAATCCGAAGAAAGCCGGCATAAGGATAGTGTCTAAGCTGTTTACTGAAGCCAGATACGAGGTCATTGTCTGCGACCAGTGCGGCGAATGTATAGACGCATGTCCCTTGGACGCAATCAGCGTAGCTTCGGGAGTTGTTACAATCGATCCCGAGCTGTGCACGAACTGTGGAGTTTGCGTGGACGCGTGTCCGAAAGGCGCCATGTTTACTCATCCGGACGTGGATCACCCGATAAAATGCATCTTGTGCGGGGAGTGCGAGAGGCTTTGCCCGAGAGGAATCCTAGGGAGGCTTGCAACCGGCGATAAGGATAAGGGGGAGGTGGCGGATTAGATGTACGGATATGCAGGCAATATTCTCCGGGTGGATTTGTCTTTCGGAGAAGTTTCGTATGAACCCCTTACTGAAGAGCTGGTTCACAATTATATAGGCGGTAGGGGATTTGGCGCTTACTATGTTTACAAAGAAGTCCCGCCGGGCGCTGACCCTTACGGGCCTCACAACATACTCGTCTTCGCGTCAGGCCCATTTGCAGGGTTGTTTTTGCCCAGTGGGGCAAAAACCAGTATCTCAGCAAAGAGTCCGGCTACCGGCCTTTACGGTGACAGTAATATCGGGGGGCACCTGGCAGGGGAACTTAAGTACGCCGGGATAGACGCGATTATTGTGGGGGGCAAAGCCGAAACCTCGTGTTATCTTCTGATCGATGATGATCGAGTGGAGATCCGAGGCGCGGATCACCTTTGGGGGCAAGGCGCGATAAAGACTGAAGAAATCCTGAAAGAAGAGTTAGGGGACGAATTTCAAATTGCCACGATAGGCCCTGCAGGCGAAGCCGGTGTCGTGTTTGCATGTATAAATCACGATTTTGGCCGTCAGGCAGGCAGGTGTGGAATGGGAGCTGTCATGGGGTCCAAGAACCTCAAAGCTATTGCTGTGAGGGGGACTCGAAGTGTGCCTGTAGCTGATATCGCCGGGCTGAAGAATGTGGCGACTGATATGTTCCGTGAGCTTATGGCGAATCCCGGGCTCAAGG
>JAAZEW010000179.1 GCA_012512055.1 Bacillota bacterium | reverse complement strand
GTTCGTTGGAAAAGGTGAAGGCAGCAGGTGTCATCAGAATAGGCGTGGATGACGCCTTTCCTCCCATGGAGTACAGAGATGAAAAGGGTAACCTTATTGGTTTTGATGTGGATCTTGCAGATGAGATGGGCCGGCGGCTTGGGGTCGATATTGTATGGGTCCCCACTGCATGGGACGGAGTAATCCTTGCGCTTCAGTCCGGGAAGTTCGATATGATCCTGTCGACGCTTACCATTACTGACGAGAGGGCGGAGAAGATTGACTTCAGCCCCCCGTACATCTATGGGGCGCAGATAATAGTAGTTAAGCAGCAAACCGAAGACATCAACACCCTCTCTGACCTCAAAGGTAAGGTAGTCGGCACGCAACTGGGTAGCACAGGAGAGGTCGCTGCGAAGAAGTTCGGAGGGTTTAAGGACTTGAAGCTCTATGCCACATATCCTGAGGCTTTCACAGACCTTGCCATTGGGCGTATCCAGGCGCTTGTAGTCGATGAGTTTGTCGGCAGGTACTACATGACGAAGCAAACCGGAGCTTACCGGGTGCTGGAGGAGAAGTTGGCAGAGGAGTCCATCGGAATCGGTTTTAGGAAAAGCGATGCCTCCTTCAGAGAAGCTGTCACAAAAGCGATTGACTCCATCAAGGCAGACGGCACGTACGGAGAGATCTCTCGGAAGTGGTTTGGAGTGGACGTCTCCAAATAGCAGGTAAGTATCCTTGAGGCTGTGTCGTCATGTAGCGTTACGTTAGTCTCCAGTTGGCTGCCGGTGCTTTGCGATTCATAGAGAGACACCGGTGTGGATTCGTGGAAAGCCGCTGCGTTTTGTAAATCGCCGGATTTCAGAAGGGTTCCGGATTTTGCAGATGTGAGCGCCGGCACCGGCAGCTTGGGGATATGGATGGGATCAGTTCAGGGAAGAAGGAAGTTGCGTTAGGTTTCCAAGAGGAGAGAGTAGCCTATGGATATCAAGTTTATGATAGGACTTTGCCCGGTGCTTCTAAAAGGTGCTGCAATGACTATGGAGCTTACATGCCTCTCCATGCTGTCTGGGATGGTCATAGGACTTGGCCTGGCATTGGCGCGCATATCCAGGAGCCCGCTGTTGAATAAGCCTGCTTCACTCTACATATGGTGGATGCGGGGGACCCCGCTGTTAATGCAGCTTTTCCTAATCTACTACGGCCTGCCGCAAGCAGGTATCACTCTGGATCCGTTTCCCGCTGCAGCCATAGGCATGACTTTGAACGCTTCAGCTTACATAGCGGAGATCTTTCGCGGAGGTATTCTGTCCATAGATAAAGGCCAGACAGAGGCAGCCAGATCCCTGGGAATGACCTATATGCAGTCAATGAGATGGGTGATATTCCCTCAAACTCTTCCCAGAATAATGCCGCCCTTGGGTAATGAAGCAGTTGCGAGGCTTAAGGATTCATCTTTGGTATCAACTATTGCTATGGTGGATCTCATGCGCTCAGCTCAGCAAATGATTGCGACTACATTTCGTCCGCTGGAGGTGTATTTCGCAGCGGGAATACTCTATCTCTTGTTGACCAGCGCGTTCACTGTGCTTTTCGGGGCCTGGGAGCGGCGCCTTGCGGAGCGATCCGTTATTCATGTGAGGCCTGCAGCGCGTGTTAAGACCTGGTTTATGGGATTAGCGGGTATGCGGGAAAGTCAGTAGACAGATCTTCGCGCGCCTGTAGCTCAGGGGATAGAGCATCTGACTTCTAATCAGAGGGCCGTAGGAGACGGCTAAAGACCAGCTAGAGGCGTAGTTGAAGAAAATAATAGAGCAGTTTTATCCGCACAATTGGGTGTTGCACAAAGGGTGCCCTTCTTCCAGACGACAGCTATCCTTCATGAGAAATAGACAAGCATACGTGCCTTCGCTTGACTCAAGCCTGCCGTCTATTACATCATTTGGTTGCAGCCTAACAGCTTCAAAGTACCGGATGAGTGATGTCCCTGTATTTGCATGTAGACTATCTATTTTGCCTATTTAATGACATAATGAACATGTAGATTGATCGTTAAACAAGTCTATGGAGGTGATCAATCATGACTTCTAGTATTATTTCACTTGAGCAAATTAGGGAAAAGGTAATTCCAATATTAAGGAACTACCCAGTAGATAAAGCGATACTATTTGGCTCATATGCAAAAGGTGAAGCTACTAGTAAGAGTGATATAGATTTATGTATAGATACAAACGGGGAATTAAGAGGACTTGATTTTGTCGGATTACTTGAAATTCTTGTCGATGCCTTAGGAGCAGACATAGACTTAATCGATAAATCACATATAGAACCAAATTCTCCAATAATACGAGAAATTGAAGATGGAGGTATGGTTAT
The DNA here is from genome assembly GCA_012512055.1 of Bacillota bacterium. The sequence goes on along the minus strand of JAAZEW010000179.1, from coordinate 1,881 downwards.
ATATGAAAGATCAGAATATTATCATAAAGATAGTCAAATACATTGACTCCATACTGAAATACACAAATAATGTGAATTACGCTGGATATACCGATGTGGCGGAGCCACCATTCCGGCGAGTGCTGAGCCACCCGTCCGGAATAGTGGAGCCGCTGTTCCGGTAGGAAGATCCATTCGTTACTTCATACCGTTGATGCCGTAAACCTCCCGCATTGAATAGTCGGAACCGTCATTATGTATTTCGATGGTATAGGAATCATGGACGATGCGATCCAAGATAGCATCGGCCAAGGTCGCTTCCCCGATTTTGGCATGCCAGCCGGCGGGGGAGAATTGGGAACAAAAGATGGTTGAGGCACGTTTGTGGCGGGCATGGATAAGTTCCAAGACGTCCCTGGCTTCCGTTTCTGTCAGGGAAACAAGCATCCACTCGTCGAGGATGAGGAGATTAACCTTACAGTATTGGTGTAATACCTTTTTGTAGACACCTTCGCCGCGCGCTATAGCCAGTTCGGTAAATAGTTCCGGCAAGCGGATATATTTAACGGAATAGAATTGCTTACATGCTTCCATACCGAAGGCGCAAGCAAGATATGACTTTCCTGCACCAGAGGCACCCATAATGATAATGTTATGCCGGTGAGAGATGTAGTCACAGTTAGCCAGTTTATCGATTTGGGCTTTGTTCAGTCTTCTTCCGGCAGTGTAATTGATATCAGCGATGCTGGCGTGTGGTTGATCGAATCCGGCACCACGAATTAGCCTTTTAAGCTTGTTGTTTTTACGGCTGGTGTATTCGATGTCCACAAGAAGACCCATTCGATCTTCGAAGGAAAAAGAGTCAAGTGACATGTCCTGCATCTGACACCGGTAGGCATCTGCCATGGCGGTTAGACGCATTTCAATAAGCTTGTTGATAGTAGTCTCATTAGTCATTGTTTACTTCCTCCCATAGTAGTCTGCGCCACGGGTAAAACCGTGTAGAGTAGAGGCATTACTTGTTGGTGCTTGTTCACTGGCAACTTTATCCTGACCAGTTGAAAGAATGGTTTTGACATTTTTGAAGCTGGGATGGGGCGTGTAAGATAATGCCTTCTTGCAGGCAGCTTCTACTCTGGTAACTGAATATTTGTCCGCAAGCTTTAGGAGCGCCATGCAGCTTCTGTAACCTTGTTGTTCAATCTTATGAGAAGAAAGGATTGCTTTAATTGTAATGGTTGTATGAGGCCCCACATTTTGAGCCCATGAGATAAATCGTTTTGCATCCCATTGCACATAGCTCCTATGGTCTTCAGGCATGTGTGCTTCAATGGTGCTGTACTGGCCTGGCCGTCCATAAAGGCGGGGATGAGAGCAGATGCGGTGGTTGTTGAAAAAGACTTCAATAACGTTACGGGTCATTCGTACATCTACCTTGTGTTTAATGTACTCGTATGGGACTGAGTAATGCATTTTATCGACACTTATGTGATAATTAAATTGCACAGTGGCTACTTTCCATGTAGCCAGCTCATACGGGGTAGCGGGTAACGATTGCAGCATTGGCTTTTCTTCCTCGAGAAATATGCTGAGCCTGCTGCCCTCTTTCTTTTGAAAAGGCTTGCTGTTGAAAACCTGCAGCTTTTCTTTGATAGCCTTATTCAAGTCTTGAAGAGTAAAGAATTTCTGGTTACGCAAGGCTGCGATAATCCAGGTAGAAATGGTTTTTACTGTTCCTTCAGCATTGGGCTTATCCTGCGGCTTTCTGACACGGGCGGGAATAACGGCTGTCTCGTAATGCTCCGCCATCTCATGATATGTCTTGTTGATAACCGGCGTGTACCAGTTTGGTGTTTCAACGCCGGTTTTCAGATTTAATGTAAAGCTTGTAATAATGTAAAG
>JAAZEW010000178.1 GCA_012512055.1 Bacillota bacterium | reverse complement strand
TAGAGAGCGGTTGGCTTATTGCATTGGCTGATGGGTTAGGACATGGTGCTGCTGCAGCAGAAGCTTCGGAAAAGGCCTTGTCAATTATTGATACATATGCCGGCGCACATGGGTCAGAGGTTGACTTAAGGGAAGTTCTCAGGTTATGCCATGCGGGTTTGGCTTGCACCAGAGGTGCAGTAATTGGACTTTGTCATCTCAATCTCAAGGATAAGGTTTGGTCAAGTCTGATTGTCGGCAATATCATTCTTCGGGTGCTGTCTGACCGGAGGCTGAACTCTGTTCCCGCCGGAGGAATAGTAGGCCATAAGTTGCCGAAGACAGTTCATGTGGCAGAGTGGCCATATTGTGAAGGCGATACTCTTATCTTGCACACAGACGGCGTAAGAGAAGATTACTCAATGGATTTTCTGGTTACAGAGTGGGGACTGACTGTTCAGCAAGTAGCAGAGCGGATAATTGAGCAGTACGGCGCTAAAACTGATGACGCTACAGTCATTATAGGAAGATAACAGTGATGCCGGGAGGGCGTTTTGTGCTGGAGCATCTTGGAGAAGAATATGTAAATCTGATTCGAGAATTTGCGAATGATACCAGTGAAGCGGTGCTTTACAAGGCTTCTAAACTCAGCAAGGGGTTTGTGGAGCGAGGGCTTGGTCCTGAGGATATTGTAGATATCCATATGCACGCAGTGGAACAGGTCACCAGTGAAAATCCGCCCCTTAAGGCGCCTCAGATTATGCTCAATTCTTTCGGCTTGCTCCTGGAAAGCATGATGGCTTATGGGCTCGCGCACCGTGAGTACATGGAGTCGAAAAACGCCAGGTTCTCTGACCTGGAAGCTTACGCTTACGAGCTGGAGACGCTAAACACCGCCTTAAAACAGAGGATTAATGAGCTTTCGGTTCTCTATGATCTCACCCAGGTTGTAAACTCCAGCCTCGACCTTCAGACTACTCTACGGGTAATCGCTGAGAAACTCATGGAAGTTACGGAATATGATACCTGTAACCTTTATCTTGCCGGCAGTGAGGCGGAGGAGTTTCAGATTCAGTTGTCAATGGGTGTGAACGCCAAAGGCTATCAAGCTCACGGTCTTAATTCCGGACACTGGCTCATAAAAGCCGCGCTTGAGAACGGTGCGCCCTTAGTTTTTCAAGATGTCAAGAGAGAGCCTAGATGGAAGCCAATCAAAGGGGTAAATGATCACGTTCAATCGTGGATGTCAGTTCCTCTGATTGCAGAAGGCAAGCCTATAGGCATAATTACTCTTAGCAGCAGTGAAGCAAAGGCCATCGGTGATGTTGCGCTGAAGCTCACCTCTATTGCTGCAAGCCAGGCAGCTTCCGCAATTGAACGGGCACGCCTGTATGAAGAGACCAAGAGGCTCGCCATTACCGATGAGAAGACCGGCCTTTACAATTTCGGGCATTTTAAATTCCTGCTTGGCACCGAAATGAAGCGGGCGAAGCGTTATGGCCGTCCGTTGTCCCTTTTCATGATTGACGTGGATGATTTCAAGATTTATAACGATTGCCATGGACATTTAGATGGAGATCAGGTTCTGGAGGAACTCGGTAAGACTATAAAGCAATCAGTGCGTGATGTAGATTTCCCTGCCCGCTACGGCGGGGATGAATTTGTGGTCATTCTCCCTGAAACTGATGAAACTGAAGCCTATGCTGCAGCGGAACGCCTTCGGGAATGCATCGAACAGTGCCATGTCCCGAATCAGGCAGTCTTACCCGGTGGTAAGCTGACAGCGAGTATTGGCATAAGCTCGTATCCGGCATCCGCTGACAGCGAAGGTGACTTGATAAGAAATGCCGATGTCGCTCTTTACCAGGCTAAACGGGACGGTAAGAACAAAGTTGTGATGTGGCTGCCAACAAAGGACGACTGTTGACATTCAAGATACTCCGGGGTAGAATACCATTGCAACTGAAAACTGAAGTATGCAGCGTGTATTGATGTGGCCCCGTCGTCTAGCGGCCAAGGACATCGCCCTCTCAAGGCGAAGACACGGATTCGAATTCCGTCGGGGCCACCATTTTTATGTACATCTTTCATACCGGCTTCATACAGACTTTAGAAGCAAGCGAAGCAAGCTAACATTCTGGATTGGCGTTAAGCTGCGAGAAACGCTGCAATCACTCCTACCAGGAATATCCCGTCGTACACTCCCGCTCCGCCGATGCTTACTACTTGAGCCCCGATGTTCTTGATTTTCTTCATGTTCAACAGATCCGCTCCGATAAGTGTGCCGAGAGAGCCGGCTATATAGGCTACGGGAGCAGCAGATTCGCCTGCAAGAAGTAACGCTGAGCCTACAGCAACCAACGGCGGAATAAAGGCAGGGAGGGATATCCCCACCCCGGGAACGACTCGCGCCATAGCGTGGGCAGCCAGTGTAACAATGGCAGTACATATGAGTGTTGCGACGAAAGGCGCTTTGCCAAGGAGGTACAGCGCGAATATTGTGGGGATGACTGCTCCGCCCACATTTACTGCGATGACTTGATGCCGCACCCTTGGAGGATAGTAGAATAGGAACGGGAGCAACATCTCAGGCTTCTCTTCTACTATGATCTTGTGCTTCGACACCGGGATGTTAATTACACTGCCTACAAGCGAAAAGACAAACAAGAGCATCGCACCTTGGGGAGAAAGCCCCAGTTTTGTGAAGGATATGGCTGCGATGTTAAAGTAGAAAAGAAAGAAAAAAGCCGGTAACAGCAGGATGAATATGAGAATCATTGGGAGTAAGCCAAACACGTCGTTGCCTCCGGTGAGCCGCCCGGGAATTCGCATATGCACGTTTTCTGCACTCTACGCTACTGCACTCTACGCTACTGCATTCTACGCTGTTGCATTCTATGCGACTGCATTCTATGCGAAGGCGGTCACCTGTATTATACCTCAAAAACCGCCGGCTGAGGGGTTGCCGAAATCGGCAACCCCAAGGGTCTTTGCCTAACTAAACAATTGCAACTCCCCAATTCAGGCCGTGGTTGTTGTCCCAGTGATCTGCACTGTCTTTAAAGCAGAAGTTGAAGGATTTCTTGTTTTCGTCGATTGAAACATCAGTTGTCCAGGTGACATCGTCTACTTTGGACATAGGTGTGAATTTCGCGTTTTCCCAGTGTTCATCATATCCTGAGTAGAGATATACTGAATCAGCCCCTGATACTGACAACAGCCCTTTATACATTACAGTGCCTTTTTTCTTACCTGCCAGGGGTACAGGGTCTATTGCCACTCTCCTGTCAATGAACAAGTCTTTTGTCATCTTTTTTGCCATAGGATTTACCACTCCTCTCATTTGGCGCCTGCCTTTCCCTATTATTATCTTGTCTTTTGCCGTGTTTATGTGTAGTTATACTGTGACTTTAGCGGATCACGAGTCATCTCAAGATAGGCTGAATCTTGTCCATATGAAGGAAAATGCTGCATGAGAGAGAAATTATCACCTATACTAGCAGTGGAAGCCGTTTCGCTGATTTGCTTCCCACTCTATACCGAGGAGGACATGAAAATGATACAGCCTGAAGGAGGCCTTAGACAAGCAGCCCACCTGGCACTCGTTCAGTGCATGGCAGTCTCCCGTGGTGAGAGCGTGCTTGTCATAACTGATGAGGTGTTGCGTGAAGTTGGCTACGCTTTCTGGGAGGAGGCAAAGAACCTGGGAGCGGAAGCCATTATTATTGAGATGATCGCAAGATCTCAAGACGGTGAAGAGCCGCCTGAACCTGTGGCGAGGATCATGCAAGCAGTTGACGTGGTTCTGGCGCCAACCTCGAGATCGCTGTCTCATACGCTGGCCAGGCGCGAGGCAAATGCGCAAGGGGCGAGAATCGCGTCAATGCCCGGGATTACCAAAGACTCGGTGATAAGGACTCTGACTGCCGACTACCGGAGAATCGCCGTTTTGAGTGAGAGACTGGCAGAAATATTGTCACAGGGGAATTCAGCCAGGATAACCACTCCCCGAGGGACTGACATCACCATGTCGTTGGAGGCCCGTATAGGCCGGCCTGATACCGGCATATATCACATGGCGGGCGATTTCGGAAACCTTCCTGCCGGCGAAGCCTTTATTGCGCCTGTGGAAGGAACCGCCGAAGGCGTACTCGTGGTGGATGGAGCTATGTCAGGGGTAGGTGCGTTGGAGGACGCAATTAGGATGAAGGTGGAGTCAGGATATGTAAAAGAGATCACAGGCGCGCAGGGAGCGAGGATATTGGAGGAGAGCATAGCCCATCTTGGCAAGCCTGCAAGGAATATCGCGGAGCTTGGCGTAGGGACGAATGATCGTGCCATAATAACAGGCAAGGTCCTTGAAGATGAGAAAGTCCTCGGGACTGTCCATGTTGCGCTGGGCAATAACATAGGGTTCGGTGGTACCTGCGATGTGCCTATTCATCTCGACGGTATCATATTACAGCCCACACTGGTCATTGACGATAGAGTCGTAATCAAAGATGGTGTTCTCCAGGTAAATGAGAGGTGTTAATCATGGAGCATCAGGAAGAATATAGGAATCGAGCTGAGGAGTTCATATGCGAACTCACCGGAGAATTTTATATGAACCGTGCCGGACTCAAAGATTCACTGAACGCAGCAGAGATATACATGAATTACTTGGATCTCTTTGAAAAAGAAGCAGTATTGGAGCTATTTGATGCTGCTCGTTCATTTAGGCACAACGATTCTCCCGACGCCTCAGGGCGCATGTTGTACTTGGCAGCATTTGCAGCAGACGGATTCATGGATACTGCCGTAAGAGAGCTGACTGACAGAATCGTCTCTTCAGAGACTCAGGCGGTAGTGGAGTTTGAAAATCGAAAGATCCCATTCCGCATGACTCCTGTCGTTCTTGCCAATGAACCCAATGCCCGAGCCCGGGAGCAGTTGGAGGCCGAGAGACAACAGGTGTTGAGCGGACTCAATCCCATGCGCGAGGAACGGATTGCACGTCTTCATTCTTTGGCAAGGGATCTTGGGCACGGGGACTACCGCTCATTGTACTCGGATATCAAAGGCCTGGACTTAGATGCTTTAGCAGATAAAATGGAGCAATTCTTGGACGATACCGACAGTATTTATACTCATAACATGGAGAAGGCGGCGTCTATGTATCTGGATATGCCGCTTTCAGATGTCAGTCGCCACGATATTTCATTCCTCTTCAGAGGGGTTGAGTTTGACCGAATGTTTCCCGCCGGTGAGCTTGTTACCAGCTTGGAGGCGACTGTCAGTGGCATGGGCTTAGGCCACGAAAACTATCCCAATATCCATATTGATACCGAGATCAGACAGGGGAAATCCCCAAGGGCATTTTGTGCGCCGCTTCGCGTTCCGGATAAGGTTATGCTTGTCTTGATGCCTCACGGAGGACATGACGATTATCACACAATTCTGCACGAAGCAGGCCACGCTTGGCATTTCGGCAGCGTCCTGCCGGAGCAGGAGTTCGAGTACAAGTACTTAGGAGATAATTCGGTAACCGAATCATATGCCTTTCTCTTTCAGTACCTGGCAATGAATGAGCACTGGCTTTCAGAATACACACAAGGTTCACGGCTGGAGGAGTACATAAGGTTCAGCACACTTCGGAAGCTATATATGGTCAGGAGGTATGCAGCCAAACTTCTGTATGAACTGAAACTTCATACCGGAGACAACCTGTCTGTCATGCCCGGGGAGTATTCGAGTCTCCTGTCGGATGCCTTGAAGATTCGTCATCCGGGGGTTTATTATCTTGATGACTTAGACGACGGCTTTTATGTTGCCCAGTACCTTAGGGCCTGGATTTTTGAAGGCCAGTTAAGAGACTTCCTTGTCCAGAGATTCGGAGAAAGGGCGTATGCTTATCCGGAAACAGGAGAAGCGTTGAAGGAGCTGTTTTCCAGAGGACAGGAGTTTACTGTAGAGGAATTGGCCGGCCGGCTCGGCTTGGCGTCGATGGACCTTAATCCTCTGTATGAGGAAATTGATAATAACCTACGGGCTTGATGCGCACACTGTTGTTGGAGGACGGTGATCCAAAATGGCATCACGCATCCGTGAAAAGCGGCCGCTGAGACGACATTTTAAGAGACAGCTTGACACGGAAGATACAGATTTTCTCGATATGCTCTTGACTGAAGTCAATGAAGAAGAAGCAGCGGAAGTGCTGGGAGAAATCGAGCAGTTCGGCGATGAAGACCGTGAAGAGAGAGCGCCACGGTAGTGAAGGTTTGTCGCAACCTGTTTAGGCTATGCTCGGGCGATTGTTCGGGCGATACAGAATGAAGCGCGGGGCGGACGATGTGTCTTGGAAGGCTATAGGGCACGCGCCCGCCGTTTTTCTGATGCCTGCCTGCTTCTTAGGGTCTACGTAGATCGCCATGAGACCGTTGTTCTCTCCCATATTATGTTAACATAGTCCGCCCGACTCGCAAAAACCGGCCGACGTCTTCGGTGAAACCGGCGGCTACCGGAGAAGTCCAACGGTCTAATGAACTCATACTAAGGAACCGCCATTGTGTGCCGGGAAGCAACATAAGATACATATGCAGGAACTTGTCCTGCGACCGAGAACTGATATAATCTAGATACGGTCCGCAGTAGATGATATGCGGTCAGTCTGATTGGATGTGGCAAGTGGGTGAAAGGAGAGGGTAAGGTGGGCGAATTTGTCCATTTGCACCTGCACACCCAGTATTCGTTGCTTGATGGGGCATGTAAACTTAAGAATCTCATGACGAGAGCTAATGAGTTAGGCTTCGGCGCATGCGCTATTACAGATCATGGTGTGCTGTATGGAGCTATAGATTTCTACAAGACCGCAAGGAAGTTCGGGATTCGGCCGATTCTGGGTTGCGAATTATACGTGTCTCCCAGAACCCGCCATGATAAGGTCCCTCATATTGATGATGAGCAGTACCATCTAGTGCTGCTTGCCAAGAATGAGACAGGTTATAGAAACTTGGCAAGGCTCTCCAGTATAGGTTTTACTGAAGGGCATTACTATAAGCCCAGGGTCGATACTGAGGTCCTGAAAATGTGGAATCAGGGGCTCATAGCGCTGTCAGGGTGTCTTGCCGGAGAAATCCCTTCATTACTGATAAAAGGGGATTACAAAGGGGCTAAGCGTAAAGCGGGCGAGTACAAAGATATCTACGGTCCGGGGAATTTCTTTCTTGAAGTCCAGAGCAATGATATTCCCGACCAGTACGAGGTGAACAAGGGCCTGGTAAGGCTTTCAAGAGAGCTTGACATACCCCTTGTCGCCACTAACGATGTCCATTACATTTTCCGGGAAGATGCCAAGATCCATGATGTGCTTCTTTGCATTCAGACAGGGAAAACAGTAGGAGACCGGGACAGGCTGAAATTCCCCACTGACGCGTTTTACCTCAAGTCCGCCGAAGAGATGAAAGCTGCATTCCCGGATATTCCGGAATCTATACGGAACACACTTGTCATTGCTGAGCAGTGTGATTTTGAGTTTGAATTCGGCAAGTCTCAAGTGCCACGTTTTCCGGTGCCGCAAGGTTTTACTGATGAGACATATCTCCGGCACCTTTCCCGAGAAGGACTTAAACGAAGATATGGAGAAATCTCGGAAGAACTTGAGAAGCGTCTCGATTATGAACTTGATATCATAGTCGAAATGGGGTACGCAGGTTACTTCCTTATCGTCTGGGACTTCATCAGATTCGCAGGAGAGCGCGGAATTTACGTCGGGCCGGGCCGAGGATCAGCCCCCGGTTGCCTCCTTTCTTATGCGCTGGGTATTACGAATATTGACCCGATAAGGTACGGGCTTATTTTTGAGCGTTTTCTCAATCCTGAGCGAGTGACTATGCCTGATATTGATGTAGATTTCTGCTACGAGAGACGCGGAGAAGTCATAGACTACGTAACAGAGAAATATGGAACCGATCGCGTCGCACAAATAATTACTTTCGGCACAATGGCTGCCAGGGCAGCTATAAGAGACGTGGGCAGGGCTCTGGATATCCCGTATAATGACGTGGACAAAATTGCGAAGTTGGTCCCTGCCGAGCTTGGAATGACCATTGAAAAGGCGCTCGAGACATCCCCTGAATTCAAGAATGCCTACACAAAGGACAAAGAGATTCAGAATCTGATTGATACAGCGAAGGCACTGGAAGGCATGCCTCGACATGCATCGACTCATGCTGCAGGGGTCGTGATTTCCAAGGATCCTTTGACAGAGCGGATTCCCCTTTATAAGAGCAATGACTCAATGGTCACAACTCAATATTCAATGGAGGATTTAGAGGCGCTCGGCGTCCTGAAAATGGACTTTCTCGGCCTTCGTACCCTTACGGTAATAGGTAAAACCCTTGAGAACATCTATCGTACCCGTGGCGTAAGAATAGACATAAACGACATTGATCTGGAAGACTCCAGGGTGTATGAAGCTCTCAGCTCCGGGGATTCGCTCGGCGTGTTCCAACTGGAAAGCAGCCTTTTCCAGGGCCTTCTCAGAGAAGTCAAGCCTACATGCTTTGAAGACATCATCGCCATCTTGGCTTTGGGCCGCCCCGGCCCCTTAGGGCGCGTCCGGGATTTCGCCAGGCAGAAGCATGGCGAAATGTCCATAGAGTATGCTCATCCTGACCTCGAGCCTGTTTTGAAGGAAACGTATGGAAACATGCTTTATCAGGAACAGGTCATGAAGGTCGCAAGTACGCTTGCAGGTTTTACCCTTGGAGAAGCTGACATTCTCCGTCGGGCCATGGGTAAGAAGAAACCTGAAGTTCTGGCTGCTCAAAGGGAGAAGTTCTTAGTCGGCGCCAGGAAGCGCGGAGTAAGCCAGGACACAGCGGAGCAAGTCTTCGAGCTGATGGAGTTCTTCTCAGGATACGGATTTAACAAGAGCCACAGTGCTGCGTATTCCTTGATTTCATACCAGACGGCGTGGTTGAAAACCTACTATCCAAGGGAGTATATGGCTGCTCTACTGACGAGCATATCCGGAGTAAGTGAGAAGGTAGCGTTTTACGTGGACGCATGCCGTCAGATGGATATAGAAATCCTTCCGCCTGACGTAAATGAAAGCTTGGAAGATTTCACTGTTGTGGGGAACAGGATCAGATTCGGCTTGAACGCTGTGAAAAACGTGGGCAAGAACGCGGTAGCAGCGATTATTGCAGGCAGGGAGCAAAAAGGGGAGTTTAGGTCCTTTGCTGACTTTGCCGAGAAAGTAGACCTCCATGACGTGAACAAGAAGGCAATTGAGAGCCTTATACGGTGTGGCGCTTTTGACTTCACAGGAGCCAAGAGGTCAGCGCTTCTGGCTGTGCTTGATAGGACCTTGGAGATGAGTTCTCGTCGTCAAAAGGAGAGAGAAAGAGGACAAGCTTCATTCTTTGACCTATTTGCTGACGATACCGAATTTGCAGCCAGCGAGATAGATCTGCCGGATATACCTGAGTTCAGTGACAAAGACCTGCTCCAAATGGAGAAAGAACTCCTGGGGCTTTATGTCTCCGGCCATCCCCTTCAAGGGGTGGCGGCTCAACTGAGACAGTATTGCGGTGTTCAGGTGGCAGGGTTGCGGGCAGAGTACAGGGACGGTGACGAGGTTGCAGTAGGCGGTCTTATCGCATCCCTTCGCAAGGTGACTACGAAGGCCTCAGGACAGCCCATGGCTTTTTTTACTCTGGAAGACCTTACCGGCTCAATAGAGATTGTGGCGTTTCCTAAGGTGTATGAGGAGGCGTCGACCGTGATCTATGAAGATTCTATCGTTCTTGTCCAAGGACGACTCGAACTGAGAGAAGACGAAATCAAGCTGATAGCCAATGCTATTTTGCCTTTTTCGCAAGATGCAGTGATAATTCCTATAGATGCTGATAATATCAGTAAAGGGGGATTGCAGAAGCTTAAGAGGAAACTACAAAGCAATTCCGGGGGAATCCCGGTATTCATAAGAATTGCGACTCCTGCCGGAGCAGCGGTTCTATCTGTCGCTCCTGAGTTATGGGTGTCTAATAGTGGGAAAATTGCTACGGAAAACTGAAGCTGAATTCTATGATAGGGGCCCCTCTGCCTGAAAAGGAGGCGACATCAAATGTGGACAGTCGTGTATATTGCGCCTAATAGATCTACCGGTGAGATGATCAAGGAATTGCTGGAGAATGAAGGATTGCTGGTAATGTTGCGGGCAATCGGAGTGCCACACATGGGCGATTCCGCCAATGTAGAGGTTTTGGTGCCTGAGAGTGAAGCTGAGGAAGCGCACGAATTTATCGCGAGTTCTTTTGGAAGGTAAGTGGTTATATGCCTAATCTCAAGGGGATTTTTCAAGGCAAGCAGAAGTTCGTGACTGTCAAGGCGGGCAGGGTCCGGGAGGAAGCCCCTGAGGGTCTCTGGACGAAATGCGGGCAATGCGGAGGAATCCTATATAAGAAGGAACTCACGTCAAACCTGGGATTGTGCGGTGATTGCGGTTTCCATTTCAGGGTGTCCGCCCGAGAAAGAATGGAAATCACCGTTGATGAAGGTAGCTTCGTCGAATACGATGATGAACTCCTTACCGTCGATCCGCTGGGATTTCCTGGGTATGATATTAAGGTTGAGGCTGCGAAACAGGCAACAGGATTGGACGAGGCGATTATTACAGGCAAGGGGAGCATAGATGGGTATCCCGTGTTGGCAGGATTCATGGATTTTTCATTTGTAGGTGCAAGTATGGGATCAGTGGTCGGGGAAAAAGTCACGCGGCTCTTTGAGAGGGCAACCAGGCAGAGAGTGCCTGTGATAATTTTCTGCGCCTCAGGCGGGGCCAGGATGCAAGAAGGCATGTTCTCTTTGATGCAGATGGCAAAGACCGCGGCTGCATGTGCCAGACTGTCAGGTACAAGGACTCTTTACGTCTCTGTCCTTACTAATCCCACAACAGCAGGGGTCTTCGCGAGCTTTGGGTCACTCGGTGACATTATCATTGCGGAACCGGGGGCTCTCATTGGATTCACAGGGCAGAGGGTTATTGAGGAGACGATAAGGCAGAAGCTGCCTCCGGGATTTCAGACTGCTGAATTCGCATTGGAACACGGGCTGATTGACATGATTGTGGATAGGCGAAACATCAGGAAGACACTGGGATCCCTACTTTCGCTCCATGGGGGGAGGCGCGAAGATATAGGATGATAAATGTTGGCCTGGAATTTGAGAAGCCTCTGATAGAGTTAGAGAAGAGGATAGAAGATCTCAAGGAGTTCAGCTTGAAAAAGGGAATCGATCTCTCTGACGAGATAGCTATCCTTGAGAAAAAAGCTGAAGAGCTCCGCAAGGAGATATTTGAGAATCTTACGCCCTGGCAGCGCATTATGATTGCGCGTCATCCTAAACGACCGACGGCGCTGGAGTACATTAACCTCATTTTCGATGAGTTTATTGAGTTTCACGGTGATCGCGCATTTCGGGACGACGGCGCGATTGTCGGCGGAATTGCCGGCCTCGGAGGGCGTCCTGTGACCGTTATCGGCACACAAAAAGGCAGAGACACCAAGGAAAATATTGCGCGCAACTTTGGGATGCCACACCCTGAAGGATATCGCAAAGCCCTGAGGCTGATGAAGCAGGCAGAGAAGTTCAGACGGCCTATAGTATCGTTTGTGGACGTAGTCGGGGCGTATCCGGGAGTGGAGGCCGAGGAACGAGGGCAAGGCCTCGCTATCGCCGACAATATTCTGGAAATGGCGAGACTCGCCACAAGTATTATTGTGGTGATTACCGGGGAAGGCGGGAGTGGGGGCGCGCTTGCCATCGGAGTCGGAGACAAGTTGATAATGCTGGAGAATGCCTATTTTTCCGTGATTTCCCCTGAGGGTTGCGCGGCAATCCTCTGGAAAGACGGTTCCCGTGCACAAGAAGCAGCAGAAATGCTGAAGCTCACTGCCCCGGACTTGAAAGCGCAAGGCTTCATAGACGAGATGCTCCCTGAGCCGCAAGGCTCTGCTCACAAGGACGGCGTGGCTATGGCGCGGGTTATCCGCGATGCCATTACGAGAGGCATAGACGAATTGTCCGGTATTCCTCCGCGCAGGCTTATCGAAAGGCGGTACGCAAGGCTGCGCAGGATAGGCGAATTTGCTGTAAGGGAGATATCTGCAAGCGATCTCCCCATGGCGGCTGCAGGTAATGAGGAAATTCAGACTAGACCTGATTTACCGGATGTCGAGGGAGGTTGCGACGAGACTTGAAGCGTATTGGGATTCTTACAAGCGGCGGAGATGCCCCGGGCATGAATGCCGCGATTCGCTCTGCAACAAGGGCTGCACTTTACTATGGGTTGTCGGTAGTGGGAATACGCCGTGGGTATCAGGGTTTAGTTGAAGGCGACATGTTCGAAATGACCTCTCGAAGCGTAGGGGACATAATACAGAGAGCAGGGACAATGCTGAGGTCAGCCAGATCCTCTGAGTTTGAGGCTTGTGAGGGGCAGAAGAAAGCAGCATGGAACCTGGGGGCTCACGGTGTTGAAGGGCTTATCGTCATCGGTGGTGACGGCACGCTGAGAGGCGCTATGGCCCTTTCAAACCTGGGTGTTCCGACTGTTGGTATTCCGGCAACGGTGGACAACGACATTGGGTGCACTGACTATGCGCTTGGATTTGATACTGCTGCTAATACCGCTGTTGACGCCATAACGAAGATCAGAGATACTGCAAGCTCTCACGGCAGGAATAACGTAGTAGAAGTCATGGGCCGTGATACGGGACACTTGGCCCTGACTGCAGGCCTTGCAGGTGGCGCTGAATACATCCTAATCCCTGAGAAGCCTTTTGATATCAATGGCATATGTGAAGGCATACAAAGGGGCTATGCCAGAGGCAAGACTCACAGCATAATTGTGGTGGCGGAAGGAGTCAGAGGATATTCCGGGCCGGACGAATCCCTTTATGACAGCGTCGGATTTATGATAGGACAGGAAGTACGGAAGTTGACAGGCCTTGAGACCCGGGTTACGGTCCTCGGCCATATTCAAAGGGGAGGAAGTCCTACCGTAAAGGATAGGTTGCTTGGGACCATGTTTGGGTGCAAGGCTGTGGAGGCCTTGATGCACGGGGATACCGCCAAGATTGTGGGCATTGTCGGAGAGGAGTTCCGCATGTTCGATATTGAAGAAGCAGTCGCCAAAGGAAAGCCTATTGATGAAGAATTGTACCGTGTTGCTACTTTGCTTTCAGGGATGTAAATCCGAGACTGCTCCACATACAATCCCTATTTATGATTTATGCCGGGAGAAAGCGATAGAGGAGGGCAGGGCGTGCGCAGGACCAAGATAGTATGTACTCTCGGGCCGTCAACAGACAGGCCGGGTGTACTTGAAGGCATGATAAAGGCAGGCATGGACGTGGCCCGTATTAACGCGTCCCATGGCACACATGAAGAACATGCTGCAAGAATCAGCAAGGTCAGAGAAGTGGCAGAGGTTTGCGGCAAATATGTAGGAATCATGCTGGACCTTGCAGGCCCGAAGATCCGAACCGGCCCGATCAAAGGCGATGAGGTGGAACTCGATGAAGGGGCTGTGCTGTCTCTTGTCCCCGGTAATGAAGAAGGGGATGAAAGCAGGGTCTACGTTAATCATCCTGAATTCCTTGAGTACATCTCCCCGGGCAGCAAGGTTTTTCTGAGTGACGGCTTGATTGAGCTGGTAGTAGATGAGGTGCGCGAAGAAGAAGCCAGATGCCGTGTGGCTACGAGAGGGATCCTGGCATCCCGAAAGGGAGTCAGTGTTCCGGGGGCGAGGGTCAGTTCAGTTGGCGAAACCCGCAAGGATTTGAGAGACATTAAGTTTGCGGCTGAGATGAAAGCAGACTTTATCGCTGCTTCATTTGTTCAGCATGCTGATGACGTAGTGCGCATTCGGGCGCTTCTTGACGCAGAGTGGTCTGACGCTCTTATCATTGGAAAGATTGAGTCCAGTGAAGGCGTGGATAATATAGAGTCAATCTTGAGGGTTGTAGACGGAATCATGGTCGCCAGAGGCGATCTGGGCATTGAAATGCCTGCTGAGCAGGTTCCGCTGCTGCAAAAGAAGATTATCAGCAGTTGTAATACCATGGGCAAGATTGTGATCACCGCCACGGAAATGCTGGAATCCATGGTGTCAAACCCCAGGCCCACAAGGGCGGAAGTGACTGATGTAGCCTGCGCCATTTTTGACGGGACTGACGCAGTCATGCTTTCAGCGGAGACCACGATAGGGAAGTACCCGGTAAGCGCAGTTGCCACAATGGCCAGGATTGCCAAATGCACTGAAGAAGGGCTTGACTGGGATGACATTGTCCTTAAGAAGACTATAGGCCCTGCAAGGAGCGTAGCTGATGCTATCAGCCACGCTACGTCTCAGACAGCCCACGACCTCGGGGTCAAGGCAATCTTGACCTCGACCGAGTCAGGAGCCACAGCCAGAATGGTTTCCAAGTACCGTCCTCGGGCGCCGATAGTTGCTGCCACCCCTAATCCGAGAGTCGCGGCGAAGCTGACGCTTGCATGGGGAGTGATTCCTACGGTTGTGCGTAAAGCCGAAGACATGGATGATATTCTGGATATTTCTATTGAGGCTGCGCTTGCTCTTGGGGTGGTGGAGAAGGGGGATTTGGTAATAGTCACCGCAGGTGTCCGCACAGGAGTTCCGGGGACTACCAATATGTTGAAAGTCCATAGGGTATAAGGGTAGTTTTCCTGCTTTATGCAGGAATATGAAGCGCCGTGTAGAATAGATGAACTTGTTGAGTAAATGATATATTGTAATAGGTGACAGCACTGGATTTTGAACGCGTGGTGGGGAGAGAAACCGGCGCGTTTTTCCTGGCGTAATAGCGACCCGGCGGGATGCAAAGTGTCCCACGAGTGAGAAAAAGCGGAGCGGAATTCAGTGGTTCACGTAATGGGACACGCCGGATATATAGAAGAGTGTAAGGTGATAAGCATATAAAGGAGGAGCTAAACCATGCCATTAGTCACAAGTAAAGAAGTCCTGAAGAAAGCACAGGCAGAAGGGTATGCAGTAGGCGCATTTAACGCCAACAACCTGGAGTATGTCCAGGCGATTATTGACGCTGCTGAGGAGGAGAAAGCCCCTGTAATACTTCAGGCAAGTCAAGGGGCTATCAACTATGCGGGCCTGGATATGATCGTCGCTATGGTGAGCACGGCAGCAGAAGCTGCGACAGTCCCTGTGGTGCTGCACCTTGATCACGGCACGAGTTACGAGCAGAATGTCAGATGTCTGAGGGCGGGCTTCACGTCTCTTATGTTTGACGGCTCCAAGCTTCCGTATGACAAAAATGCTGCCATTACGCGGCAAATCGTAGAGATGGCGCACGTCGTCGGCGTGCCGGTTGAAGCTGAACTCGGGCAGGTGCCTACTGCAGGTAACGTGACATGGGAAGAAGTCGAGGCGCTCATGACCGATCCCGATGAGGCTAAGAAGTTCGTTGATGAGACCGGTGTTGACTTCCTGGCTGTAGCAGTTGGAAGCGTCCACAAAATGACATCGCAGGCTGCCAAGATTGATGTGGAGAGGACAAAGAGAATCGCGGAACTTACCGGTGTGCCCCTGGTCCTCCATGGAGCGTCAGGTGTTACGGACGAAGGGTATGAAGTGGGAATCAAAGCAGGGATATGCAAGATTAACATAGCGACAGAGCTAAACAAGGCATTTACCAGAGGTATACATGATGCTTTGGCAAAGAAACCTGATGAGATAGACCCCAGGAGAATTGCCGGGGTGGGCAGGGAATATATGAAGGAAGCCATTAAGGCGAAGATGAGGCTGTTCGGCTGTTCCGGCAAGGCTTAATGCGTTAATGCGTCGAAACACGGAGCGGCAAAGGGATAGGAATCAGAACCTGACGACATAAGATGGGCTCCGGGGTCGCATGCATTGAATGACCGGAGCAAGCAAGTAGAAGGGATGATATCATACATGACTGAGATTAAGAGGATAGGTGTTTTAACCGGCGGCGGAGACTCATCCGGTCTTAATGCTGCCATTCGTGGTGTTGTTATGAGGGCTGCGGACTACGGTTATGAAGTCCTTGGAATACAGGAAGGCTGGAAAGGCTTAGTGAATGGTGTTGCAGAGCCTATCGGTGTTGACGATGTCCGCGAAGTGATATCCATAGGCGGTACAATGTTGGGATCATCCCGAACTAACCCCTTTAAGAAAGAAGGGGATGTCCAGA
This sequence comes from Bacillota bacterium, assembly GCA_012512055.1. The sequence goes on along the minus strand of JAAZEW010000178.1, from coordinate 5,554 downwards.
AGTGCAAAACCAATGTAAAACACCTCGGCCTCGACGCGATAGTCGCCATAGGCGGGGATGACACCCTCGGCGTGGCATCAGGACTTAGCAGACTCGGAGTTCCGTGTGTCGGAGTTCCGAAGACCATGGATAATGACGTGAACCTTACTGATTATTGCATTGGATTTGACACTGCCGTTACAGTTGCAGTGGATGCTGTAGAGAGGTTGCGCGATACTGCAAGGTCACACAGACGCGTGATGGTTCTTGAAGTCATGGGGAGATATGCAGGGTGGGTAGCGCTCGATACCGCTATCGCAGGCGGAGCCGATTGGGTGCTAATCCCCGAGGTGAAGCCTGATATTGATGCTATGTGTGAGCACCTTGTGAAACTGAGAGAGTCAGGAAAACGTTACGGTGTCGTTGTGGTTTCCGAAGGTGTTGAGTTGCCCGGTATAGAGGATGACGCAGAAGAAGAGGTTGACGCGTTCGGGCATGTCAGATTAGGACTCCGCGGAATAGGGCATGTTATAGGCCAGGAAATCGAAAAGAGAACCGGAATTGAGACCAGGGTAGCAGTGATTGGCCACATCCAACGTGGAGGTTCTCCTACTGTAACTGACAGATACTACGCCACTCGTCTGGGTATGGCAGCCATGGATCTTGTCCATAAAGGTGAATTCGGCAAGATGCCTACTTTCCTCGGGGGAGAGATAAGAGTTGTGGACCTGACTGAAGCGACTGCCAAGATTAAGACAGTTCCTGAGTCGCTCTATAAAGATGCGATGACATTGTTCAAGTAGGCTCCGGATATAGGCGTCAGGGATCATCGTGAATCTCGGGAAAATCTGGACTGTGTAGTGACAGCACGGTTCATCATAGCGTGACCTGAGATGAACGGCAAGACGGACTGTCGTGATGACCTTATGTTGAAGACCTGTGGGCAAAGAAGCGATGGTGCTATCCCACTAATATGCTAGGTGAGTCGTCAAGAGCAATGATGCTCATAGGTATAGGGTTCCTTCTCATGGCCGGCGGAGTCCCCATCTCATCGCCGGCCATGTTTGGTTTTCTTGCCGGTGCGGCGCATGACAATGGCTGGTCATGGCTATTTGCCGGCTTGTTCGTGAGTTTCTTCACCGTAGCCGGTCACGCCATGTGCTATGCAGTCTTCAGGCAATTTGGACATTCTTTTTGGAACACTATAGTCAGGCGTTACCCCGGTATCTTAAGGGCGGTTTCACGTATTAGGTTGAGTAGCGCCCAAGACAGATCCTTTGACCCTGCTCTCCTCCTGCTTCGCTGGATAGGCGTAGGCTACAGTCAGGTGTTTTGGATGCTTGGCTTATCCGGACGGGATGCCTCGAGCACCCTCCGAATTCTCTTTCTTGCGGATCTTCTTTGGGCAGGCGCATGGTCGTTCGGCCTTACTAAGCTGTTGGTTGATGCACCTCTGGTAGGCAGATACCTGACCAGATTCGGTTGGGCTTTGCTTATCTTGAGCCTGGCCGGATACGGCCTAAGATACCTCCTCGGTCAAAAGAGCAGCTAGATCCCTATAAATTTCCGTAAACCCTTGTGGCTCGTTCATTTGAGAAAATTAGCCTACTGTTAGGAAGGAAATTGAGCAGATAACGTAGAAAATTCCAATGACTACGCATTCATACAGAAGTGCATGAAAATTCGGAGGTGACAGTTTTGGAGGTCCAGGGATATCTACTTCCGGATGAACTGTATTATGACCGTAACCACACTTGGGGCAAAGTCGAAGAAAACATTATTACGGTCGGGCTCAATGACTTTGCCCAGAAACTTGCCAAAGACTTCGTTTCAGTGGATCTGCCTATTGAGGGGAAGCAGGTAACACAGGGCAAAGCCATTGCGTCAGTGGAATCGGGGAAATGGGTGGGCCGGATATACGCAATTGTCAGCGGTGAAGTTATTGAAGTCAATGAAGATTTGGAGGACGACCCCACACTTCTGAATACAGACCCGTACGGCGAGGGCTGGGTTCTGAAGATTAGAATGGAGGATCCCGATGAATTGTCCAACCTCCTGCAAGGGGAGGAAGCAGTGAGCTGGCTGGAAGAAGAGATTAAGAAACATGCTGGGTAACTGCTGCTTTTGACTGGAAGGAGGGCTCATGTAATGGAGTCTGCCCAGAAGAGGGATATCCCTGTCGTAACCGTCCTGGACCCGAAGTTTAAGTATGAGGTTGCACGGGAACCCGGCGGAGAGAATATCAAGTACTGTTTCCAGTGTGGCACATGCACTTCCGGGTGCAAAGTAGCGGAGCTTGACAGCAAGTACAACCCCCGCAAGATAATCAGAATGGTGATCTTGGGGATGAGGGAGAGGGTTCTCTCCGGTGATTTCATCTGGCTGTGCGCTACGTGCTATACGTGTCACGAACGATGTCCCCAGGATGTTAGGATACCTGAGGTCATGAATGCTCTGAAGAACATTGCCGTAAGGGAAGGATACATCCATCCCGCTTTTCGAGCACAGGCTGAACTCATTGCAGGATACGGCCGGTTGTATGAAGTCGACGAGCTGGCAAATGAAAAACGTACTGATTGGGGCCTTAAGGAGCTCCCCCAGGGTTGCCCGGAGGTTGCTGAGATATATGGGATAACCGGGCTCGCTGACCTACTTTCCAGCGGGGCGGGTGGTAAGTCATGAAGATGGCAGTGTTCTTAGGTTGCACAGTGCCTGTAAGAAACTTAAGTTATGAGTTGTCTGCCAAGCGAGTGGCCGGAGAACTCGGGCTTGAGCTTGTGGATATCCCGGAATTCAGTTGTTGCGGGTATCCCGTAAAATCCGTCCATCATGAAACCGCTTATCTCCTGGCAGCCAGGAACCTGGCGCTGGCAGAGGAGAGGGGATTGGATATCTTGACTCTCTGCAGCGCATGCACGTCTGTTCTGACTGAAGTGTCCCGGGAACTTGCTGCAAATGAGGCTTTGCTCGATGCGACGTGCAAAAGCTTAGGGATGCTGGGGAAGCATTACTCAGGTAAGGTCAAGGTGAAGCATTTTGTGCGCGTCCTCTATGAGGATATCGGACTGGAAGTCCTAAAGAAGGCTGTGAAACGTCCTCTTGATATGTTCAGTATTGCATCTCATTATGGGTGTCACTATCTGAAGCCCTCGGAAATATACGATGGGTTTGATCATCCTGAAGTGCCGGAGTCTCTCGACAGGCTTGTGGCCGTAACCGGTGCTCTGCCGGTTGACTACCGGACGAAGAAAGACTGTTGTGGCGGAGCTATCCTTGGAGTTGACGAAGAAACTGCGCTTTCTATGGCCAGGGCAAAATTGGACGACATCAGTTGCCAAGGGGCAGATGCGATTAACCTTATCTGTCCGTTTTGCTCAGTGATGTACGGGGCGAATCAACGGAAGATTGGCTCAGGTCGCGGTGTCAAGTACGACCTTCCTATCCTTTACTATCCACAGATTCTCGGGCTTGCAATGGGAATCAGCCATGAAGAACTCGGGCTGATGCAGAATCCTATTAGGCCCAGGGCATTGCTTGCAAAGATTTCATAAGGACGGTGCATGCCAAGCATGCTACAAGATGCGGGATTTGACGCGCGAATAGGCGTTTACGTTTGTCATTGCGGTTTGAATATTGCAGGCGTGGTGGACGTCGAGGCGGTGAGGGAGAGCGCGAGGTTTCTCCAGGGTGTAGTAGTGGTAAGAGACAACCGCTACACATGTAGTGAAGTAGGTCAGAAGGGCATTGCCGATGACATCAAGGAATTTATGCTCAACCGTGTAGTCATCGCCTCGTGTTCACCAAGGCTGCATGAAAAGACATTCAGGACTCTTTTGGAAAAGTCAGGACTCAATCCCCATTTGCTTGAAATGGCGAATATCAGGGAGCATTGCTCATGGGTTCATTATGATAACCATGAGGCTGCCACCGAAAAGGCCAAAGACCTTGTGCGTTCTTCTGTGGCAAGGGCAAGGCTGCTTCAACCCCTTCTGCGGACCAAAGGCCGGGTGGTGCCTGAGGTGATGGTTGTCGGCGGAGGTGTCGCAGGCATCTCTGCTTCTCTGTACTTAGGGGGCATGGGGATAAAAACATACCTTGTGGAAAGAGAACCTTCAATCGGTGGCCACATGGCTATGCTGGATAAGACTTTTCCCACTCTCGACTGTAGCCTCTGTATCCTCTCGCCGAAAATGGTCGAGGTGGCCGAATGCGAGAACATTAGGATTTTGAGCTACTCTGAGATCGAGAAGGTCGAAGGGCAAGTGGGGGATTTCCGGGTCCGGGTAAGGAGGAAGCCGCGCTACGTAAATGAGGAAAAGTGCGTCGGGTGTGGTGACTGCACAGCGAAATGCCCTGTTACAGTGAAAGATGAATTCAACCGTAATATGGGAACACGAAAAGCAATCTACATCCCCTTCCCCCAAGCGATTCCCCCTGCTTATGTCATCGATGAAGAGAATTGCAGATACCTTACGCAGGGTAAATGCAAGATATGTCAGGCGGTTTGTGAGCGAGGGGCTATTGAATATGACCAAGCTTCCTATGTAGAGACAATTGAAGTAGGGGCAATCATCGTGGCTACCGGGTTTCAGCCTTATGACCCCAGGGGTTTGCCTCAGTATGGGTACGGCAGATTTCCTAACGTAATAACAGGCCTCGATTTTGAGAGGCTGATTTGCGCTGACGGCCCTACTTACGGCAAGCTGAAGAGGCCGGGAGACAGCCAGGTTCCTGAGCGGGTGGCGTTCATACAGTGTGTCGGGTCTCGTAATCCGGCTTCAGGCGGCGCAGAATACAGAATTGATGAAGATACGGGATCCCCGGCCGGAGCAACAGATCCTAAAGCTTATTGCTCCAGGGTGTGCTGTATGATCACGGCAAAACAGGCTTTTATGGTCAAGGAGAAGTATCCTGACGCAGAGGTATACGTCTACTACATAGACATGCGAACCGCAGGGAAAGGATTTGAAGAGTTCTATCAGCGCGGGAGGCATGAAGGTATCGTATTCTTGCGAGGCAAGCCAGGTGAGATTGAGGAAAAGGACGACGGATGCCTGAGGATTGTGTCAGAGGACCTTGATTCCGGGTGTATCCTTGATCTCAGTTTTGACATGGTGGTCCTGGCGCAAGGGCTTACCCCCCCTGACGGGCTTGTGGAATTTGCCCAGAAGATGAACCTGTCCCGCAGTGAGGACGGATTCTTAATGGAAGGGCATCCGAAGTTGCGTCCTGCTGAGACTGCAATTGACGGGATTTATCTCGCAGGATGCGTACAGTTCCCTAAGGATATCCCGGATAGCGTGGCCCAGGCAGGGGCAGCCGCGGCAGCGGCAGCGGTGACGTGTTCAAAAGAGAGCATTGAAATAGACCCGCTGGGCCCGGTGATTGACGATAATCTGTGCATTGGGTGTAAGCTTTGCGAGATGCTTTGCCCGTACGGCGCTATAAAGGTGGAGCTTACTGACAAAGGCCCTAAGGCGAAATCCGTTGAAGTGGCCTGCAAAGGCTGCGGTGTATGCGGCGCTTCCTGTTCCACTAAGGCAATTACCATGAAGCACTACACAGACAGCCAGCT
>JAAZEW010000177.1 GCA_012512055.1 Bacillota bacterium | reverse complement strand
ATTCAGGCACGATCGTGCCTCAAGGTGGCAGGATATCGGGCACCTCATCATGGAACACGGATTCATTAGGGGAGTGCTGCCTGAAAATCGAACACGTTTTCCAAAAAGGTGCCTGAAAATCAGGCGCGTTTTCGAAAAAGGTGATAGAAAATCAGCCACCTGAGCCCTAAGAAGATGTCAGATCCCAGGTCAGCCTAGAAACGTGGTCGAAAACCAGGCACCTTCGCCATGTGGGGTGGTCGAAAATCTGTCACTTGACGGCTCTTTCCTGCAAAAATCCAAAAAGGTGGCAGGAATTCAGGCAGCGTCCTGAAAAACGTGGCTGAAAATCGACCATCTGATGCTTATGCGTGAGCGGGGCGATATTAGCGCCGTGAAACGTGAATCATGACTGCCTGCCAATAGACGGTGAAGCCTCGCTACAAGACTACTAAGTAGATCACCATAAGTAATCGCCGGTTCCAGAAAGTGTACGTACCGTGCGGGGTGGCCCCGCAAGGTATGTAAGTTTTCCGAGGCCGGTGTTGCACTCGGGGACGGCTCCCCAAGCGGGTCGCCTTGACAAAGGAATCACTGACCTCTACGATAGGTGATCGCTAGTTCTAGAAAGTATAGGTATCGTGCAGGGCCACCCAAGACCTCGGAAAACGAGCGAAGACTAATGAACTCCTACTTAGATGATACCCTAGCATACGCAATAGCCCCCACATACTGAAGGTGGGGGCTATTTGACGTTTACCTTATCGTGCAATGTACTGGAGCCGGCGACTTTTTAGTCTGGCGCCGGCTCTTCTTTGATAGTCTCTTGATAGTCTTTCGACAGTCTCGTGGGCTCTGACAATACCCCTACCTGCGTAAGGGCACTGTCCGATGACGCTGTCCCGCGATTACTTGCTGGTTCTGGGCTTGGACTGCCTTGCGCGCTTCCACATTTGTCCTTATTGCTGCCACTTCCAGGATTTTGTCTATAAGCTCCTCAAATGAGAGTCCGCGTGCCATGGCTGTGACAGGGAAAAGACTGACAGTAGAGAGGCCTGGCAGAGGGTTGATCTCCAGGAAGTTCGGGACCCCCATACCGTCGAGTCTTACGTCCACCCTGGCCAGGTCACGACATTCAAGGGCTCGATATGACCTTATGGCTACATCTAGGATAGCGGCAGCTAATTCATCTGTTACCGGTGCAGGACACAAGAACTGCTCCAGGTTATTGTGCTTAGTGTCCCAGCAATACACGAACGATTCCGGTTCTGTTTCAGCTACAGGACGAACCTCCATTATAGGGAAAGCTGTGATTTCTCGGTTTCCCACTATCCCGACGGTGAATTCACGTCCGGGCAGAAACTCTTCTATCAGTGCAGGCTGTCCGTACACAGTTGTTATCCAGTCTACCATCTCGAAAAGACCGGCGGGATCTGCAACTTTGGACGAACTCCTTACTCCCTTGCTGGAACCCTCATACGCAGGTTTCACAAAGAGCGGGTATTTCAGGGAATCAACTCCGAGGTTCGCAAGCTCGTTCACGTTATTGACTTTTGAACACCATGGAGTCGGGATGCCGTTTGCAGAGATAATAGCCTTGGTTACAGCTTTATCAAGACAGACTGCAAGTGTAAGAGGATCTGAGCCTGTATACGGAATCCCCAGGGATTCAAGGATGGCAGGCACGATTGCTTCTCGACATCTGCCTTCCCAGCCTTCTGCGATATTGAACACAATATCCACATTGAGCCTTTGCAGTCTGGAAAGAAGTCCGGGGCGATATGGTATTTTGACAACTCGATGTCCCCTGGCCCGTAATGCTTTCGCTATACGGTCTACCGTTGATTGCTCTTCGAATTCGGCGTCAGCGTCTTCAACTTCCGTGTCGGACCTGGGACAGTCTTTTTTCAAGTTGTAGGCAAGACCTACAATAAATCCCATGGTCATCCCTCACATTCTAATTATGGTTATGTGGGTCAAAATAGTATTTCGTAGTTTTTTCGGGCTCTTGTCATCGCCGGAAAACACTCGCCTTTTCGGTAGACCTCGGTTTTCTGCCACCCTGCTCGGCTTTGGTGGAAAAGCCTCGCAGGCCCCATGATCACCTCCAAGACGCCCTCCTATGGCGCCCGCTTTTTCAGTAGTTGAGTTTACTCTTGTGATGGAGCATTGTCTATAGCCGTATCACGTGATTTTCGACGTTTTTGCCTCGAAAAACAGTGATGCTATGACTGATATGCCAAAGGCTCGCCAATAGTGAATAATTTGAACTTTCTATGCCCTACTTGGCGACGTAGACTTCGCGATAAGTTCTACGAAGGACTTGCATGGCAAAAGGAGAATAATACATAACACATAAAGATACAAACATGTGCATTGACTTAGCAAGGATGTGCCCCAATGGAAGCAAAAGACGACAGAGGAGAAGAAAACACTCTAAGAAGAATTGTACGTGCAGGTGTAATCGCTTCAGTATACGTCGGACTGACCTATGCCCTTGCTCCCATTAGTTTTGGGCAATTTCAGTTCAGGGTGGCAGAGGCATTGACCGTACTTCCGATACTCTATCCTGAAGCTGTGCCAGCCCTGTTTATCGGGTGCTTTCTGGCGAATATAATCGGGCCTTACGGGATTTTGGATATAGTGTTAGGCAGTCTTACGACATTATTGGCTGCTGTGCTTACCAGGATGTTCAGGAAGAGCGCTATTGCGTATTTTTGGCCCATAGCGCTTAACGCCCTTATTGTCAGCGCATATCTTAGCTTCCTGGCGGAGACGAAGGCGAGTTACTGGGCATTTGTGTTCAGCATAGGGATTTCTGAAGCGGCGTCAGTGTTGCTTGTGGGAATTCCACTTGTTAAATTCCTTCGAACATCACATCCTGATACGATTTCATAGGGGATCATGAGTTCCTTTATAGCCGGCGCTGCCGGGTCCCAATATCACAAGGCTATTAAGTTCGATTGTAAGGAGAGATAGTCCCAATGTCTAAGACAAGAGCTAAACTAAAGAATTACCTTTACCCGATTCCTGCAGTTCCTGTAAGTTGCACTGACAGTGACGGGCGTCCCAACATCATTACAGTGGCGTGGACAGGCGTGGCTTGCGGGACACCGCCCATGGTGTCAGTAGCAATCAACCTCATGAGGTATTCCCATGGCATTATTAAAGAAACAGGAGCATTCTGCATAAATATTCCTGACAATGAGACGCTCTATGCCACTGACTATTGTGGTAATGTATCAGGTAAGGATGTAGATAAGTTCCAAGAACTTGGTTTGACCCCTGTTAAAGGCGAAGAGACAGGATGTCACTATATTGATGAATGCCCCATTAACATGGAGTGTCAAGTAAGGCATAGCATTGTTCTGGGCAGCCACGAGCTTTTCATAGGAGAGGTAGTGGCTGTCCACGCCAGGGATGGGGTCCTTACCGCTGAAGGAAGAGTCAATATTGATAATCTGAAGCTGTTTGCATATGTGGGTCCTGACTATTACGCTATCGGCGAGAAACTGGGACAATACGGATATTCTGTAAGCCGGCGGTCACGATAGGCCGTGCACTGCTTTTGTCGTGAAACCGGCAAGGCCATGTTGACACAGGCAGGGGCTTGAAAGATGTTTGATTCGCACATCCAAAAACGGCAAAGCATGATCCATATGAAACACCAATGTCACGCAGGCATCTTCAGATGGATAGCGATTTTCTCTGTGATATGGGTAACTGCCCTTGTTTTGGTTTGTCCTTTGTTTCACAGGGGGCTGCTTCATGCGGAAGCAGCGAAGACGAATAAAGCCGGTTCATCGGTGGATTGGGAAAGCATCCTGGAGGGCGTTAGCAAGAATTCGATGCAGGATCTTGACACGCATTTGATGTTAGCCGTAGCTTACGCAAACCTCGGTATGATTCCTGAGGCCACCCGTGAGTTCCGGATTAT
>JAAZEW010000176.1 GCA_012512055.1 Bacillota bacterium | reverse complement strand
GAATCATATGAGCTCTTTGAGATATCCGACCGACCTCATTACGTCGCATGTGTTCGAGCTTCCTCACTTCATCATCTGATAAGGGACGAACGAATCGCAATCTATATAACCCCCTGTCATCAAATAGACGTTTAACAGGGATTATACATCGAAAACAATGATCTGTCGATTATTTTCGGACACTTACTTAGGAATCAAGAAGCAAGCCGCGGCCTAAGTCAAGAATGATTAGACTTACTGAAAGGCTAACACCGAAGGGGCTAGACAAAGAATTGCTGAAGGAAAAGCGATAAAGCTGCTACTTACTTGCTTGTTTTTTGCAAGCTCTTTTTCCTTTCTCCACTTTTATCTTGCAACAAATATACATGCACCCATGCACGCCAAACAATCGGCCCTTTTGATGAATCGATTAGGATTAGGGAATCTGTAGGAAGAACTACAAATTGGCATGATTGGGGACTCCGGACTAAATATGGCAAGATACTTGGGATTTTGCCCGATGGTGAAGCTAATGGGCTTAAGGGGAAACGATTTCCAGTTACCTTCCAGTGATTGGAAGAACCTAGCCCTGTCTCAATTCCCGCCATGAAACGTATTCCTTTTTATGGCAGAAACTCTTCATGAAAGCAATAGATCACAACATGCTAACGTAAAGCAAGGGGCTAATGGGGACAATCAAGCAAGATTGATTGCGGGCATTTCATCCCAAGTCCTACCATCAAGAATTCGACCGGCAGCCTTCTTGTGTACACCTCCCCATTGCTTGAAGAAGAACGGAGTATCATATTCGGCGGCCACATCGCGAATTTCCTCAACCCAAAGGGGATCCATCGGCCGTGCGCCTGGCCCTGATTCGCCGCCGACAATCACCCAATCAATACCGAACAGCGACAGTTTGCTCAAGGGGCCAAGAAGCGGTTCTAACGACAGGAACCTTACCTTCGCCGGCACATCACGAAGGTGGTCAACCCTGTAGAGATACTCAGAAGACTCTACAGTAACGCCTGCCCATACATTGCTCGGCCACGTGAGCGACCCCGCCATGTCCCGTAACCTACCGGATCGCTTAGTAAGGACTTGATATGTGTGTTGCGGAGTGGCTAACATTGTGTCAAAGATCGCATGGATAAACTCATCTGGCACATGTTCATGAAATAAATCGCTCATGGAATTAACAAAGACAAGCCTTGGCGCTATCCAGCGCTTAGGAACCTCAATCAAGTCAGGATGCAGCGTTAAGGCAAATCCATTCTTATACCGCGGGTTTCCACACGCCTTTAGGCGTCTGGCAAAACGCTCAGCGTAACAGTGAGCGCAACCGGCACTCATTTTTGTGCAACCTGTCACCGGGTTCCAAGTTACTTCCGTCCACTCAATCTCAGATTTCCCAGCCATAGTTATCACCTCAGAGACTACTCAAAGCTTATTATTGCGTCATCAGGCATTGAACCTTTCCTGCGCTGCCTTCCTCCCGGTAGCCAGACTTCAATGCTACCATTACTATCTAGGATTCGTAGAGCGCCCTTGTAATGCGTCATGATGAAATGTGTCCCAGGACTATGTTCAGCAAAGACCTGCTCCACAGAGACGATTCTCCCCGTATAGCAATGTGCTAGTTGCTTGGCTAGATCCTCTATGCGATCTCCACAATCAAATAACCTTAGCTGATAATGGTTGCGTTCAGAGAATTCAAGGGGGGTAGCGTATCCATCCGCACGGTATGAACTAGCCTCACTCATGATTTCTTTCATGATCTTATAGCCTTTCAGATTCGTCGTTCCAAAAAATAGGTAGTAATGCGGTTCGCGTCCCTTAGACATAGCAATGAACCTAAACCACAGCGCAAACTCAGCGCCAACGTCCCCGAGAGCATCTACAAACTCACTTACCACCAGCATCTCTCTTTTCTCAGATGACAATTCTCGTACAGTTGATTCCAGGCGCAAGAATCTTTCTTTTCCAAACAAGTCTATCATATGCTGCCGGATGGCAGCTTCAGGATGAGATAACGCCATATTCACCCGATTATGGTTAAAGAAAAGAAGGCACTCAGTTCCCCATTGCCGTAACGCTTTCCCTATGAGGTTGAGAGACAACCCTTTGTACCCCCACGGATCAGCAAAAACAAGACACGGCACTGAGCGAAGACGTGAAAGTTCAGATGCGATATCAGGTCCAACCACACAGTTAAGGATCCTTGGAGGGTAACGGAGAGTATCAATCCCCTCAAGGGTCTTGATATTGGCCCTCAATCTATCTATGGTCGAGCTATCCTTGTCATTAAAAATAAATATCATTCTTTCTGACAAATCTTGATCTGATATTGCGTGCCTTAGAACCAACATCGGTGTGGATTCTGTACCGTCTTGGTAGACTCCGGGACCTGAATAGAGATCTACGTATCCTATTCTGTCTGTAGCATACTTCTTCATAATTGTGGACCACGCCTTGAAGTACTTGTACACTATTTGGGTCTTGACTGCCGAATGCACCGCCATATCATCGAAGAACGTGTCAGACAACTTGATGTCACCGCCCTTATGAAGTAGGGTCTACACCGCCTTATTGAGTGTGTCGATCCGAAAGGGCGGTAACATAGATAACATTTGGACAAACATAGCTAGGAGCAATATTACTCTGGTGATGGAATTCCAAGTATCGTTATGAGGCATATGAAGTCTATTGAGGCCTAAACCCATTTTCTAAGCTTATTAGACACTTTTCGATTGAATCCTGCTTCAAAAGACAAGACAGTAGTTCCTTGAGAGCGCAACTCTCCATCAAGGGCCAAACATGGCGCTCACGCGCCGCATTTCGAAGAACATCTCAGGAATCTGACATCCGCCTGAAAGCGCCATACTCAAATATCGTATGCCAGCACATGGATAGGCTTGTAGTAGTCTTCTGATATCAGTTCGCGGCTGACTGTGCCGTCAGTATCAATACTCCGCCAAACCGCGACCCGGACTCCGTTTTTCCCGCCGGAAACCTTCACATTATCAGAATTCGCGCCCATGAGCCGGGGCCTCTCCACATCCAGGACCTCGCTTACCACCTCTACGTTTCGCTGCGTCAGAAGCCCTGCCTTTACTTCAATAGTAAGCCTCGCACCCTCTGTGCGTGCCCCTATAGTCACAGGCACGTCCAGTTGGTTTTTGAACCTCAAGTCAAGCCCGCCTTCCTCGCTGACTGTAGCGTCAAAGCCGGGAGGCACATAATCCACAGGCTGTGAGTGAGGGTGACGTTCAATAATCTCCAGCCCGGCCCTGAGAACCGCGTTGTATAACGTAGTCGATACCTGGCAGATTCCTCCCGCCACTCCGGGCACACTTTTGCCCCCCGAAATTACCCGCGCCTCTTTGTACCCCTCCGACTTGAGCCTCGGCCCTAACACCTTGTCAAAGGAGAACACTTCCCCGGGCTGAAGCACGAACCCGTCAATCGCAGACGCAGCAAGGGCAATATTATGATTCCTGTTTAGCTCAGGATCTTTGACAGTGGTGGAGAATCCGGCTAAGGTAGGCAGCTCACACACTATTCTATCGCTTTCCGAGGCGCCGTAAACGTCAGGCGCATACATTCCCCATGCCTTTGTCGGCATCACCCTGTATTCCCCGGGCCGTTCAGCCCTGATGGAATACACTATCTCATTTTCGCCTTCCTTCAGGTAGGCGCTGAAAACTGCCACTTTCTCATCGCGGACTTCTTTCCGCCCATACCAAAAATCCCAACTGTAAATGTCGAGCGGCGTATCGATTACTTCAAACCCTGACGGAAGCGGGTCTTCAATCATGATATATGTGCGAGGTGTATCCGTTCGAACGGTAATCCTGACCGTTATCTCATCCCCCTGGCGCACAGGGCCGGTAATCGGCTCATATGTGTCGCTTCCCTGGGCTTTACGGTAGTAATTGCGACTTACCTTAAGGCCGTTATCCAAAGGAGCCAGGGATTCAGAAGGAGTGTAGTACTTACATGCAACAGAGTAATAGAGCCTTCCCTTGCCTGTCTTCTTAATGACAAGCTCATTCTTGCCTGGAACAAGCTGTCCCGGATCTATCTGTATCGCAGTCTCCTTATCCCACACGCTTTTCCCGGTGAACCTGGTCCTTTGCACCTGTCTTCCATTAAGGGTGACAGCAGCCGTAAGGTTCGGCGAGATCTCATCGCGGAGCTTCATGTAGTCAGTCAGTGCCATTATTGCGATGGCTGTATCTTTTGTCGAATTCCAGGCATTCCCCAGGCGCGCTTCAGACAGCCATCTCACGACTCGCGTGGCGGAAGGATTGTCAGGCTCCACGGCTAACATGGCAAGGAGCGCATAGGCGGTAGTCTCTACGCGGTTATCAGCCCAGTACCACTCATCTTGCGAAGCCTCCCAATAAGCCCTGGTATCATCACCGCACGCAAGATCCAAGAGCTCATCAAAGACTGCCCTGGCATCATCAGGCCTCCCCACATTCTTCAGGGTCAGAGTAAGAAGGGCCAAGGAGTAGTTGGAGAGCTCATTGCGTCTCGTTATCATCTCGTCAAGACGGGGCAGGACTTTCTCGCCGGCCTCAGACATAACGAACAAGTTGTAGACGAGATCATCAACATTTCGAGGCTTGTTAAGGAACCCGCCAAGCGCTTTCTTCCCGCGCATAAGCACGCCGTCATCCACCTGGAAACCGGCATTCTTGGCGAGATTAAGGCCGTATACTGCGTATGCAGTCATTCTTGCGTTCGGCTTGTCATACTCCCACCAGCCCCAACCACCTTCCCAGTGCTGATACCGGTATATTCTGGCAAGGCCCGCTTCCACCATTTTCGGAAGGTCCTTCAGAGCTTCCGGCATCTCGATACCAAGCTCATGAAGAGTCTTGGAAACGATAATGTTAGGAAGGAACGAGTTCATTGTCTGCTCTACACATCCGTATGGATAGGACGTAAGGTATTCAAGTGCCCCTAAGGCAGTGGCAGCCACAGACGGAGCAAGCCGCACTTCCACGCTGACGGTGTTATCCAGCACATCCTCTGGAACGTCGAATACTATTCGCGCCTCTCCGTCCTGACCTGGGTCGCCTCCTACCTCACCGCCTTGAAATACTTGAGCCTGCCTACCAAAGGGCAGCACAGGCACGCCAATCTCCAGAGCATCCCTTACCCTTCCGGCGCTTGCCGATGCAGTGAACTTGGCAACACCCACCTTATCGCATGTGACCTTCCAGTTAAGAGTGGCCTGTGCGCCGGGAGCCAGAGTCACACTACGCTCATTCCTGTCGTCCAATGCAACCCCGTCGGCTTTGAGATTAACCTTAGCGTCTATCTGCCTGTCAGTGTAGTTGTGAACTATGGTGGATACATAGGTCGTATCACCCAGCGTAAAGAATCTCGGCACACCCATCCTGACAATGAGATCCTTCGTGGTTATCACGTCGCAAGTGGCAGATCCTACTTGCGTCGTCAGAGTATGCCCTCTTACAGTCGCTCTCCATGTAGTTAAGGAATCAGGCATGGTGAATGTCACTTTCGCCGTGCCTCTTCTATCAGTTAAAACTGTAGGCGCCCAGAAAGCTGTATCCGGAAATTCCTTGCGGACATCTGAGTCTCCTGCCTCCTTGTCCGCTCCTCCATAGTACCACCGTGGAAAAGAGTAGTTCGTCACAGTCTGGTTCCAGATTGACCCGTAAAAAGCTTTCCGAATATCAGGCGCAAGCTCTCTCTGGATAGCATATATCGACGCATCAACCACTCCTAAGGAGACTTCAGCCTGAACAGGGCTGCCTGTGTGGTCACACGTCTTGATAGTATAGGAAACCCGCTCGCCCGGGCTGTAACTCTCCTTGTCCGGAATAATGGATATGTCCAGGAAGTTGTCTTTCACTGAAACATACATGACCTTCTCCTGAGAATACAGGCGCTTCCCGCGCACAAGCGTGACTGTGAAAAACGCGTTAGGACTGAACTCTTGTGTTATCGGGATCTCGAACAAGCGTGTATGTCCTGTAAGCTCAGCCACGTCATAGGAGATTAAGTCCCGCCCTTCTACGGCGACAATTGCCCAAACATGGTCGAAAGCCGTATTCACAAGGACTTTCGCGACATCACCTATTTCGTAGACATCCTTGTCAGTTATGATTTCGATTTCCGTGCCGCCATAGCTGGGCCATCGGCCCGCATCACTGGCTACCCAAACGTACGCTTCCTCAACTATGCGATTCCCCCTGGCATCAGTCCCTGACACTTCCACCACATAGGACCCTTCTTCTCTCGGAGTAAACTCGAACTCCGCCTTGCCGTCTGTATCTGTAGACAGCGTCCCTG
>JAAZEW010000175.1 GCA_012512055.1 Bacillota bacterium | reverse complement strand
TCCTTGGACAGCTTATGGATAGAGTAAAACACCGGATGAGAATCTGCTGTCCTGATCCGCTTGATACATATTACCGGCGCAGATTCAGGAATCTGTAATTTCTCGGCAAGCTCACTGTCAGCCACATCCTCATGCATTTGTGCGCATGTTGTTCCCGGGGTCCACCCGCGCTGCTTTATCGCCCAGGTGATGCTCCTGAGCGCGCCGAGATCGCTCCTTACATAAACCCGACTTCCGGCAACAAACGTGCCAAGCCCGTGCCTGACTATTACCTCGCCTTCCTGTGCCATCACTCGAATTGCTTCCCTCACTGTGGATCTACTAACCCCAAACATCTTTGCAAGGTCCGGCTCGGAGGGGAGTCTCTCACCGAATCGCAATTCTTTTCTCTCTATCATATTCAGTAGTCTATCTTTCACTTGAACGTACAGGGGTTTATAGTTCAGGGATATATTATTGTCTGCATCCATTCGCTTATCGCCTTCCTTGCCTCTTCCGGACATTATGATGTCTGATAACTTGCGTGTACCTTATCCATTCGACTTGACTTGCATAATTCCTCCTTGCAATTATTGCGTCTCTGTCTCCGTGATTCCTGCTAAGGCGGGGGCCGTGTATATCCTCAACTATTGAATGGCGGTGCCACCCCAACCACTTCGGCCATGGTTGTCATGGTCGGATTGCCCCGTTTTACCTAAAATATGAATTTCGAGGAAGGAGATTCAAAAAATGCATTGAATATGTAATGTAATATATCAGATGATTCTACATATGACATAAAGTCCTTCACAAGTACTTCGGCATGATGTCTGCTACATGATTGGCAAGACCCTCAAATAACAGGTCAGATAGGAGAGAGAGAATGACAAGTAATCGCGCACTGACTCTGGGAGCCTCTGCATTCTATGACCCCAAGTGGCCGTGTATAGATTTTTGCAGGTATGTCCTTAGGCATGGTGTTGAATGGATTGAGGTCAAATTGGAACCGGTATTCTACTACTCAGAAATGAATGAAGATGATGTGGCCCAGTACCTCAGTGAGCTTGCCAAGACAGTTCCTGTATCAATCCACGCTCTCCATCTGGAGCTTAATGCAGGTTCGGTGAATCCTGACGTCCGCCAAGCCTCATTGAAAGGGCTCAAGCGCTCTGTGGATTTCGCGGCAAAGATGGGTCCGGGCACCATTGTAACCTTGCACCCGGGCGATAATGGTGAGGCACCTCCTTCAAAGTACCACGAGATTAGGCGTAATACCATTGCAGTCTTTAAGGAAGTGGCAGAGTATGCCAGGAGCCTTAAGGTTAACGTCAGCCTGGAAAACCGCGGCCGGGAAGGCCCGGGAGCATACAAATATGCCCGGACTGCTGAGGAAATAAGCGCGCTCCGGCGCGAGCTCGGTTCTGACATCAAGTATACAGTTGATGTCGGCCATCTGACTTTTCTGAGGGAAGACCCCTGTAGCTATATCCGGCAACTTGGCCCGGAGAACGTCGCGCTTGCCCACATACACAATAACGACGGAACACGCGACAGCCATGAGGCGACTCCGTACGGTCTCATAGATTATGAGGCTTTTCTTAAGACCCATTTTGAGGAGAATTGGCGGTTTCCCTTAGTTATCGAGGTTAAGAGGATGGATTATCTTATTGAGAGCATAGACCATCTTTCTGAGTGCTGGCGAGCGATCTCTCGAAAAAAAGACCTCGCCAGTGGGGAATAAGTTCATTACTAATTTAGGTAGCCGGCAGCAATATGATCCTCAATAATGACGGATTTCGAAGAGCACGAGGGGATAATATGAAAGACGAAAACAAGCGAGACCAACAGAGTGAAACCGTAACTGAAGTAGGATATTTCACCTCCATCAGAGATACCCTTGAGTTAAATCTGCCTACGATGTCACAACGTCAGGCGCAATTAGGTCGATATATCCTTGACCACATAACTGAAGTTCCTTTCCTTTCAGCGGCAGAATTGGCAGACCGTGCTGATGTAAGCGAACCGACTGTCATTCGTTTTTCGCGAAGCCTGGGATACACAGGCTATCAAGACCTGCGAAAAGAGGCCCAAAAATTCCTCAAGGCCTATCTTGGCCCGGGAGACAAAGTGAGGAGTTTTCTTAAGCTTACCCCGGATCGCCATAGCATTATCGACAAGGTTTTCGACAGTCAGGTTGCAGCTTTGGAGGAAACCCGCAACTTGCTGTCGCGAAAGGCTTTCTGGGAAGCAGTTGAAGCCTTATGTAGCGCTAAAAACATCTTCCTCTTCGGTCAAGGTGGCATGTCAGCGCTCTCCCTGGCTATACTGGATTTTCGTTTGCGCAGATACGGATATCACACGTACACGCTTTCGCAAGGAGGAAGAGCTCTATTTGAAAACCTCCATCTTATGACATCCGATGATGTCCTGGTTGTAATTACCTTTTCCCAACCTGACGAAGAAACCGCAATTGTCCTGAATCATGCAAGATCTATTTGTGCCAAAGCTATTGTCATGACAGACTACGTGGAAGCGGAGTTGGCTCATGAAGACGATATCACACTGTTTGTAAAAAGAGGTGAAGTCGGCACGTCCAGATCTTACGCAATCCCCCTTGTGATTATAGAAGCATTGGTTCTTAGCATAGCGGCTGAGGATGAAAACTGTCTGAAGATGCTGGATAGGCTTCATCAGCTTAGAGCGAAGTATCACAAAGGCCGTTGAGCTGAGAGAAGGCTTTCGTTCATGTAGGGTGCAAGGTGGTTTCTCCGGAGAAACGTCATGTTCTTGAGAAATCAAAATAGGGAGGCGAGTATAGGTTACGAAAAGAGCTGTCGGTTTGACGTTATCGAAGAGCACATAGTAGATTGAGAAAGTCCCAGATGCGCATTATGGTAACACAGCAATAAGGAGGGCGTTTCAGTGAAACGGTTTGTTTTGTCGCTACTTGTGTTGTCTTTTGTATTAGCGTCAGTTGGACTCTCAGCTGCTGTATCAGCCGCTGATGAGGATTGGGATGCGGTTGTTCAAGCAGCTAAGAAAGAGGGTCTGGTAGTTGTATATGATACCTCTAGCAGAATGGGAGAAGCTGCAGAAGGCTTTACGACCAAGTACGGTATTGAAGTGCAATGGACCAAAATGGGTGATTCGGAGATAAGCGACCGCGTGGTACGCGAGCATGAAGCAAGGGCAAGAGGCGCTGACGTAATGGTTTCGGAAAGTGCGGCAATTCTAATGGGTCAACTGCTTCCCCAAGGCTATGTAGTAAATTATGTCCCTTCAACTCACAAGGATATTATACCTGTTGAATACCAGAATCCATTGGCCTACCGATTCCAACCCCGTATTATCGGCTATAACACAGAGGCATACGGTGAATCTCCCATTAGGAACCTTTGGGACCTTACTACACCTGAATGGCGCGGAAAGGTTGCGATGAGAGATCCTATGTTTACCGCCATGCAATTGGCATGGTTCGCAGAAATAGTCGAAGCTGCAGATGAAATGGCATCTGCCTATGAAAAATGCTTCGGTGAACCAATCACCCTGACAACTCCGAACGCAGGTTGGGAGTTTATCAAGCGTTTGGCAAGTAATAAACCAATCATTTTTAGAAGTGACGGAGACGTAGCAGAAGCTGTAGGAGCCAGAGGTCAGGTAGATGCGCCGGTTGGCTTATATGTGTTAAGCAAACACCGCGAGATACCTGCAAAGAACCTGGCCTTAGAAGCTTGTTACGGATTGGAACCTTATATGGGTTATCTCTATCCTGCTTATGTCGCCATAACAGCGAATGCTGCCAGTCCAAATGCTGCAAAGCTATTCATAAGCTATCTGCTGGACGAAGGCGGAAATGCTTGGACAAAAGACTTGGGCAACTTCTCTACAAATCCGAAGATGCCCCCTCATCCTGATGATCCGTTAGGCGGCATTGAGGCGTGGGCAAAAGTCACAATGCCTTTGAACGCTCAGACTACCGTGAAGTATTACGCAGAGCTCTTTGACTTCTGGATGAAGCATGCAAAATAGCAAGGGATATTGAATGGAACACGAAGTATGACTGCCGGGCCTCTCTCCCGGCAGTCGCCTAGTCTTGAGATAGGGGGTTCCACAAAATGGGATCATACTCGGCGCAACCGGCAGCCGGCAATAGGCTGGCCGTACTTTGTGAACGTGGCTGGAACCGCAGTAAACGAATATTGTCAAACCCTCCTTTGTTGCTGAGCATCCTGCTTCTGATTATTTCCGTCTATCTTGTGGTTGTGCCCCTAATCAGCGTGCTGGCTTCTTCCGTGACACTGCAGAGTCGTGACACCCTTCGCGTCTTCGGCAAAAGACCCGGGGAATTCACCACTTACTATCTAAAGCGGGTCTTCGCCAGCGACATAAGTGACGTGCTGTTTTACGAGCCTCTTATGAATACACTGATCATATCTTTTCTTATGTCAGTCCTGGCAATCTTTATTGGGACAACCGTTGCTTGGTTTGTCACCAGAACGGATTTGCCTTTCAAGCGGTTCATATCCAATACGGCTGTTGTTCCCTTTATTCTTCCGTCTTGGACTCTATCCTTGGCCTGGCTGACTATTTTCAAGAATCGAACCATCGGTGGAACTACCGGAATTCTGGAGTACTTCGGGGTGCAGTTGCCTGATTGGATCAGCTATGGTCCGTTGCCTATCATTATCACGATGGCTTTGCACTATTATCCTTTTACTTATATGCTTGTCGGGAGCGCATTCAGAGATTTTGATACACGGTTGGAGGAAGCTGCTTTAGTGTTAGGAGGAAATCGATGGACAATTCTGCGTCGAGTTGTTCTGCCAATGGTCTCCCCGGCTATAGTCTCTTCTTTTATTTTGACGATTTCACGAGGAATCGGGTCGTTCAGTACCCCGGTGTTTCTGGGGAATCCCATTAACTACCGCGTGCTCTCCACCAGGATGTTTGCAAGTTTACAGGCGGGAAGCCCGGGGGATGCTTATATGATTGCAATAGTCATGATTTTACTGGCAGCCACTTTCATTTTCATCAGCAATAGGGTTATAGGTAAGCGAAAGAGTTTTGTGACTATAAGCGGGCAAGCGCCTAAGGCAAAGCTTGTGAGCCTTGGGAAGTGGCGATACGTTGCATCCGGTTGTATACTGCTGTTTCTGTTTGCGGTGATTGTTGTCCCACTATTTGTCCTGGCTGCAGATACGTTCATGCGGGTCCCCGGTGTGTATAGCCCTTCCAACTTCACTCTCCACTATTGGATTGGTAAGTCGACACCGGGAATTCTAGATGGCCGGCCGGGTATCCTCCGAGATGCAGACACGTGGAGAGCGTTTTTCAACAGCGTGAAACTGGGTTTATCCGCTTCCGTGCTCAGCGCAATTTTCGGGATATTAGTGGGCTATACAGTGGTTAGGTTACGAGGAACATGGCTATCAAATACACTGGACCAAGTATCGTTCCTGCCTTACCTAATCCCAAGTATCGCTTTTGGAGCAATATATCTTTCCCTGTTCGCTCAGCAGCGCGGTCCGATTCCGAGTCTATACGGCACATTCATGCTGATTATCCTGGCGACAACTGCGAAGAATTTCCCCTTCGCTGCGAAGTCAGGGATTTCCGCAATGATACAGCTAGGGCACGAGATTGAGGAAGCAGGTATCATTGCCGGGGCAAGTTGGCTGACACGGATGCGCCGCCTGGTAATTCCACTTCAACGCAGCGGTTTGCTGAATGCATTAATACTACCTTTTATCTCAGCCATGCGCGAGTTAAGTATGGTAGTCATTCTTATTACTCCAGGGACGCAGTTGCTAACAACTCTGACTTTCAGGTACTCGGATTATGGATTCTACCACATGTCAAACGCTGTTGTATTACTGCTTGTTATTGTCATCATTGTTATGACGTACATCATGCAGAAAATCACAGGAGCCGAATTATCTGAAGGTCTGGGAGGAAACTGATATGCCGGATATTAAGTTGGAAAACCTGACGAAACGGTGGGGAGATGTTGTCGCAGTCGATAACCTCAATTTGACCATCCCAGATAGG
>JAAZEW010000174.1 GCA_012512055.1 Bacillota bacterium | reverse complement strand
GGGCACCTCCGGGGTCTTGAAAAGTAATCTCGACATCGCGTACCTTCATGTAATCAGCAAGCGCAAGAGCAAGAAGAGTCTTACCTACGTTTGGTTTACCCAAAACGATGCACCGCTTCATTGTTGCCTTCTATGTCTTCCCTTCGAATAAGCATGAGTTCTTCACGGGTCAACTGCTTTCTGTCTACAAGCCTGAGTGCCTGACGTCTTATGGCACGCTCAATAAGGTTTCTGACGAGGCGGGCATTGCCTGAATGTTCACTCAGAGATCCCAAGTTTCTGCTGAGCATCGCTTCAAGTTTGGCCCTGGCGGCAAGATCCAGTCTGTAGTCCCGTTTCTTTAGCATGAGGTCTGCAATGAGCATCAACTCTTCCGTGGTGTAATCAGGGAACTCGATGTGAATGGGGAATCGTGAACGTATACCCGGATTTGACTGGACGAATTTCGCCATCTCCTCGCGATACCCGGCCAGTATCACTATAAACCTGTCTCTGTTGTCTTCCATGGCCTTAATCAGAGTGGAGATTGATTCCTTGCCGAAATCTTTCTCGCCGCCTGTAGCCAAAGAATACGCCTCATCAATAAAGAGTATGCCACCTAAGGCTTTCTTAATCTGATCCCGAGTCTTTTGGGCGGTGTGACCTATATATTCTCCGACAAGGTCAGCCCGCTCTCTCTCGACAAGATGGCCTTTTTCCAATACACCCATTTCACGAAAGATCTTCCCCATGAGGCGGGCACAAGTAGTCTTCCCTGTGCCGGGGTTGCCGCTAAATACCATGTGCAAGACTAAAGACTCTGATGCCAACTGCCGCATCTCTCTAATACGCTGAATCCGGACGTACGCCACCAGCTCACGGATTAGAGCTTTGACTGCTGCAAGCCCGATTAGACTGTCCATCTCGGAGAGGGCATCATTCAGCCTCCACTCGCCGGCATCAGGGCTTTCGGCATCTATCTGTCTCTTCCTGGCATGGGAGTCGGATGACGTCCTTAAGGCTTGTATAGCTTCGACCGGGCTCAGCCGGCCTTCTTCTAAGCCGACAAGGACAAGGTTGGGATTCCTGGGTTCAAAAGCAGGCATGGCCCTGGCCCTCCTTAAGTAGGGTTGATACATCTACTAATTTACGGATCAGGACCATACATCTTATGTCTCTCCCGCGGCAACGGTCACAATTTCGAGAGAGGAGCCGTATCGTCTCAGCCGCGGTGGGACAGAGGCTTCAAGCAATGAGGCGTGCCTACAATTAGAGATAGGATATACGTCAAGGTTGCCTTATCAAGGACTTCACACCTTGCCAAGGCATCGTCAAGATTATCCCCCACGCACAGAATCCCGTGGTTGGCCAACAGGACTGCCGTATTATCACCCAGCGCCCGGACTGTATTTTCGGCAAGTTCAATACTACCGGGTTTTCCATACTCGGCAACTTTGACCTCATCTTTGAATGCGAATGTGCATGCGTCAATGATAAGCGGGAGAGGTTTACGCACAACTGCAAGCGCAGACGCAATCGGCGGATGAGCATGGACAATAGCGCTTACGTCAGGACGTGCCAGATAGACATTCCTGTGCAGATGGAATTCTATGGACGGCTTGTAACGCCCTTCATAAGTGCCGTCCCCAAGGTCAACTACTACAATGTCCTCAGGTTGAAGAGTCTCATAGGGCAAACTGCTGGGGGTAATCAGGAATGCATTGGCGCCGGGATGCCTGACACTGACATTCCCTCCTGTGCCCACTGTTAACCCTAATCTCAGCATTGATCCGGCTGTTTCAATGACCTGGTTTCTGAGAGCCTCAGACTCCATTTCTTCCGCCTCCTCAAAAGCGAATTATAAGAACGTGTATAGTCAATTCGCGATAATTGACTCAGGTATGAACGATGGCTGCATTTCTTATCTTAAACCTCTACACATTGCCGGTAATTAACCATGGAATAGGGCGGGAAGACCCCGCGGTCCGTGACTATGGCGCTGACAAACTTAGCAGGTGTCACATCAAAAGCAGGATAGTATCCCTTTGCCTTAGGCGTGGCAGTACGTTGCCCTCGGCACATCAGAACCTCGTCAGGATCCCTTTCCTCTATGATGACTTCAGCGGCTGTAAGAGCTTTCGGATCCGGCCCGTCACAAAAAGCAAAGAACGGAACACCGAAATGATGAGCGCTCACTGCAATGCTGTATTCTCAGGCCGGATCAAAAACGGGAGTTCCACTTTCGTCCTACGGGTCATGTTCGTTGCCCCTCTACCAGAATATCCAGCGTAGCCATGAAGAGCCTCTCAAGGCGCCCCTTGGCTTCGGCAAAGATCTCGCCGACTTCTTCGTGCCGAACCTTCCCAGGCAACATGCCTGCACCATAGTTGGTGGTGACAGTCACTGTAGCGTAGTTGATGTCAGCTTCGTTTGCAAGAACGACTTCAGGGACAATGGTCATGCCCACAACATCCCCGCCCACCAGCCGCATCATGGAGATCTCAGCCGGTGTTTCGAATCTGGGCCCTTCAGCGGAGACATATGTCCCGTACGGGTGAATGTGGATGTCATTGTCTTTCGCTGCCTTCAGTATCTTCCCACGAAGAAATCCTGAGAAAGGCTCCGTGACGTCCACGTGTTTAAAATCAGGGTCTTCTTCATCAAAGAATGTTCCGATTCTACGTCTTGTCCAGTCTATGAACTGGGACAAGAGCACCAGTTCCCCCGGGGGCAACAGCATATGTAATGAGCCGACAGCGGCTGTTGACATAATGTATTCCACGCCCAAATCCTTCATTGCCTTTATGTTGGCCCTGTAATTGACTATGTGCGGAGGAAGTGAATGAGATACTCCGTGTCTCGGCACAAATGCTATTTCGGAACCCTTATACCGCGCAATGGAAACACGGGCTGTACCATATCTGTTAGTGACATCCTCTTCCCTTATGACAGGCAGGCCCTCCAGCCTGTAGAATCCGGTTCCTCCTATTATGCCGAACTTCGCCATGAGTCAGGCCTCCTTTCCATACTCTGTTTCGTCGCCCTTTTGGCTCCTTCCTGCCAGACGTCTCTATAGGAATTCCCGCATGGCTTCATTGGAAAGCATCAAACCGCTGCGGGTAAGCCTGAGCCTTCTCCTGTCCCATTCAAGCAGCCCAGAGGCTACCCCTTTCTCAATAGCCTTGCCAAAGGTGTCCTGCATTGACACTCCGAAACGCCGCCGGAATTCCTCCTCCCCGACACCGTCAGTCATTCGTAGCCCCATAATCATTACAGTTGACATCTCATCCGCCTTGGAGAAAACCTCCCTTTCGTGTACCGCCGAACCCAGGCTCCAAATCGAGCCTGTGTAATCTATGGGATCAGTGAGGTTGCTCCATCTTTCTCCGTTTACATATGAATGCGCGCCTGCACCGAGACTGAAATAGGGCCCAAGCCTCCAATAGATGATATTATGGCGGGATTCGTACCCGGGTAAAGCGAAATTGGATATCTCATAATGCCGGTATCCTGCATTTTTCAACTTGTCCTTTGCAAGATAGTACATATCTATCTCGAGATCCTCATCACAAGGCGCCTGTGTTCCGGACTCTACCGCACGCCACAAAGGCGTTCCTTTTTCGAGCATCAATCCGTACGCGGAGATATGCTCGGGCCTTAACCCCAACACTTCGTCAAGAGTCTCCTCCCAGTCCTTCATAGTCTGGCCGGGGATGGCGTAAATGAGATCCATGTTTACGTTATCAAACCCCGCCTCCCGGGCAGACTGAAATGCCCGAATGGAGTCGGCTGCCGTATGCGCCCGGCCCAACGTCGCCAGGAGGCTGTCATTTAGTGACTGGATCCCTATACTGAGGCGTGTCATCCCCATTTCCCTGAGCGAACCCAGTTTCCTCGAATCCACTGTCCCCGGATTGGCTTCCACCGTTATTTCTGCGTTATGCGCCATGGGGAATAGTCGGAGAATCTCAGTCACCGGTCGCCGAAGTGACTCCGTGGAAAGACACGTTGGGGTTCCTCCTCCCAAGTAAAAGGTGACTACTTCTACTCCCAGCTCTCTTACGGCCTCCGACTGGATTCTTGCTTCCTCAAGAAGCGCTTCCAGATATCGATTTACCGTCTCCCTTGCGTGATCAAAGGAGTCCATGCAGTAGGAATTGAAATCGCAGTAATCGCACTTTTTGATGCAAAAAGGAATGTGAACATATAGGCCTAGTCTACCTTGAGAACCGCCATGAACGCTTCCTGAGGAATCTCCACATTCCCCAACTGCTTCATGCGCCTTTTCCCTTCCCTCTGTTTCTCCAGGAGTTTCCGTTTTCGTGAGACATCTCCTCCATAACATTTCTGCAATACGTTCTTGCGCATTGCCCGCACAGTCTCCCTGGCAATCACTCGAGACCCCACGGCAGCTTGGATTGGCACATCAAAAAGCTGACGAGGAATGATTCCTCGGAGCTTCTCCACTAATTGACGCCCTCGCTCTTCAGCCTTGTCCTTGTGGATCATGCACGAGAGGGCATCCACAGGCTGATCATTCAGGAGAATGTCCAGCTTGACAAGGTTCGACTCAAAATGCCCGACATAATCATAATCCAAAGACGCATATCCTCTTGTCCGTGATTTCAGCCGATCGAAGAAGTCCAAAAGAATCTCAGAAAGAGGCAATTCGTAGATGAGTCTGACGCGGCTTTCACTCAAGTACTCCATATCCTTGTACTGTCCCCGTCTTTCCTGACACAGCTCCATTACAGGCCCTATATAGTCAGAAGGGGTAATGATCGCAGCCTCGACAAACGGCTCTTCAATAGCCCGGATTTTCGAGGTTGGAGGCAGCTTGGACGGGCTGTCAATTTCCACTCGTTCTCCGGAAGTCTTCTCCACCCGATACACTACGCTCGGGGCTGTGGTTATCAAGCTCAAATCAAACTCACGTTCCAAGCGCTCTTGAATTATGTCCATGTGTAACAGTCCGAGAAAACCGCACCTGAAACCAAAACCTAAAGCGACTGACGTCTCAGGCTCAAACTCAAGGGAAGCGTCGTTTAATCGGAGCTTGGTTAAGGCGTCGCGAAGGTCTTCGTACTGACCGGACTCTACAGGATAAAGCCCACAGAACACCATAGGCCGTACCCGCCTGTAGCCGGGGAGAGGCGCCTCTGCAGGAGACTTGGCAGAAGTGATGGTGTCACCGACACGCATGTCTTGGACATTCTTCACTCCTGCGGCTACGTACCCTACCTCACCTGCAGATAAGGATTGTGTCTCATGCATATCGGGCTTGAAAACCCCTAACTCCATTACCTCAAATTCCTTGTCAGTTGCCATTAGCTTTATCTGCATACCGGTGGTAAGATGGCCGTCCATAACTCTTGCATATGCGATGACTCCCCTGTAGGGATCAAAGTGAGAATCAAAGATCAAGGCTTTCAAAGGCGCCTCTGCATCTCCACGGGGTGACGGGACTCTATGAGTGATAGCCTCCAGTACCTCTTGTACACCCTGCCCTGTTTTGGCAGAGGCAAATATGAACTCGTCCCGGCTAAACCCAATAGTGTCCTGAAGCTCCCGCATAACCCTTTCCGGATCCGCATTAGGTAAGTCTATCTTGTTAATCACAGGAATTATTACGAGATCATTCTCTATTGCGAGATAGAGATTAGCAAGAGTTTGGGCTTCAATCCCCTGGGACGCGTCGACCACCAATACCGCACCTTCACACGCGGCAAGGCTCCGCGAAACCTCATAGCCGAAATCCACGTGTCCGGGAGTGTCGATAAGGTTAAAAATATAGTCCTTTCCTTCAGGAGATTTGTATACCAGCCGCACTGCCTTGGCTTTAATTGTAATGCCGCGCTCTCGTTCAAGATCCATGCTGTCGAGAACCTGGTCAGTCATGTCACGCTCAGAAATCGACGAAGTGGCTTCCAGTATCCTGTCTGCGAGAGTGGACTTTCCGTGGTCTATGTGAGCAATTATACAGAAATTCCTTATAGTGGAACCCCCCAAAGATATCGCACCTCCGTATTATCAGGCAAATGTGGCCCAAAGCACACGCGTCCCGGCCACATCCGTGGTTCATTATATCACCATCCGGGGACCGAGACAATTTCGTTCCACGGGTGATGGTCCACAGGTGAATGGTTGACAAGACACGGGATAGGGTTTAACATATTAGCAAATGGTGATATGACTTTTATTACTAAAGCTACCGGTATTATGTCCATTTGCCGTAGATTTGCTGACAATCCATGTGTAACTGCGTTGTCACTGTCAGGGAGGTGGAGTCCATACCAAAATCGAAGGATTCAATCCGGGCGTTTCGCGCGCTCGGCCAAGAAACGCGTTTCAAGATCCTGGATCTGGTTTCATCCAAATCCTTTAGTGTGGGGGAGCTGGAGGAGCAGCTCGGGGTCAGCCAGTCCGCTGTTTCTCAGCAACTTAAGGTGCTCCGTGAGGCAGGCCTGGTCAGGCTGCGGCGGGAAGGAAAGTATACTCTATGCAGTATTAACCATTCTCTCCTGGAAGAAGTGCGTAACCTTCTTAACATGCTTCTCGACAGGAGACACATGTTTAATTTATAGCAATGTGCTTACGGATCTTTGAAGGTCACAGACAACGTGCCCACCTAAAATGGTGTGCTCGGTTGACTCAGAATAGGGCCTCATCTCACTATTAGTAACTAACCTGCCAGACACAGGTTCTCTACAAGGGAGGTAGATATTATGGCGTTTGAAGGCGCAAAGGCTATGCTTGGCGAAGCCGTTGTCAAGCAGATGCTTAGGTATCTGACAAACGAACCGGAAAAGAACCTCGTCAAGATTGTTCAGTGGGGAGAGACTCTGGCGCGGGAACCTTTACACAAAGAATATGCTCGTGCGTGGATTAAGGCAATGGAAGATGAAGACAACAACTGGCGTAAGCTGGCTGTTAGAACCCTTAAGCAAGTTTCTCCCACTGTCCGCGACAAGGCCGGCATCAATTTCTTCGTCCATGCCGGCATACTGGCACCTACTTACCGCAGACGCACTGAAGAGAAGTATGGTGTACACATACCATGGGCAATGCTTATCGACCCTACGGGCAAATGCAATCTCAGATGCAAAGGTTGTTGGGCAGCAGAGTATGACCGCACCAAAGACATGGATTATGCTACTCTGGACAGGGTTATCGGTGAAGCTGAGAAACTTGGAATTCGCTTCATAGTCGTCTCAGGTGGCGAGCCTACTGTCAGGATGGACGACCTCATGTCATTGGCGAGGAAATATGATGAACTCGTATTCCATGTCTTTACAAACGGCACTCTGATTGACAAGGAAGCAGCAAAGAAATTCGCGGAGATCGGCAATGTGACGTTTGCCATAAGCTTGGAAGGCTTTGAGGAGGAGACTGACGCCAGGCGCGGTAAAGGAGTCTTCCACAAGGTTATGCAAGCTATGGATAACCTGCGCGAAGCCGGTGTGGTATACGGTTTTTCAGCTACGTATAATAGGGAAACCACTGATGCAGTCGGTAGCGACGAATTTATAGATTTGATGATAGATAAGGGTTGCATCTTCGGCTGGTTGTTTACTTACGTCCCAGTTGGAGGACAGGCCGACCTTGAGTACATGGCAACCCCTGAACAGAGACAATACATGTATAGAACAGTAAACAGATGGCGCTCGGAAAAACCTATTTTCATCGCAGATTTCTGGAATGACGGTTGGACTACAGGAGGATGCATTGCAGGCGGACAGTGCTACTTCCATATTAACGCCACAGGTGAAGTGGAGCCATGCGCGTTTATCCATTACGCGAACGTCAACATCAAAGACACAACTCTCTTGGAAGCGTTGAAATCGCCTCTGTTCAAGGCGTATCAACAGTCAATACCGTTCAATGAAAATCTTCTGAGGCCATGTCCCTTGATTGACAATCCTCAGAGACTCCAGCAAATGGTGGAGGAATCAGGGGCTTATCCGACCCAGATAGATAATCTGACTGCATCCGCCCTCTGTCAGCCTCTGCATGGATACGCAAAAGCATGGGGTGAAGTGGCAGACGATATCTGGGAGGAAAAGCACGCAGCAAAAAAGCAATGTAAATGTAATTGCAAGTCAGAGACAACATAGCCATGGACACCTCAAGACGACAACATCGGCTGCGAGGTGCGGATGATTCCACGCAAGAACAGCGCAAAACAGCCTGTAGGCACGCATATCCTGCCTACAGGCTGTTTTTCATCTGCAACCCCCGCTTTCGGGTGACCTGCTGTTACCGGCTAAAACTCCAGGCCAAAGGCAGGCACAACTGAGCCCGGGTAGTTCTCTTCTATGAACTCCGCCACCGGCTTTGAAGTCAAAGCCTTTGCAAGTTCTCTAAGCGCTGCCTTATCTTTGTCTTTCGTCCTTACAGCCAAGACGTTCACATACGGTGAATTCGCGTCCTCTATAATAAGAGCGTCCCGCGTTGCGATGAGTCCTGCCTCGAGAGCGTAATTTGAGTTTATTACGGCAAGATCCAGGTCCTCAAGGGATCTTGGGAGTTGAGCTGCCTCCAGTTCGATAATCTGAAGGTTCTTAGGATTTGAGACTACATCGTATTTGGTTGCCGTAATGCCGGCCTTGTCGTCAAGCTCGATAATGCCTGCTCTCTGTAAGAGCAGGAGCGCTCTCCCACCGTTTGTAGGATCGTTTGGTATTCCAACTTTGGCCTTATTCTTCAGGCCGTCGAGGTCCTTGACTCTCTCTGAGTACGCACCCATAGGCTCAATATGCACACTGGCAATATAGGTGATATCAAGCCGCCTTGCTGAAGCAAACTCCTCCAAATACGGAATGTGCTGAAAGTAGTTGGCATCAATATCCCCGTCATTCAGCGCAAGGTTGGGAGTGACATAGTCGGTAAACTCGATGACTTCCAGCAAAATCCCCTTGTCTTTCAGAATGGGTTTTACCATTTCAAGGATTTCTGAGTGCGGAACAGGTGTCGCACCTACCTTCAGCTTCGTAGGCGCCAACTGCTCACTGCTCGCTCCTCCGGCGCATAGGGCCAACATGAGCATTAAGGATACCACAAGAGTCCGGAGCACGGAGTAATTGTCCTTCTTTCTACGTCTTTTCATCATACTTTCTTCCTCCTCTTCTTCTTCAGATCGCTGTATGTAACAACTTCATCAAGTCAGCTTCTCCTCTGCCCCACCTTTTTGGCAAGTGCGCCACCTATCATCTGAACCCCTTGAACCAAGAGAACGAGGATGACAACTGTTGCAAACATCACGTCGCCGCGGAACCTTTGGTACCCGTACCGCACCGCGAGATCCCCCAGCCCCCCACCGCCTATGGCCCCTGCCATGGTGGAATAACCTACCAGGTTAATGGCGGTAATTGTCACCCCCAGTATCAGTGAAGGTTTCGCCTCAGGAATAAGTACCTTCGTTATGATCTCCCATGGAGACGCTCCTATTGCCTGAGCTGCTTCAACTACGCCGGGATCAACTTCACGAAGTGAGGTTTCAACCATTCTTGCCACGAACGGAACCGCAGCGATGGTCAACGGGACAATTGCAGCAGTCGTGCCAATGGAAGTACCTGATATGAGCCTTGTAAAAGGCATTATTGCTACCATTAAGATGACAAAAGGAATGGATCTCCCGATATTCACCGCAGCTCCGAAAGCCTGGTTCACGCCGGGATTCTCCAGGATATTCCTTTTTTCCGTGGTCACGAGAACGACTCCTATGGGTAATCCGAAAACCACGGCAAGCGCACAAGACACCCCCACCATGTAGAGGGTTTCACCTAGACTGTTAACGATAATTTGAACCAAACGAGAATCAAACACCTGGTGCCCTACCCCCCATTGACCTTTATCCCAAAATCACTTACATCCTCAATAACATCAACAGATACTCCGAGCCCGCGCAAGAAGCCTATGGATTTCTCGATTGCGCCCCCATTACCGGAGAGTTCAACCAACATGACACCAAACGGGACTGACTTGATATGATCAATCTGAGCGGTAAGGATATTTATGTCCACCCCGAAATCACGAACAATTGACGAGATCACAGGACGTCCCGTTGACTCTCCCACAAAAGACAGCCTAACCACTCGCCTGTCTGTTGCCTTTGCCGATGCTTCAAGGATCTCCATTGCCCAATCAGGGGCATCTATGTGGCTTGATCCTCGGATCATGGCTTTCGTCGTTTCATGCCTCGGGGAAGTAAACATGTCAATGACCCGTCCGGACTCAGCTACCTTCCCATCTGCGATTACCGCCACCTTGTCACATATCTGCCTGATTGCGTCCATTTCGTGAGTAATCAGAATGATAGTCAATCCGAAGGCCTTGTTAATTGTATCAAGCAGCTTAAGGATGGATCGTGTGGTCTGAGGATCCAAGGACGACGTAGGCTCATCACACAGGAGCACTTTGGGGTCATTTGCCAATGCTCGCGCAACCCCTACCCGCTGCTTTTGCCCACCGCTTAGCTGAGAAGGATAGGCGTCTTCCTTATCACTCAGCCCCACGAGCTCAAGGAGCTTTCTGCCTTTCCTGACCCTGTCCGCTCTCTCCACTCTCGCGATTTCTAAAGGGAAGACTACGTTCTCCAAGACAGTCCGGGACGACAGCAAATTGAAGTGCTGGAATATCATACCGATTTTCTTTCGTGCTTCACGGAGCCCCCTACTTCCCAGGGCAGTAATTTCCAACCCGTCCACATGGACCTTGCCTCTGTCAGGCACCTCCAGCATGTTAATACACCTAACGAGCGTGCTCTTCCCCGCCCCGGAAAGGCCTATTATCCCGAAAATCTCTCCCGGCGCGACACGAA
The DNA here is from genome assembly GCA_012512055.1 of Bacillota bacterium. Next base: position 281 of record JAAZEW010000174.1, on the reverse strand, counting down.
GGCTTACTTCTTTGAGCGCAATTACTTTCGACGAATCCGTCTCGAAAGTCTTTGAGATTGACTCCAGTCTTACCAATCCTGCCACACATCCCCTCTAAGATACAAAAAACCCTCCCCGCAGCGGGAAAGGGCCTAAAGTTTTGGAAATGCCTTACTTCCCTCATCTGCCGGATTAATCCTTTGGATTCATCCGCTGGAATTGGCACCTCTCCGTGATGCGGTCGTAAATCCGTCAAACCGCAATACCGGAAGGTTGCCGGGTTTCATTGGGCCAGTCCCTC
>JAAZEW010000173.1 GCA_012512055.1 Bacillota bacterium | reverse complement strand
CTTTCAAGTTAGAGACTTCGGCACGTCGGGTTGACAGCCTGCTCTCATTTAGGAGATTGGTGCTTGAACAAGTGATTATCGCAGATGATCTTTGCAGGGACCAACATGACACTATCTGCGATGCGTTGCAGGGTAGCAATATCACAGTCGCCGAACTCACAACTTGCAGGAATTCCTCAAGCCGTAGAGCACAATATGTGCTGAACCAGGCGAAATACTCAAAGCAACCGATTGGAAGAGGCTGTTGGATTTTCGAAAATGATTTCATGATATTGTGATGAGTTATGTGAGTCAGATAAGGGATCGATTACTATAGTGGGGCAAAAAGAGTCCCCGCACCTTCAATCTAGTTAATCGATAGAACAAATACGCGGGGAGCATGGAAAACAGAATAAGGTAGTTTTGGGACCACGCATGTGAGGCATACCACCTTCGGATCGGCTCTCTAGGCGAGCCACTCAACCACGTGAGAGAAGAGCGTCCGAGTGGCTCTCAGGGAAAGCCACTCAGTGGTCGATCTATGATCAAATCAGTTCGGGTGGCTCACTGGGTGGGTCAATCGACTATACCGAAGCCGTCGGATCCCCTGAGATGGCTCACTGGGTGGACCATTCGACCACACGAAAGCCCTCAGATCGACTTGAATGGCTCTCCGGGTAGGCCATGTTAGACTAAGACCTCCTACAAAGGAGCCTTACACGCCCTTTCGCAGGTGGGTAAGACCCCATCTAAGTAGATCGCCATGAGACCGTTGGACTTCTCCGGTAACCGCCGGTTTCGCCGAAGACGTCGGCCGGTTTTTGCGATTCGGGCGGGCTGTGACGCATAATATAGGAGAGAAGAACGGTCTCCGCCATAAGTAATCGCCGGTTCTGGAAAGTCTACGTACCGTGCGGGGTGGCCCCGCAAGGTATGTACGTTTTCTGAGGCCGGTGTTGCACTAAGGGGACGGCTCCCCAGGCGGGTTGCCTTGACAAAATCCGGTATTTGCGGAATTCCTGACCACAGCCACACCACAGCTTGGGGCACCGCTTGTGCCCGCCCAGTTGCCTCACGTAAAAATGTACTCGAACGAGGTATCGTTGCCTCACGGGAAAAAGTGCTCGAAATAGTAGCTGAGTCCCGCGAGTGAGGTGGGCAGGCGGGCACCCCCCGGGGCCCGCTTGTCTTACTATGCTATGCAAAGTATAATGAATGTGTTATTCATGTCGCGGGAATTATGCGAAAAGTATGGATTGACTTTTGCAGGAGGCGGAGAAGACGTGGTAAACGACCTCGAACAGATACTTATTAGTGAGGAAGATATTGCCGGTAGAGTAGGGGAACTTGGTACCCAAATTACGGAAGACTATAAAGACTGCGATCTTGTGGTTGTAGGCATTCTTAAAGGCGCGCTTATGTTCATGGCTGATCTTATCAGGTACATTAAGATACCGGTTCTCATGGACTTTGCGGTGGTGTCAAGCTACGGGGCTTCTACAGAGACATCGGGTGTGGTAAGAATCCTAAAGGATTTGGATCAGCCTATAGAAGGCAAGCATGTGCTGATTGTTGAGGACATTATTGATACAGGCCTAACCATGCACTACTTAGTTCGCAACCTCGAAGCGAGGAAGCCTGCGTCTGTCAAGGTCTGTACACTGCTTGATAAGCCTTGCAGGAGGAAGGTGGACATTAAGCCCGACTACTGCGGGTTTTCAATCCCTGACAAGTTTGTCGTCGGTTATGGCCTGGATTATGCCGAGTATTACAGAAACCTGCCGCAGGTGGGTGTCTTAAAAGAGGAAGTATATAACAAGTGCTAGTAGTCATCGATTTTGAGCTGCAGCTTAGCATGATTCTTGCCCGGAAAGTGCGGGAATTTCACGTCTATTCCCAGATTGTCCCTCACAGTGTCACGAAAGAACAACTTGAAGCTTTAAATCCAAAAGGGATTATTGTCTCAGGAAGCCTGGATCTTGAGGCTTGTCCCGATGTTTCCGGGCTTGTTGAGAGAGGGATTCCAGACCTTGGGATTCCTGTGATGGGCATAAACTGCAAGGCGCCAGGAATATCATGCACTCGCTACAGCATAGGATCCCGCGAGGGGGAGCAGGCTCTTTCAGAGTTTCTGTTTCGTACATGCGGTTTTGATGAGGATTGGACTGCAAAAGGATTCATCCACGATTCAATTGAGGAAATCAAGTCCCGGATTGGCGACGGGAGAGCAATTTCCGGACTGTCCGGCGGAGTTGACTCGTCTGTCGCCTCTGTGCTTGTTCAAAAAGCCGTAGGGGACAGACTGACTTGCATCTTTGTTGACACAGGGTTATTGCGTAAAGGTGAGGCAGACGATGTCAGGCGCATTTTCGGTGAAGGATTCAGAATGAATCTTAAGATGGTGGATGCAAGAGCCAGGTTCCTCAGTGCGCTGGAAGGGGTTACGGATCCTGAAGAGAAGCGGAAGCGGATAGGCAGTGAATTCATTGGGGTGTTCGAAGATGAAGCCGCCAAGCTGCAGAGGGGCACCGGTTTCCTCGTGCAGGGGACTCTGTATTCCGATGTGCTGGAGAGTACGGCTGCGAACGGTGCAGGGGGAAGCAGGGTCAAGTCTCATCATAATGTAGGCGGGCTTCCTGACTCCATTCAGCTTGAGCTTGTGGAGCCTCTCCGTTACCTGTTTAAGGACGAGGTCCGAGAAGTAGGGAAGGAGCTGGGCATCCCTGCTCATGTTTTGGAGCGCCATCCGTTCCCAGGCCCGGGCCTTGGGGTAAGGATTGTCGGCGAAGTAACTGAAGAGAGCCTTGAGATGGCAAGAGGAGCCAATGCTATTGTCGAGGAAGAGATCAGGAGTGCAGGCCTTTACAGCAAGCTGTGGCAGGCTTTCGCAGTGGTGTTGGATGTCAGAAGCGTAGGAGTGTCTTCCGGCATGCGCACCTATGAGCGGCCTGTAGTGGTCCGAGCCATTAACAGCCGTGATGGAATGACGTGCGACTGGGCTAGGCTGCCCTATGAGGCAATGGAGAGGATATCTTCCCGAATTACCAATGAGGTTAGGGGCATAAATCGCGTGGTTTATGACATAACCCCAAAACCTCCGGGAACTATCGAATGGGAGTAAGCCTTTTGGCGAAATCAAAGTCCGGAAAGAACGATCAAAGCTCTAGAGAGAAAACTGCCGTAGCAGGTTATCCCGCTACGGCAGTTTCATTATTATGTTGGTGGGTTCATTTAGCTATATGCAACAGCAACAGCCCCCACCTACTGAAGGCGGGGGCTCTTTGACGCTTATCGTTTTTCACGCATTACTGAATTGTTGTGTTCGAACGTTACTGTCTCTCGTCTGTCCTTATGCAATGAATCTGATAATAAACAAGACCGCCAACACCCACATGGTAATGCTGATTTCCTTAGACCGTCCTGCAAACAGCTTGATGAATACGTATCCGAGAATACCCCAGACAAGCCCTTCGGCTATGCTGTATGCAAAAGGCATCATTGCGATAGTTAAAAATGCAGGAATCGCTTCAGTAAAGTCTGTGAAGTTGATCTTTATGACCGGCTCCATCAT
>JAAZEW010000172.1 GCA_012512055.1 Bacillota bacterium | reverse complement strand
GTGTTACCCAGGCAGGCCTCGGAGAGATTGCTATCGCGGTAGCTTTCTCCCACGATGTAATGGCCAAGGGGATTTCCAAAGGATATCCGATGGTGCTGACCATGCCGTCAGAGGGGACCGGTTTCGAGATAGGCTCTATGGCGTTGGTTAAAGGCGGGCCTGAACCGGAAGCAGGTAAAGCATTTATCGACTGGTGTATGACCACAGAATGCCAGGATCTATTCCAGGAGTGGTTCCGTATACCGTTGAATCCTAAGGCTAAAGTTGCGGAAGGAGCGGTTACCAGAGAGCAGGTCAATCTAATTGCGTACGACGATGTCTGGGCCGGAGAGAATCAAGCCCGGCTGAATGAGAAGTGGAGAGAATTGACGAACAAGTAAAACACATAGGATTGACATAGGCAATACCCTTGTCGGAGGAAGACGAGGAAACATGTGCATCTTCCTCGGACTCCTCCGACAAAGGATGCGGGATGGTGAGGTTTTTGGCGCGCGTTGAAGCGGAACTCAAACGTCCTTTACATAGACGGCAAGGGCCCTCGATAATGCAGGAACCTCTCGTAATGGTAGTCATCGTGGCAATTGCAGTATCCCTTTTGTTGTTCGTCATCTATCCGCTGTATTCAGTTCTTAAGACCAGCCTCATGCAAAGCGATGGAAGCATTGGCCTCGGAGTGTACCGCGGGCTGTTGGCAAAAAGCTATAACCGTCGTCCTCTTGTAAACAGTGTTCGTTTGGGAGCCATCGTTGCTACCATCGGCACAATCATAGGATTCATATTCGCCTATTGCACTACAAGAGTAAACCTACCGTTTAGCGGCTTTTTCAAAGTAGTGGCTATGTTCCCTATGATATCGCCGCCTTTTATCATGTCCCTTGCAACGATCATGCTCTTCGGCAACAATGGTTTTATTACCAAACAACTCATACGCGGAATGGTCAACTTTAGAATATACGGCCTGAGAGGCCTTGCGCTGGTCGAGACTTTAGCCTACTTCCCAACGGCGTACCTGGTTTTATCCGGCGTGTTGCAGGCGATCGATCCTTCAATCGAGGATGCTGCCCGTGATCTCGGCGCGTCTTGGTGGCAAGTGTTTCGGACGGTTACATTACCTCTTGCCATCCCGGGGATTGCTTCTGCATTGCTTTTGATCTTTATTGAATCCCTCGCGGATTTCGGGAACCCCATAGTCCTGTCAGGCGATTACCAGGTCCTGGCAGTCCAAGCGTATTTACGGATAACCGGGCTTTACGACCTCTCAGGTGGGGCAGGGCTCGCAGTTATTTTGCTGGTCCCGTCACTCATAGCATTCTTTGTCCAGAAGTACTGGGTAAGCAGGAAATCATACGTAACCGTCACAGGCAAGCCTTCAGGGCAACGAGTTGGCAGGAATGAACCCTGGGTGAGAACTGCAGCATTCGTGATTTGCTTGATTCTCACCGGTGTAATACTCCTTTTCTACGGGACTGCTTTTGTCGGTTCGTTCATGACCCTCTGGGGCGTCAATTACGATTTCACATTGGCTAATTATCACCACGTTTTCCAGGTGGCTGGGGAATACATTAAGGACACTTTGTTCCTGTCCACTGTAGCCACACCTATAACCGGAATTCTGGCTATGATAATCGCATTCATTGTTGTGAGGAAAGAGTTCTTCGGGAGACAAGCTTTGGAGCTCACCTCTATGCTTTCTTTTGCAGTCCCCGGCACAGTTGTGGGAATAGGATATATCCTTGCCTTCAACCAACCACCGATACTGCTTACAGGCACTGCAGCCATCATAATAATCCTGTTTGTTTTCAGGAATATGCCTACCGGAATTCAATCGGGTATAGCTGCACTTCAGCAAATAGACCCATCCATTGAAGAGGCTTCGTGTGACCTTGGAGCAGACAGCGGTACTACTTTCAGAAAGATTACATTGCCGCTGATTGCACCTGCTTTCTTCTCCGGATTGGTTTTCAGCTTCGTCAGGTGCGTGACAGCCATCAGCGCAATTGTGTTTGTGGTGTCAGGCCGGTGGAAGCTCATAACCGTTGCCGTGCTGGGCTCAGTTGAGAACTCCGACCTTGCTCAGGCAGCCGCTTTCTGTGTTGTCATCATAGCCATGGTTCTGAGCGCAATAGGAATTATCAATCTCCTTGTGTATCAGCCCTGGAAACGCGGACCACAGAGAGCTCCGAAAGAATCGGTTATTTCAGGGGGGACAGAGCCATGGATTGGTACAGCGTAGAACTAATAGACGTTGTGAAGATCTTCGGACATAGAGATGCTGACAGAGACCCTATTGTAGCAGTAGACGGAATTTCACTCCAGCTTATCCAAGGCGAACTCCTCACACTGCTGGGCCCGTCAGGATGCGGTAAGACAACGACTCTGCGTATGGTAGGCGGGTTTGAGACACCTACTTCAGGCAGGATCTTATTAGACGGTAAGGTAATAAACGATGTCCCGCCGCACAGACGTGATACTGCCATGGTCTTTCAGAGCTATGCATTATTTCCCCACCTTACTGTATTCGAAAATGTGGCGTACGGACTTCGCATGCGAAAAATGGATATCGGTTCGATTACCGCAAAAGCACGTCATGCCCTTAACCTGGTGGGCCTTGAAGGCATGGAAGAAAGGCAACCCGGCTCACTGTCCGGCGGTCAACAGCAAAGAGTGGCTTTGGCGAGGGCGCTTGTTGTTGAGCCCAAGGTGCTTCTTCTGGATGAACCCCTTTCAAATCTCGATGCAAGACTTAGAGCGCAGATGCGGATTGAAATCAGGAAGATCCAGCAAGCCTTGAATATGACCAGTATGTACGTGACTCATGACCAGGAAGAAGCGATGAGTCTCTCAGATCGAATTGCAGTGATGAACCATGGCCGAATTGAGCAGATTGGGACACCTCAGGATGTATATGCCAGGCCGGCAAATCGATTCGTCGCTGACTTCATGGGAAAGAAGACTACATTCCTTGACGGTACGGTTATGACTATTGACGGAAACCGCATGCATGTAAGAGTAATGGATGCAGTGCTTCCGTTTGAGAAGGTATCTGATATTAATACCGGAGACCAAGTTGAGCTTGTGGTGCGTTCCGAGGCAGTGGACATTGTACCGCCTGCAAAAGGAACATTTCCAGGTAAAATTACTCACGCTGCATACTTCGGATCTCAAGTACTGTATGAAGTAGACCTGCTCGGGACCAGTATTACCGCAGAAATCGCTAATCCTCAAGAGAGAGACGTCTTTGTCCGCGGCAGCGAAGTAGGAATCGACCTTAAGACCCGCAGCATTTACGTTTTGCCAAAGGTTATAGACGGACAAGTTGCCGAATAGCCATAAGAATTAGACATCGTGCAGCCAAGTCTATAACTCCAGGATGCAGACCAAGAGTAATCCCGCTTCATGTCAGGCGGGATTATTCAGCTTAACCTGGAGTCTCTCTCCGTCGTGCATCTCTTTGAAACCTGCAAGCCGTAGGACATGCCTGAGATGACAGGATATAGTATAATGGTTTTGTGTTTTCAGGTGATCAACAAAGCGATATGAGGTGTTCGGATATGCCGGTATTCACTGTAGGATTCGGAGATAATACCATTGAAATTCAGTTGCCTTGCGGGACTCACTGCCTTGAGATGTCAAAACCCACACCGATTGCTAAACCTAAGGACGCAGTCGCAGAGGGCATACATAACCCTATCGAATCACCCGGACTTGCTGAGATCATCAATGGCAAAGGGAAATCCGCCCGAGAATTACGAGTTGCAATAGTGATATCTGACAACACAAGGCCTGTGCCGTATACAGGAGATTCGGGAATTCTGTCTCCAATAATCGATGAGCTCATCGAACTTGGAGTAAAACCCGAGTTCATCACGATTATTGTGGCTACAGGCACACATAGAGGGCTTTCAGAAGATGAACTTGAGGCCATGCTCGATCCTTCTGTGTTTGACAGGCAAATAAAAGTCGTGTGCCATGATTGCAGGGATGAATCTAACCTCAGGTTTCTAGGCGTCACCTCACGGGGAACGAAGGTATTTATAAACAAGCTGTATGTTGAGTCTGACGTGAAGATCCT
>JAAZEW010000171.1 GCA_012512055.1 Bacillota bacterium | reverse complement strand
GGCACTCATGTCCGGCTTCTTCTGATTTCCTGGCAATTGTCCCGATAACATCATCTGCTTCATACCCGTCGATTTCCAGCACAGGGATGCGAAAAACAGAGAGAAGCTCCTTTATCAGGGGCATCTGGGAGCTGAGCTCATCAGGCATTCCTTTTCTCGTAGCCTTGTACCCGTCGTACTCCATGTGCCTGAACGTGGGCCCGGATCTGTCGAACGCCACTGCCATCATGTCAGGTTTCTCTTCATCCATCAAACGAACCAGCATATTGGCAAAGCCGTACACGGCATTAGTAGGCTCGCCTTCCTTTGTGGTAAGCGCTGCTTGAATCGCATAAAAGGCGCGGTTCGCAAGGCTGTTGCCGTCAATAATCACAAGCTTCTTTCCAGTCATAATTCATGCCTCCGCATTTCAGCGTTAGTATATGCGCACACTGCCTGTATCATCAAGTATCATCTAAATCTTCCTCATTTGCCTTCTGATTCCTGCAACGCAGTAAACCATAAACCATACGGATAGATTAGGACATGACACCCCTTGCGGTGAGGCAAGAAGTCCGGATACAAATGAGGCGCCCTCATCGGGCGCCGTCTTCTTAAGTGATACCAATGATGCTCAGGCTATATCCGGTTATGGGGGTTGCCACTTCTCAAAGCCTAGAGATTGAGCAGCTTCATAAGGACATACTGCGCAACTTCAATCTGGCCGTAAGCTTTTGCCTGTTCCCAGTCAGAGTCAAGGAGCGCTACGATTAGGTCTTGGGATACTCCCAACTCATCAGACAGAGCGTCCGCCACTCGTTTCTTCGCAAGCTCTCCGAGCTCAGCCCAATCCTGCTTGAGAATTGTAGCAGCCTCTTCTTCTGTGAGGCCTCTGTCCACCATATTTTGGATGAGTTTCGGTTCAAGGCCTTCTCGTACAGAGTTCCAGTCGGACCTTGCTAACGCTTCGACGTCTTCAGGCGCCAGAGTCCCCTTGGACAGGATGCTGACTTTGGTGGTGACATCGTCTTTGGTTACGAGTCCGCGCGCCTTGATGAACCTTGGTTCACCGAAGGCGTCAGATACGATGTAGACCTCATCGCCACGAAGCAGCCTATCGAGTTCGGCCTCTACGTTGTTTCTGTAAATGACCGTATCAAAAGCCATAGTTACTTGCCGGTCGACTCCGCCGGGTGTGGTGACTGTGAGAGTCCCCTGCTGATTATCAATTTTCGCCAGCTTGCCCTCGTAAATACGGAGATCAATTAGGGACTTAATCATGTATGCAGTCTCAGCCCGTGTCGCAGGAATCTCAGGCTCAAAGACTACACCAAAGTATACCGGCAGCACCCCGAGGGTGTTGGCGATTTCAATGCTGCTGAATGCCCAGTGATCCTGGCTCACATCTATGAAGCTCGGTTCCGGCTGGGTGAGACTGTCCATCTTGTCTCCAAGACTTATCGCGCGGACCAGTATCTGAGTCATTTCCGCTCTGCTTATGTCCTTTGAAGGACGAAATGTGCCGTCAGGGAAGCCTGAGACTATCCCAGCTTCTGTGAGCGCAGCAATGTATGTCTTAGCCCAGTTGTCCTTGATATCACTGAATGTGGGTTCGCCTGCAGCACGGACTGCGAAAGCCCTTGCTGTCATTTTCGAGAACTCCGCTCTTGTCACCGGGTTTTCCGGTTTGAATGTCCCGTCAGGATAACCTGTGATTATCCCTTCGTCGATCAAGGCTACAATGGCTTCTTCCGCCCAACAGCCCTCAATGTCAGTTGGTCCGGGCGCAGCCTCTGCGTGATGAGTCACTATGGACGATCCGGCTATGCCTGCGACCAGCAGCGCGACGACTGCAACTTTCAGAAATGCGGATCCGATGGTTTTGCGCCGGTGGGCGTCCCGGCGAGCTATGCCATGTATGATCATATGTGCCAAGTCCCCCTTTGCCCTGCTCCTGCCTGGCTTGATGGGTCTTTATCCCATCCTTTACGCTCATTCCACACGCATGGTGCTATCCCTTTATGTAAGTTGTGGACGTTTGGGGGACATATGGAGCATTTGCTACCTTATGCCTGCGTTACTTCAGCTATATGCTGCTTTTCCCGCCAGGATCCTGAGTTCATCCGTTCTGTGCAGATCCTGCTTTCTCTGCAGATCCTGGCCGGTATTCTCTGCTAAACGTTCTTGCCCGGGCTTCGTCAAGTCTCTTGCTCTTAGGATACATCCTACCAATTGGCAGGTGGTTTCGCGGCTGTTAAAATTCGGGTTATTCTCAATGTCAGTGTTTGCGGGTCCCAGGTTATTACGAGTTCATCCAACAGACGACTGAGTTCGTCCGGAGTCACGTAGAGTCTTCCTTCCCTTACCACGCCGCTTGCCACGTTCTGATTGACAATCGCGGCTTGCCACTCTCCGTCCCAGGCCACCCTGTAGCCGAAAGTCTCGGCAACAGGCCTCAGCGCCACCAGAATCTGGCTACCTTCAATGCGCGCGAGCTCCGTCTCAACACGGACTAAGCCCAAAGCTTCAATACGGCAGGTGTCCGCCGAATTCTCGCATGCGGTTACATCTACGTCGAAATCAGCGTCGAACTCAGCCCTGTAAAAGTCACCTATAGCATTGCACGGACCGCATTCGCCGCACAGCTCCACCCGCACTTGCCAAGGAACGGGTTCGGGTTTTCCGCGAGCTGCGCTTATCAAAGCGGCCAAAGAATGCTGATCTATATCGGGCATCGGATGCGGGATCGTAGCCGTGTCATTTCCCGCGCAAGACTCTATGCTGTAGGGCTCTGCGCCCGGCATCACCCGAGCTAAATAGGTTCTTAGAGACTCCATAACCCGTTCAACCGTGTTTGTTCCCAGCTCGTATAGATCCCGGTATACAGTGAGCCGCACCGCCATAGGTCCATCTCCATAGGAGTTCACCTCCTCAGTCTCGTAGACGAACTCCACCGTGGTGCCTACCGCGACAATATCGAAAAGCTCCATGACATCCTCATCGTGCATTCTGATGCAGCCCAGAGTCACTGCTTTCCCAATGGAAGCAGGGTTGTTCGTTCCGTGAATACCGTATCCTGACCAACTCAAGCCCAGCCATCTACAGGAGATGGGGTTATCGGGGCCGGGCGGCACAGGAGGCTTGCCGTCCGGAGGATACCAGGTAGGATACTTAGCCTTTGCGACTACTTCACAGGTCCCGATACGACTGGGTGCAGCAGGTTTTCCTACTGCTATCGGGTAGGTCTTTACAGGGGATTTACCTGAGAACAGAGTCAGTGTGAACGCAGGGATATTGATCCTAATCCAATAAGGTTCAGTTTTCTCATGAGACTCGGTGTGTTCATAGAAACCGAGAGAGATGACACCGGCTGAGACAAGAGAAGATGCCGAAGGCATGGCAGAAACCAAGACTAACTCTACACAAAGAAAAAACGCGCATATCAGCGCAGCACAACCAAAGGAGATCCCCCTTCGCACTCAGCTTCCCTCCCGCTCCGATAACCCGCTCTCGCTGACATCGGCTTTACGTAACCATGTCTTGCTTGCACTAATATATTCCCGAAGCGAAGCTGATATACCGGAGACAAGTTGCCGGACAGAGTCTCGGCTGCGGAAGGCCATTAAAGCGAAAGGAGCGTGGACCTGCCACGCTCCCGAAACCTGAATCTCTGCCGAAGGCAGGACTGACTTTAGTTAGAGAATCGCCGCATCCAGTTGCTCCTCAAGTATGGCTACGAAAAGTTTTACCGCGTTTTCGATATCGTTCATATCCGCCATCTCTGATGGAGTATGTATATACCTGGTAGGGACCGAAATCGCGCCTGACGGGACGCCTTCCCTGGTAAGGTGGATCGGACCTGTGTCTGTCCCGCCACGCTCCAGGACCTCCAGTTGATAAGGAATTCGCTTCTTCTTTGCAATCTCCGCCATGAACTGCCTGACACGGGGATGGGTGAGCACAACTGAGTCTTTTACCTTAATCGTTGGACCTTCACCCAGCTTGACCGCCATAATGGGCGCCTCCGGCGTATCCCCTGTCCCTGTCACGTCCACTGCGAATCCGATGTCAGGATTGACTCCGTACGCGGCAGTCCTCGCTCCGCGAAGGCCCAGTTCTTCCTGGACGGTAAATACTGCATAGACCTGGTTGGGAATTTCCCTGCCCACCAGTTCCTTCAGCACTTTTACCAATACTGCGCAACCTGCTCTGTCATCCAGGGATTTGGCAATGATTCTATCCCCCTGGAAATGAGCTTCTCTGCAAAATGCGCCGATATCTCCCACTGCCACCTTTTCCCTGGCGGAAGCTTCATCCTTGGCCCCGATGTCGATGAACATCTTGTTCAGCTTCAGGTCCTTTATCTCATCCAGCTTCTCCATGCCAAAAGTCCCGAGGGTGCCATTGGCGAAAACCACCCTTTGACCAATGAGCATGAACGGTGAGATTCCGCCTATGTTGGAGAACCTCAGGAATCCCTTCTCATCAATATGGGTTACAATCACGCCAATCTCATCCATGTGTGCGGCAATCATCACCCTTGGCCCCTGGCCTTTTCGGACGGCTATGAGATTTCCCAGGGCATCCACTTTAACCTCATCCACGAGGCCCTCAACTTCCGTCCTAATGATCTCTCTCGTCGGGCCCTCATTCCCGGCGGGGCCAAAAGCCTCAACTAACTTCTTTAATAAGTTCTTCAAAAGGGTAGCCCCCTCTCTTGAATACTGTCGAGAAAAGCTGCCATAAGCTTTATGGCATTCTCAAAGTCATTCCTATCTATGATTGATACAGGAGAGTGGATGTATCTGGTGGGAATAGACACCAGGCCGGCCGGGACACCTTCCCTTGTAAGATGGATCCTTCCGGCATCCGTCCCGCCGGTGGTAAGCTCCCTCATCTGATAGGGAATACCTTTCGCATCTGCAACTTCCATGAGTCTCTTGACAATCCTCGGATCCGCCACGAAAGAAGCGTCCGCATGGGTCAGGGCAGGACCCTTCCCCAGAGACGTCGAATACAGATGCTCTTTGGACCCCGGGACATCAGACGCGGTAGTGCCTTCAAACGCGATAGCCATATCAGGCTCCAGTCTGTAGGACGCAACCTGCGCTCCGCGGCCGCCTACTTCCTCCTGTGCCGTAAAGACTCCCTGGATTGTGAAATTCCACCGCTTCTCCATCATTAGGAGCCTGGCAAGGACGGCGCACCCTACCCTGTCGTCAAAGGCTTTGGCTTTTGCCCTGGTATTGCCGATATCCTCATACTTCGTGGCAAAAATAATACCGTCGCCGAGCTTGACGAGTTTCTCCGCCTCATCCTTGTCCTTTGCACCGATATCTATGAACAACCCGTCAATGTCAAACGGCTTGTCGGTTTCTTCCCATTTCTGCAGGTGGATGGGTTTTGCCCCGATTACGCCCGGGACGCGATTCTTGCCTACGTAGACTGATTTGGACACCAGCACTCTCGGGTCTACACCGCCTATGGGTTTGAACCTGAGAGTCCCGGATTTTTCGATGAACATGACCATAAGTCCGATTTCGTCCATGTGAGCGGCAAGCATGACTTTGGGCCCTTTCTCGTCACCGCTCTTTATGGCAACAACATTCCCTAAGGCATCTGTTTCTACCTTGTCACAGTAGGGGCTGACCTGCTCCCTTATGATACTTGCGACTTCCTGTTCCTGTCCTGAAACGCCGATGGCTTCTGTGAGGGTTCTTAGAAGCATTTCAATCCCTCCACATACTTCTTATCGAGCCGAACTATGAATTCCGCAAGCAACCTACCGGCTCGTTCAATGTCGGCAAGACACACG
>JAAZEW010000170.1 GCA_012512055.1 Bacillota bacterium | reverse complement strand
TACTCTTAGTATTTACGACTTAGGCCTCTTGGTTCCGTACTTTGATCGCGCCTGTCTCCTGTCAGCTACCCCTGCAGCATCGAGAGTCCCTCGCACAATATGATAACGCACGCCGGGAAGGTCCTTTACTCTGCCGCCCCTGATAAGAACCACAGAGTGCTCCTGAAGATTATGTCCTATCCCAGGAACGTATGCAGTTACCTCGAGGCCGTTACTAAGCCTGACCCTGGCAATCTTACGTAGCGCCGAATTAGGCTTCTTAGGGGTCGTTGTCCTTACAACTGTGCAAACCCCCCTCTTCTGCGGGGCCCCACCGGTGTACTGAGATCTCCGGGTACGGGAATTATAAATCCACCTGAGAGCTGGAGCAGACGATTTTCTGGTTACCTTTTTGCGTCCCTTACGCACTAATTGATTAATCGTGGGCACGCTGTTTCGCACCTCCTTCCCCAAATGAACTTACCTTTACACATAACGTGCCCCTTCCACCTCGAGGTGCAAGGGGCACCGTGGAACGTCGTATTTCAACCGTTAGAACCCTGGTCTAGCCGACCAAGATCGCTACCGAAGCGGCTCCGACTTCAATGCCACATGCTTTCCCGAGTTGCGCCATGGTATCAACATAGATGATTTCGACCCCATTAGCCTTGCACAACTCTAATACACTTGTCGTAATCTTCTCATCGGCATCCCTTGCCAGGTAAACAGACTTGGCTTCTCCCCTTTCCAGAGCTTTGATGGTCTGCTTCGTGCCTACAGCCTTGCGCCGCGCCATCCTCAACTCAGCGTGGGACATATCCTGTTTTCGCTCCTCCCTGGGTCTCCTCTGAATACTGAAAGCGCCCAAGAGCGCACAATTCGTACGCCATCACATTCTAGCATTGCCCCATGAACATTGTCAAGAACTCATCAATACTCCTTAGGACAAAACTCTTCCTAAGGAATCACCGGCAAGTTCCTCCGCGGAAAGGGGCTCCGTGTACTCGTCGGCAAGTGCATCTTCATTAAGGATCTCTCCGTTGTCCCCCAGCCTTTCTTCGCCATCAGCAGCCGCCTCCGCCATCGGAGTGACGAGAACAACGTTTCTATACCGACTCATACCTGTGCCGGCAGGTATCAGTTTGCCTATGATCACATTCTCCTTCAACCCAATCAGAGGGTCTGTACGCCCCTTAATCGAAGCGTCCGTCAATACTCTCGTCGTTTCCTGGAAGGAAGCGGCTGACAAGAAGCTGTCCGTCGCCAGCGAAGCTTTGGTAATTCCTAGAATTGCAGGCTTTGCTATTGCGGGCTGCTTTCCCTCATTCAGAACGCGCGCATTCTCTTCCTCAAATTCAAACACGTCTACAAGCCCCCCTGGGAGAAGCTCGGTATCTCCCGGATCGTCAACTTTCACTTTACGAAGCATTTGCCTAATCACAACTTCGATGTGCTTGTCGTTGATCTCTACTCCCTGGGACCTGTATACATCCTGAACTTCCTTGACAAGATAGCTTTGAACGGCACGGACACCCTTCACTCTGAGAATGTCATGAGGATTCAGTGAACCTTCAGTAATCTGGTCCCCTGCAGTTATCAGTTGGCCTTCTCTGACTTCCAACCTCGCTCCATAGGGTACGGTATAGGATTTCTCTTCTCCGTCATCAGCTTTAACCAGGACTTTTCTCGTGCCTTTTGATTCCACTATGCTGACACGGCCGTCAATATCGCTTATTACTGCTTGCCCTTTAGGCTTTCGTGCTTCGAACAGCTCTTCCACCCTGGGCAAGCCGTGAGTGATGTCATCGCCTGCCACTCCGCCTGTGTGGAATGTCCTCATAGTAAGCTGGGTTCCCGGCTCGCCTATGGATTGAGCAGCAATGATACCAACTGCTTCACCGACTTCCACAAGATTTCCCGTAGCCAGGTTGCGTCCGTAGCAATTCACGCACACACCGTATCTGGTCTTGCATGTCAGGGCGGATCTGACGGTAACCTCTGTTATACCTGCCAAATCTATCTGCTTTGCGTGCTCTTCGAGGATTTCCTCACCTACGCCTACAATGATTTCGCCTGTATCAGGGTGGATAATGTCCTCACACGCAACTCTACCGATAATCCGCTCTCTTAGCGTCTCCACCACGTCGTCTCCCTGGCGGATAGCAGAAAGCGGGATCCCCTGATCCGTTCCGCAGTCATCCTCACGCACAATGACATCTTGAGCCACGTCCACAAGCCGCCTGGTCAGGTAGCCTGAGTCAGCCGTCCTGAGCGCGGTGTCAGCAAGGCCTTTTCGTGTTCCGTGCGTAGAACTGAAGTACTCAAGCACTGTCAACCCCTCACGGAAGTTGGCTTTAATCGGAAAGTCAATTGTCCGTCCTGAAGGGTCGGCTACAAGCCCTCTCATCCCAGCAAGCTGGCTTAGCTGCGAGACGTTTCCACGCGCTCCTGAAGTGGCCATCATGTAAACAGGATTAAGGTCATCAAGGCTCCGGAGCATCGCGTCCTGGACCTTTTCCTTAGCTTCAGTCCACCTGTCTATGACAAGCTGATACCGCTCGTCATTGGTAATGAGGCCCCGCCTGTGCTGCTGTTCGATTTCTTCCACACGTTTTTCGGCTTCTTGTATAATCCGCCCTTTCTCATCAGGGACTACGACATCCTCTATGCCGACAGTGGTCCCGGATTGAGTCGCGTACCTGAACCCGATTGTCTTCAGATTGTCAAGGATCATCGCTGTTTTGGCGTTACCGTATTTCTGGTGGCACATTGATATGAGCTGAACAAGGAATCCCTTTTTCACCGGATGTCCCATAGGAGCTTCTTTCACTATTTCCTCTATGGAACGGTCTCTTTGGGAATCGATGATTACGCCTGTTAGGACTGACTCGTCCACTGTGTCTTCCACTGCATCATTAATGTAAGGAAAATCATCAGGGAAGATCCTGTTGAAAACGAGTCTGCCCACTGTGGTGACAAGAAGTTTCCTGTTCTTATCATCGTCAGTAAGTCCGATAACCTCCTTTTCACGGGGCATCCTTAGAGCAATCAAAGAATGCAGCGTTACCGCACCTTCCTTGTATGCCATATATGCCTCGTCAGGACTTGCGAAGCACTTGCCTTCGCCTTTCTCCCCCCGTTGGGCAATGGTCAAATAGTAGCAACCGAGAACAAGGTC
>JAAZEW010000366.1 GCA_012512055.1 Bacillota bacterium | reverse complement strand
CCATAACCCTCGGGACACTCCCGGAGTGATCCATCTCTACGTGGTTGACTAACATATAGTCGATTTTCTCCGGGTCAACAATAGCCCTGATTCTATCCAGCATCTCGCCTGCCAGGTAATGCTTAACTGTGTCTACGAGGGTAATCTTGTCGTCCATGATCAGGTAGGAGTTGTATGTTGATCCACGGGGCGTGACATAGCCATGAAAATTGCGGAGATCCCAGTCGATTCCGCCAACCCAGTACACATTCGGCTTAATCTCTACAGGCTGCATAAAAACTACCTCCATGTAAGTACTTACCCAGTTTGTTTTACATAAATCCATAAATCGTGAAGATGGCGGTATGCCAGGATATCATAGATATCGTCGATACTGACGGGTCTCCGGAGAACAGTAGCGGCACACGAATTACACACATAAAAATGGCAGGGGAGACAGGACTTGAACCCGCAGCCTACGGTTTTGGAGACAGCCGCTCTACCAATTGAGCTACTCCCCTACACATTGCAATCACAAATTCGGTTGTATCGTCATTCTAACAGGCGCTATATCCCTTTGTCAAGAGGCTTCGTGTCCTTGAAAGGTGCTTACATGTCCCTTTTCCCCGGGACCCTTAATGGGGTTACCGTTGGTTCCGGCCCAGACGTATAGATTCTCAATATGATTATTCCCCGAATGACTTAAATACTCCTTCATGATATTACAATACTAGTATAAAAGTTTGCCTGGCATAGACTTTTACTGATATCTTGGGTTCTCGAGCACCCAAACACACAAAACAGGAGTGCCGAAAAATCAGTATATACTCAAGAATCAGCGCATGCCGGAAACTCGGCGTATGAGGTATCATGATTTTTAGTTTGTTATCTGACTATATCACCCCTTCAAGAAAACTCCCTGATACTCTACAGCCATATATCCTAGAACTTGACATAGAGTTTTCCCCAAGCTACTACTTGGAGGCTCTTTTGTCAGACCTATCTTGTTATCTTACTGCAAAACTAGTGGTGGATAGAGAAGGAGAACACACAAATGTGTAGTAATAGAGCATTGATAATCGGACTATTCGTAACATATAAGGCTTTATCCGTGATTTCTCTCTGGTACATCGGGCAATTCATGTATTTATTGAGCAGCTTATATGGGGCATTAGAATGTGAGTATTCCGGTGATTGTTGGTATCTTAGCAAAGAATGATTGGAGGATAGGAATTGAATAAACGAAAGCAAACAGCTTATGAAGACTATTCGTGTGAGTTATTGAATAGTCTTGGGTTAGGCGAAGTCTATCTGAAAAAAGATGGACCGTGCGTCTTTTTCAATGATATAGAAACAAAAAAGTATCTGCAGAGATTTTACCTTCATATAGACGCTGGAGCGGAAGATCTAATCCTGGACTTCTATCCTGCAGACCTTACCAGTCAGGGAAAAGAGTTTTATAAAAGGGCAGAGCCTGCATCAGTCATGCGATTGGCTAAACTGGGTTGGAAGATTAGAACGAATTTCCACTGTGCTTATCAGGGGAGCCTTCTCGTATACCCTAATACTGGGCTTACCGTAGAAGAATATCTTACATATTGGGCAAATAACCAACAACGTATTCGGCAATATAAGCGTAACGAATTTGACATACTTTATGACCAAATGCTAAGGGATAGACTGATTCAGGAAAAAGACCTGGAGGAACTATGGAAGAATTTTGATAACACCAAACGTGATCACCTTAACATATGTCCCGGTTTGATGATTACTTACAGGTTACCTTCAGCGGAAGTTGAGGAGCTAAAAAACCGGGGGAGGCTCCTAGAGACGTTAAAGAAGTTAGTTAGTGAGGTGGTGAACCTTGGTAGATGATTCAGATTTGTATTCCCCGAAAAAGTAAACCGCTAATAAACCTAAAAGGCCTCAGTATACTATATCACCGTGTTGTTTCAGCCGAAACAAGCTTGTTCTAATCCCTGTTGAATTTGGGCGGCGTAATGTTGTGCTATCTTTCCCCTGTGTTTTACCAAGATATCATTATCGATGGTAGTTTATTAGCTGATTTCAGAGATCAAGGTCTCCATGCAACTGTACCTTGGTTATAAGATTGGTACGGCCCTCCGCACATAAAAAGGCTGGGCATATCTAACGCCGGACGATAGTTCCACTTTATCAATCCTTCCTATCCTAATGCCCTCAGCAAAAATCCGAGTGTGTTTAGCATTAAAATGACTACTGTCTGCTCGTCACATTTCAAGAAATTCAGTCAGTGACGTGTTCCACACCGCTGATGCGAAAGGTGTCTCCTATTTTCGCTCAAATCAATGCCCAGCACCTGCTTTGCACCACATTCCACCGCATATTTGCAGTGCCAGCCATAACCGCACCCAAGATCGAGTACACTTTTGTCGCTTAAGTCTGGGAACAAGCATTGGGTTCTGACCCCCCAAGCAGGATTCACCATTCATATGGTTTGCACCGAAATGGTGTACCTATCGGTCTCGAAACCGAGGATATGGGGATATCCTGCAACTGCAAAATGCCTATTGTGCGGATCTAACGATGCTAGCTTCTTAAACTTGCACGGAAGAGCAAAGTTGTAAGGTAAACGGGAATATAATTGCGCGAACGCACAATTCATGGATTGAATTTCTGTCCATATATTGGTATAGTTGAATAGAATAGCCACCAAAAAAGAGGTATCCGAATGGGCGCGAGTTACAAAAAGTTATGGAAATTGCTGATTGATAGGGATATGAAGAAACAGGACTTGTGCAGAAGAGCAGACGTAAGCGCCACTTCCTTAGCGAAACTCGGTAAAGGGAAAAATGTGAATACAGATACTCTGGTGAAAATCTGCCTTGCTCTGGATTGTGGAATTGAGGATATCATGGAGATCTTGCCAGATAAGGGAAACAGCGATGAATAAGCCTACTAAGAACCAAACCAAATCAAAGCAGCGTGTGGCTGATCACGGTGAGGTGTTTACTGCCGAACGGGAAGTCAACGCAATGCTTGACCTCGTAAAGCAGGAAACTGAGCGCATCGAGAGCCGCTTTCTCGAACCGGCTTGCGGCGATGGAAACTTTCTCGCTGAGATATTGCGGCGCAAACTCGCTGTGGTGAAGTCGCGCTACGGCAAGCATGCCGCCGACTATGAGCGTTACTCCGTTATAGCAGTCACAAGCATTTACGGTGTTGATATATTGCCGGATAACGTGGATGCTTGTCGAAGACGGATGTTTGAGATATGGGATAAAGAATACACCGCAGTCTGCAGAAAAGAGGCAAACGATGACTGCCGTGAGGCTGTGCGCTATATCCTAAAGCACAACATCCTCTGCGGAGACGCACTGACGCTGAAGCAATCAGATGGCACGCCTATTGTCTTCGCTGAGTGGTCTATGGTAAACGGTTGTTTGATAAAAAGACGCGACTTTCGATTTGATAAACTGTTAGAAGTGGATGAACAGCAGAGGAAGCGGCACGGCTCTCGCCTTGATCTGAAAATAGAAGGACATGAACAGCAGATGACGCTACCTATGACTGGCCTGGAATATGACGAAGAAACTCAGGCGTTTATACCGCTGCCAATACGCGAATTCCCACCGATACACTATAGGAGGGTGCAGGACAATGGCTGATTTTTACACTAATACCTATAACCCGGACGTGCTGTCCTGCCTTGCCAATTTGTCCAGTGACGAAGTGTTTACGCCACCGAAGATTGTAAATGAGATGCTCGATATGCTGCCACAGGAACTTTTCAGCGACCCGACGGTAACATTTCTCGACCCTGCCACAAAGAGCGGGGTGTTCCTGCGAGAAATTGCCAAACGACTGCTCACCAGTCTTGAATCAAAGATCCCCAATTTGCAGGAGCGCATCGACCACATATTTCATAAGCAACTTTATGGCATCGCTATTACCGAGATAACCTCGCTCTTGTCGCGGCGTAGCGTTTACTGTTCGAAGTATCCGAATGGACATTACAGCGTAACGGCGTTCGATAGTGCTGAGGGAAACATCAGATTTAAGAAGATAAAGCATGTTTGGCGCGGGAATAAGTGCTCCTTTTGCGGCGCATCCAGAGCGGAGTACGATCGCGATGAATCTCTGGAAACCCACGCATACGAATTTATCCATACCTCAAAACCAGGGGAGATATTTGAAATGAAATTTGATGTGATTATAGGCAACCCGCCATACCAACTAGAAACAGAAGGGGCAGGAAGACAGGCTCGTCCCATATATAATAAGTTTGTTGAGCAGGCAAAGAAACTTAATCCGCGCTATTTGTCTATGATTATTCCTTCTAGATGGTTTGCTGGCGGAATGGGGCTTAATTCCTTCCGAAAAGCAATGATGAAAGATTCCCATGTAACGCATCTCGTGGACTTTCCAAACGCAAAAGACTGTTTCCCACAACAGAGTATTAGTGGCGGCGTATGTTATTTTCTGTGGGAACGTGATAAAACAGATAATTGTGTATTTACAAATATAACAAATGATATTTCTAATACAATGAAACGCCCGCTTGACGAATTTCATGTACTAGTTCGCTATAATGAAGCGGTCTCAATTATTCACAAGGTAAGAAGCAAAGAAGAAAGTCTATTAGGAGAGATAATTAGCCCACTAATGCCATTTGGTTTGTCCACAAATGTCCGTGGTCACCCTCAAAGAGAATCCATGCACGACTTGATTCTTCATTCGAGTAGTGGGATAACGTATGTTGAACCAGATATTATTACCAAGGGATTTGACTCTATTAATAAATTCAAAGTACTAATAAGCAAGACGAGCGCTGAACACGCTGGGGAACCCGGGAAAGATGGTATGTTTCAGGTTATTACATCATCAATGAAAGTAATAGGACCTGGCGAGATATGTACGCATTCATACTTTACTGTAGGACAATATGACGATAAGGTGTACGCAAACAATACACTTTCGTACTTACAAACTCGTTTTGTCCGATTCCTCATGCTGCAATCTATGAGTTCAATCAATCTGTCAAAGCTTGTGTTTTCGTTTGTGCCTATTCAGGACTTCTCTAAACCATGGACAGACGAAGAGCTTTACAGAAAATACGGCTTGACTAATGAGGAAATTGCTTTTATCGAGTCCATGATTAGCCCGATGCCGTTAGGCGGTGGTGACAATGAATAACGAATCCATGCGTGAAGCGGGCAAAGAGACTATTGAATTCTTCCCGCTTCGTCCCGAAGCCCGCCCAATGATATACGCTTATGAGGACAGCAATCCTCAATACAACGGCTTTTTGAAAGTTGGCTATACTACTATTGATGTAGAAAAGCGTGTAGCTCAGCAATATCCTACCGCTCGCCTAAGTAGAAAACCTTATCGGATCGTATTTGCAGAGTCAGCTATGTATTCGAATGGCTCCACTTTTACAGATCATGATATTCATCATGCACTGCGCAAGAGGGGCATTGATAACCCTGTAGGTGAGTGGTTCAAATGTACGGTTGACGATGTTTGGGCGGCGTACATCGCGGTTCGTGACGGCGTGGAGAACATAGAAAACCGCACCCGAGATTTCAACATGCGCCCTGAGCAGGAAGAAGCGGTCAGCAAGACAATTGAGTACTACAAGTCCGCCGCCAAAGAGCGGCCTGACCGCACCGCCAAGTTTCTCTGGAACGCGAAGATGCGTTTCGGAAAGACATTTGCCTCTTACCAGCTTGCCAGGCGAATGGGTTTAAAGAAGATTCTCATTCTGACCTTCAAACCTGCCGTTCAAAGCGCATGGGAGGAGGATTTGCTGACCCATGTTGATTTCGAAGGCTGGCAATTCATTGCCCGTACATCTCATCTTACATATGAAACTGCTGATTTCTCCCGTCCGATAGTATGTTTCGGTTCATTCCAAGATTATCTCGGCACAAACGAGAGCGGTGGCATCAAAGCGAAAAATGAGTGGGTCCACACCACCAATTGGGATTTGGTAATCTTTGACGAATACCATTTCGGCGCATGGCGCGATAATGCAAAGAAGTTATTCGAACCGGAGGATGAGGATGCTTACGACAGTTTGGACCTTGAGAGATATAAACGTGAGGAAGCTGATAACGCCTACAACGAAACATTCCTGCCCATAACCACATCGCGCTACCTTTATCTATCGGGGACGCCGTTCCGCGCCCTTAATTCAGGAGAATTCATCGAAGATCAGATTTACAACTGGACGTATTCTGACGAGCAACGTGCTAAGGAAGCTTGGGGTGAAGCCCCTGGCAATCCCTATTTGCCGTTACCGAGAATGGTGATGATGACTTATAAAATCCCGGACAGCATACGACAGATTGCAATACAAGGCGAATATGATGAATTCGACCTGAATGTATTTTTTTCTGCCGAAGGACTCGGCGACAGTGCCAAATTCAAATATGAGGAATACGTCCAAAAGTGGCTTGACCTTATTCGTGGCGCTTACCTTGGAACGACTACCGATGATTTGAGGCTCGGCGCAAAAAGGCCGGAAATGCCGTATTCTAATACTCGGCTACTGTCTATCCTAACGCATACGCTATGGTTTTTGCCCAGTGTTGCGTCGTGCTTCGCTATGCGGAACCTACTCCGCCAAAAACAAAACACCTTCTTTCACGACTATGCTGTAAATGTCTGCGCCGGAAGCAGCGCCGGTATAGGCGTTGAAGCATTGGAACCCGTGCTGCGGTCAATGGGTGACCCGCTGAAGACAAAATCGATAACTCTCTCTTGCGGCAAGTTGACCACAGGTGTAACTGTGAAGCCGTGGACAGGCATTTTTATGCTCCGTAACCTATCCAGCCCCGAAACCTATTTCCAAGCGGCATTTCGCGTACAAAGCCCGTGGGAAATTGACACTGATGCAGGCAACCGAGAGATTATGAAACAGGAGTGCTATGTCTTTGATTTTGCACTTGATCGCGCACTAAAGCAAATTGCCGACTATAGTTGTCGTTTAGATGTGAATGAAGGCAACCCTGAAAAGAAAGTCGCCGAGTTTATTAATTTTCTACCGGTCATTGCTTATGACGGCAGCATGATGAAGGAAATCGACGCAAGCGAGATCCTTGATATCGCTATGGCAGGAACGTCTGCTACACTACTTGCCAGGCGTTGGGAAAGCGCATTGCTCGTAAACGTCGATAACGAAACCCTCGCCCGCCTCATGGCGAACGAGGATGCCATGAGGGCGTTGATGGGCATTGAGGGCTTCCGTAGTCTGAACAAAGATATTGAAACCATCATCAATCTCACCGACAAGGTGAAAAAGGCTAAGGCAAAGGGCGAGAAATTGACTCCCAAGGAGAAGAGGAAACTTTCGAAGGAGGAAAAGGAATATAGGTCTAAGCGCAAATTGATTCAGGAGAAGCTAATCAAGCTTGCCACTCGCATCCCGATTTTTATGTACCTTACTGATTTCCGCGAATACTGCCTGAAAGATGTCATCACACAGCTTGAGCCCGGCTTGTTCAAGCGAGTTACGGGTTTGAATGTCAAAGAGTTTGAGTTGCTCGTTTCACTCGGAGTGTTCAATGCTGCGCTAATGAACGACGCAGTATACAAATTCAAGCGTTACGAGGATTCAAGCCTCAGTTACACTGGTATTGACAAGCACGAGGGCGAAGCAGTAGGCGGTTATGATACTGTGCTCACCAGAGGGGAATTCGAGAGGCTATATGGCTCTCAGCAGGATTCCTTAACAGCGATCACGCAGATTTTTGATGATTTGCCTGATGTAGATATTGACTTTGATGATGAGGACGAAGACGATATTGCGAAAGACACGGCTTCGGAAGTACCCGAGTCTAGAGTGAAGCCATTCATGAGAAAACCCTATCAACGAATAAAGCCCAAATCTTTGCCAAAAGTAGCTGAAGCCCCTATTGCTCCGCTGCCCGAAAAGCAATTAGAATCAAAGATACCTACGATTGACTTATCGGGTGTGAAACCAGGCGTGACCCTAATACACAAATCATTCGGAGAGGGCAAAGTCATCAAGATAGTGGACGACAGAATAATAGTTGCGTTCGGCAAAGCCGAGAAAATGTTTCTATTCCCAGGGGCATTTGAGAGCGGGTTTTTAAGAATGGAGAAGTGAAGAGTAGGCCCACAGAGGCAATATGGATGTCTACACAGCCTTCGGATCCCACCTCGCGATGGACACCTTGTCTTTGATTTACGCTTGGTCGCTACCTACCCGTCGGGAGGACTTTCACCCCCGTATGAAGCACCACGCCGAGTGCACCACGACAAGAAATTAACATATCAGACCGTCAACCTCTATTGCAAGCTACTCCTTGCGCTTCTTCATCGTAGACACCCTCTTATTTGTCAGCTGCTTCACAGGCGATGCCTTTTCACGTTCTCTCCCAACATCTTGCCCAGCAAACCTAGTATACCTCTCAGTTATTTTGAACTCTTGATGCCCATTGTCATTTTCAAAAGGGGAGCGGGGAAGACCCCGCTCTCTTACTTTTTGATCTTCCGCATTCTCCTCGAACCAATCACAAGTTGTTTAATCGGGGACGCTATTTCATGCGATTCCTTCAGATCCCTACCGGCTATAGCAAGATATCGCTTAGTCATATTCATGTCTGAATGCCCTAAAGTTGCCTGGAGCGAAAACACATTTCCATTCCGTCTGAGATACGTAAGCGCGAAGGTATGGCGCAAATCATAAGGGGTCATCTTTTTCCCAAGTAGCCTTGAGTACTTGGCGAACCTGCTACAAAGATTATCCACACGAAGGCGGGTGCCATTATAGCTTGCAAAAATAGGGGCATTATTCGGCCATTCTTCAGGTCGTATCGAGAGCAAGGAAATGATCTGGTGACATACGACGGGACTGAGAGGAAGAGTCCGGGAACGTCTCGCCTTAGCATTTTCTGCAGGAATCGTGATTGTCCGACTCCTTAAGTCAAAGTCCTCAGGCTTCAGTGAAAGGGCTTCCCCCGGACGTATTCCCGTATCCAGCATGAGAAGCATGATCACATAATCCCTTAATCCTGCATATGTATTCCGATCAGGCAAGGCAAGGAATTTCTTAAGATCCTCCATGTCAACACAGCGGATCTTCGGGTCATCCCTTCTCTTCTTCAGGAAACCGGCAGGATTCTTGGACAAGATCCCATGCTTGACACACCAGTCGAAGAAAGCTCTGATATTCTGACGCGCTATGTTATAGTATCCGGGTGAGCAATCAACGAGTTGTACGAAGTATGCCCTAACAGCCTTGGATAAAGTGTCGTAGTCTCCCCATGCATCAATACGATTTTCGTCGCACCAGGCAAAGAACTTCGTGATGTGGTAACGGTAGTCCTTGAGTGTTCTCTTTGCAAGTCCGTCAGCAGTCTTAAACAGCATGAAATCATCGAAGGCTTCCTGGAACGATATAGTCCTACGACGGGAAATCTTGCGCAGAGGCTTCTTTCTTTGTTTTTGCATGTTCTCATCCCTTTCTTACACACAGATAGGGCTGGAACACGCATGAGACCGTTGCTCCTTGCGAATCTCTTGACTTATTTGCTGTGGTGTTTTCCCAGCTAGAAGGGTGTTTGAGGAGGAGGAAAATGTAAATCCCGCAGCCTACGGATTTGGAGACCGCCGCGCTACGTGCGGTAAGCTCTCCTTCGCCTGGCTTGCTCCCTTCCATGCCAAGATGGTATGCCTTGGTAATGGATCCCTTGTCTGAATCAGATAACTCATCACAATGCCATGACATCATTTTCGAAAATCCAATAGCCTCTTCCGATTGCTCCCTTTGAGTATTTACACAGGTTCAGCACATATTACGCTCTATGGCTTGCGGAATTCCTGTCGCATTCGTAGTCTGTGTTATCCCATGCCTGAATGAAGCAGCAAGAGACGGCAGACTGAGGCGATAAAGAACAGCCTGGCTGCGGCAGTCAAAGATGGCAGAGTGAGGCTATGAAGGCGGATGTGACTACAGCGATGAAGGAAATCCATGTACTTTGGAGAAAGCAATTATGTTAAACTAATACAGTGTTATTGGCTATTTGATTATTTAAATACGGATGGAGGGTTTAGACAAAATGACCACCACAAGAAAAATTCCAACAGGTATCTCTGCAAGACACGTCCAT
>JAAZEW010000169.1 GCA_012512055.1 Bacillota bacterium | reverse complement strand
TGGCGAACTACAAGAAGTTTGAAGACATTGACAAGGCTCCTGAGGAGAGGGAGCGCGGTATCACCATCTCTACCTATCACGTCGAGTACGAGACGGAGAATAGACACTACGCTCACGTTGACTGTCCCGGACACGCCGACTATGTCAAGAACATGATCACCGGCGCAGCCCAGATGGACGGTGCTATTCTCGTGGTAAGCGCAGAGGATGGACCGATGCCCCAGACCAGGGAGCACATCCTGCTTGCAAGGCAGGTAGGCGTACCTTACATCGTTGTGTTCCTTAACAAGTGCGACAGAATGGAAGACGAAGAGGAACTGGTGGACCTCGTTGAGATGGAAGTCAGGGAGCTTCTTTCCAAGAACGAGTTCCCAGGGGACGACATCCCGTTTGTGAGAGGTTCCGCCCTGAAGGCTTTGGAGTGTGGTTGCGGGAGCCGTGATTGCAAGTGGTGTAGTCAGATCCGTAAGCTCATGGATGAGGTTGATAACTACGTTCCCACTCCGCAGCGTGATATCGACAAGCCTTTCCTTATGCCTGTTGAGGACGTATTCTCGATCACCGGCCGAGGCACGGTAGCTACAGGCAGGGTGGAGAGAGGAGCAGTCAAGGTAGGGGAACAGGTAGAGATTGTCGGGCTTACTGATGAGTCCAGAACAACGGTAGTTACAGGTGTGGAAATGTTCCGTAAGACTCTGGAGCAAGGTGTAGCAGGAGATAACATCGGTGTTCTGCTCCGGGGGGTAGAGAAGGATGAAATCGAAAGAGGGCAGGTCCTTGCGAAACCGGGGTCCATCAAGCCCCACACGAAGTTCAAAGGCGAAGTCTATGTTCTGTCTAAGGAAGAAGGCGGAAGACATACACCGTTCTTTACAGGATATCGTCCTCAGTTCTACTTCCGGACCACAGACGTAACAGGCAGCGCAGTGCTTCCTGAGGGAGTCGAGATGGTAATGCCGGGCGATAATATTACCATGTCTATTGAGCTAATTACACCTATCGCTCTTGAGGAAGGCCTGCGGTTCGCTATTCGCGAAGGCGGCCGTACAATTGGCAAAGGTGTCGTTTCATCGATAGCTAAGTAAAGACATGTATTATCCTGGGAGTGAGGAATAGAAGGGCCGGGCTTAACAGTTGGATTCACCCGGCCCCTTGCTGCGAGCTATGAACCTGGAGGTTGCTTGCTTCGGTAGGGGAATTTCAGGGGAGCAAGTCTGCAAACTCGATCAGACGACTGCGAGGAGGAATTGAGGCCATGGCTGAGCAGAGGATTAGAATCAAGTTGAAAGCATTCGACCACAGGCTGCTGGATCAGTCTGCTGAGAAGATCGTAGATACTGCACGGCGAAGTGGAGCCAGGGTTTCGGGCCCTATTCCGTTGCCGACGGAAAGAAGCGTATTTACAGTGTTAAGATCCGTCCACGTGGATAAGGACTCGAGAGAGCAGTTTGAAATGAGGACTCATAAGAGGCTTATCGACATTATTGAGCCTACTCAGAAGACTATTGACGATCTTACGAGGCTGGACTTGCCGGCGGGCGTGGGCATTGAGATTAAGCTTTAACCTCGCCTCGTGACCCGAGCGGGTATAGCGGTGAATGTGACAACGAAGGGGGTGCGAGGTAAATGGCAAAAGGGATACTTGGAAAGAAACTTGGAATGACACAAGTGTTTACTGATGAAGGGCATACCATTCCGGTGACAGTTATAGAAGCCGGCCCATGCGTCGTTGTTCAAAAAAAGACAGCGGACAAAGACGGCTACTTTGCCATTCAACTGGGGTACGGGGATATTCGCGAGCGTCTTGTCAATAAACCGGAAATGGGCCATTTCAAGCGCAGCAAGGTCAGCCCAAAGCGTTATCTCAGGGAAATCAGGGCCTCGGAAGACTTGCCGTATGAGGTAGGTTCCGAGATTAAGGTTGACGTATTTCGCGAGGGCGATTTGGTTGATGTTGTTGGTACGTCTATTGGAAAAGGGTTCGCAGGCGCGATCAAGAGATGGAATTTCAGGAGAGGCCCTATGAGCCACGGGTCCATGTACCACCGCCGTCCGGGCGCCATGGGTTCAACCGGTTTGGCGAGAGTGCTAAAGGGCAGAAAACTCCCGGGCCGCCTCGGAGGAGAGCGCGTAACGATCCAAAATCTTGAAGTCGTCAGGGTAGATCCTGAGCGGAACTTGATGCTTGTCAAAGGCTCAGTCCCCGGGCGACGCGGTTCTTTGCTTATGATCCAAGAAGCAGTGAAGAGCCGGGCGGCAAAGAACAAGAAGTGAGGTAGGTGATCTTAGATGCCAAAAGCGCCTCTATATAACATGAATGGCGAGAGAATAGGCGACTACGAACTTCCTGCCTCGGTCTTCGGGGTGCCTGTCAACGAGCATGTTCTCCATGAGGCTGTGGTTATGCAGTTGGCTACAAAACGCCTTGGCACAGTGAAAACAAAAACCCGGGGCGAAGTGGCCGGGGGTGGAGCAAAACCCTGGCGTCAGAAAGGAACCGGAAGAGCAAGGCATGGCAGCCGCAGATCTCCGATTTGGAAGGGCGGAGCGGTGACGTTCGGCCCGAGGCCTAGGAAGTATGGGTATAATCTGCCCAAAAAGGCGAGAAGAGTTGCGCTGTTGTCAGCGTTGTCTTCTAAGGCTGAAAATGAGCAAATCCTGGTTCTCGAGGGATTATCCATAAGCGAGCCTAAGACGAGGGTAATGGTGAACATGTTAGGCAAACTCGACGCTCACGGAAAAGCGCTTGTAGTTGTGAAACAGCCGGATAAGGATGTGGAGCTGTCCCTTAGGAATATTCCCGGCGTTCGGATGCTTACTCCCTCCGAGCTGAACGTTTACGACATCCTCAACTACGATAAGCTTCTCCTTACCAGGGAGGCTGCGGATATAGTGGAGGAGGTGCTCATTAAGTGAGAACCGCAAGGGATATCATCGTAAGGCCGATGTTGACTGAGAAGACCATGGGAGGATTGGAAGATAACAGGTATACGTTTATTGTGGATATCCTCGCCACAAAGGTCGAGATCAAAAAAGCGGTTGAGGTAACGTTCAAGGTCAAGGTTAAGAGCGTGAACACGTTAAGGATGCCCGGCAAGACCAGAAGGATGGGACGGTTCGAAGGCAAGACTCCTGAGTGGAAGAAAGCCGTGGTGACCCTGGAAGAGGGCTATAACATTCCACTCTTCGAGGGTGTATAGGTTACCGGTAAAGCGAAGCGGCTGGAGTGAACTCCCCTCTGGCAGCAAGGTGGTTAGATAAAGGAGGGGTAAGAGTTGGGAATCAAGAGACACAAACCGGTTACTGCAGGAAGGCGGTTTATGAGCGGATCAACCTTCCAAGAACTGACTAAGAAGAAACCGGAAAAGAAGCTTCTCCGCCCGAATCCGAAGACTGCCGGCAGGAATGTGCATGGTAAGATTACCATGAGGCGCAGGGGTGGCGGAGCAAAGAGAAGCTATCGGATCATAGATTTCAAACGAGAGAAAGACGGAATTCCGGCAAAGGTGGCAGCCATTGAGTACGACCCGAACAGATCTGCCAGGATTGCATTGCTCCATTACGCTGATGGAGAGAAGAGATACATTCTTGCGCCGTCTGAGCTTAAGGTGGGTAATGTTGTCATGTCCGGGAGCGGTGCGGATATCAAGCCCGGCAACGCACTTATGTTGCGTGATATACCCACCGGCACAATCATCCACAACATAGAACTGATTCCGGGTAGAGGCGGACAGATGGTTCGTTCTGCAGGGGCAGGGGCTCAGCTTATGGCTAAAGAAGGCAACTACGCCCACGTCAGGCTTCCTTCAGGTGAGGTCAGGCTGGTGAGGTTGGAATGCAAAGGCACTATCGGGCAGGTCGGAAATGTGGAGCATGAGATCATAAGGATAGGTAAGGCCGGCAGGAACAGGCATCTTGGACGCAGGCCGAAAGTACGAGGCAAAGCCATGAACCCGGTAGACCACCCTCACGGTGGTGGGGAAGGCCGTGCTCCCATTGGAATGCCGTCACCACAGACCCCATGGGGCAAGCCGACTCTCGGTTACAGGACCAGGAAGAAAAAGCCTTCTGACAAGCTGATAGTCAGAAGGCGGAAGTAAGAGGGGAAGGAGCTGGGCTAATGTCACGATCATTAAAGAAAGGCCCTTATGCTGACCCAAAGCTCTTGGCAAAGGTTGAGTACTTGAATGAGAAGGGTCATAAGGAAGTCATCAAGACGTGGTCAAGAGCCTCGACCATTTTCCCCGAGATGGTGGGTCACACTATAGCAGTGCATGACGGGCGAAGGCATGTTCCGATTTATATCAGTGAAGATATGGTCGGGCACAAGTTAGGTGAGTTTGCCCCGACGAGAACGTTCAGAGGACATGGAGCGCATACTGCCAGGTCTACTTCGCTGAAGTAGGCAGGACGTAGGCAGTCGGGGGGCTGGAGGGGATAATTGCTATGGCTATGATGGAAGCTCGAGCTATAGCTCGTTACGTCAGGATT
>JAAZEW010000168.1 GCA_012512055.1 Bacillota bacterium | reverse complement strand
CCCAAGCGGGTCGCCTTGACAAAATCCGGCCCGTAAGCCAGTGGCCGAATTTTGACACCCCTCGCAGCAATCACCGCCAACCCAAGACAATCGAAAAACGAGCGAAAACTAATGAACTCATACTTAGGCAGTGCATGACAAAAGGAGCACTCGGAAAATACCTTCCCCCACTCCCTCCGTCATGGACTAAAATGAAGTCACATCCTACATACCCCGGTGGGACACCGCTTCTCCTTGATGTGAGCTTCAAACTCGTCTCCAAAATACCTCAGCATGGTCATAACAGGTATAGGCGCGGACTGACCCAGCCCGCAGAGGGCGGTCTGTTGCATAGTCCGGCCCAGATCCTTCAAAACTCTGAGATCTTCGTAGGTTCCGTCACCGTGCGCAATCTTCTTCACAATATCGTGCAATCTTGTCGTGCCTATCCTGCAAGGAACACATTTCCCACAGGATTCCCTAACGAAGAACCTCATGAAGGATTCTGCAATGTCAACTATGCAATGGCTATCGTCCATTATCAGTAATGCGCCTGATCCAAGGGCAGACCCCATCTCAGGGAGAGTAAAGTAATCCATAGGCACGTCCAGCATCTCGCTGGGTAGACATCCCCCGGAAGTACCTCCGGTCTGCGCCATCTTGAACTTCCGGCCTTCCGGGATCCCTCCGCCGATCTCGTAGACAATCTTCCGGAGGGTAACCCCCATCGGCACTTCAATAAGGCCCTTACTGTTAATGTCCCCTGTCATGGTAAACACCTTTGTGCCAGGACATTTCGGAGTACCGAATCCCCTGTACCAGTCAGCCCCCTCAAGTATTATCGGAGGAATATTCGCCAGTGTTTCCACATTATTTACTACTGTCGGCTTCCCTAAGAAACCATGAGTGCCCGGATACGGAGGCTTGACCCTGGGTTCTCCCCTTCCACCTTCCATAGACTCGATAAGCGCAGTCTCCTCGCCACACACGTAAGCCCCTACGCCTTCTCTTACCTCCACATCAAAGGAAAAACCTGAGCCAAAAATATCTTCACCCAGCAATCCCATGGCCTTTGCCTGCTGGATTCCTTGGTTCATTCGATGGATCGAAAGTCTATACTCGCCTCTTATGTACACAAAGCCCCGCTCGGCGCCGATTGCGTATCCGGCAATAGCCATAGCCTCGAGGATACTGTGGGGATCTCCTTCCAAAATCAGACGATCCTTGAAAGTCCCCGGCTCGCCTTCATCAGCATTACATATTATGAACTTCTCATCAGCGTCGGCATCGGCCGTAAAACCCCATTTCAAACCTGTGGGGAATGCAGCTCCTCCTCTGCCTACAAGCCCCGATCTCTTAACAACTTCTATGACATCGCAAGGCTCCATCTCAGTCAGACATTTTGCCAAAGCCCGGTATCCATCATAGGCGATGTACTCCTCAATAGAGGCCGGATCAATAATTCCGCAGTTTCGAAGGACAATCCTCTCTTGGACCTCCAGATACCGAGGTTCCTCATAGCTTACAATCCCCCGAATGCTGCCTTCCCCGGTAAGGCTCTGGACGATTCTTCCTTTCAGAAGATGCTCCTCAACAATCTTAGGGACATCGGAAACCGCAACTTTCTCATATAGCGTCCCTTCAGGGTAAACCACGGCCACAGGACCGAGATCACATGGGCCCAAACAGCCCGTTTCAATTACCCTTACCTCTCCATCCAGACCCAGGCGTTTCAACTCGCTGCTGAAGGCATCACTAACCGCCTTGCACCCTTCAAGCACGCATGGAGTTCCCCCACATACCAGAACGTGTGAACGGTAGATTTGCACGAGTGCCCACCTCCTCCCGGACGTCACCTGTATTTATCAAGAATAACCGGAATATCATTGGGCGTGAGGTTGCCGTACACTTCATCATCAATCATAATTGCCGGAGCCACCCCGCATACTCCGAGACAGCTTGTGTGTTTGAGAGTAAATTTACCGCAACTTGTAGTGCCTCCCATGGGAATTCTGAGTTCCCGCTGAAGAACATCAATCAACGATTCTGCGCCCAGCAAATGGCATGGCGCGTTTTCACATACTCTGATTACGTGTTCTCCCATAGGTTCTACAGAAAGCAGGGTATAGAAGGTAGCGACACCATACACCTTTGAGAGTGGTACATCAAGGCCCTTTGCAACCTGGCAAAGCGCATTTTCAGGAAGGTATCCCAACATCCTCTGAACATCATTCAAGATAGCGATAAGTTCATGTTTGCTCCCGCCATGGTTCAAGACAATTTCGTTGACAGTCGATTCCAAACTGTCCAAGCCCGCAGGAATAACACCCATCTCGAAGCCCCCTTTTCGCGAAAGGCGCTCTGTTTCGTTAACCGGTGGGAATTACCCACTCCCCGACTACCTGACCGTTCACAACATGACTGGCGACAATCTTGCGTGCTTTCTCCCTGGAAACCTTGCCGTACGCAACCTTCTCAGCGCCTGGCATGACAACAGTTACAATAGGCTCCTGTTCACATAATCCGATACAGCCTGTCTGAGTCACAACAACATCCTGGATATTACGCCGTGCAAGCTCATCCATAATAGCTGATAGAGTTTCACGAGCACCTGCTGCAATTCCGCATGTCCCCATGCCTACCACAATTTTGGCGGTCTCTCCGCCTTCCCTGAGTCTGGTCATTGCTTGAGCTTGCTTCCTGATTCGTTCCAATTCCTCCACCGTTTTCACTTGCGACACCTCCCAAGACTTGCCCATCAACTCTGTCTTAAATCCCACATTCATGCAAACCGGTAAGTTATGCCATAATATCCAACATTTTGAATCAAAACCCTATTATCCCACTCCCTATTCACTAGAATACTACTTTGTGCGAAATTTCACAATCCCCCTTTTACACTTTTCATAACTTATCTCGAATATCTTCATCCTCGCTTCCTTTATGTTCATTCGCGCCGAGGATTCGAATAACCTTTGCCTGGTACTTGGAAATAGCAGGATGCCGGCTGTATGTAGCTATCCCCGCGTAGACAAGCCCGAGCAATCCGAAACCAAGAACCGCTGAAGCCACATGCGCCATGTCCGGTCGACCGATGAAAGAGGCAAATACTGTTCCAAAGTATAGGCCGGCCAGGAGAAACGCAACAGGTATCAGGTACACAATAGCTGCAGCCCTCACCACCTGGGATCCTTCCAACTCCAGTTCAACTTCATCATATTCCTTCGCACCTATAGTATTTGTGGCAACTGCGACAATCTTATCTCTTGACCCAAACCCGCACACTTTGCAGCGGCTGCATTCATCCTTGCGAAGTATCTCGACTTTAGCCACATTACCGGCAGTTTCAATGACTCTGCCTCGCTCTTTCATATTACCTACAACCTCCGTCGCTTCATCGCAACCGGTTTACGACACCTGAACATGCTCCAGCCCTTCCTTGATTACATTGCGTATTACAGGCACTGCGGACGGACTTCCGAGAGGTATGTCCCCAAGTATCTCCACCAGTGTACTTGTACTACACGTGAACTTAGCTTTCCCTCCGGTGTGTCGATACTTGAAATTTACCTCGGGATTGCAGACTATGAGAAGAGCCATAGTCTCCGCCATATCTCCAAGAGGCGCTCTGTCAATATTGCTGAGCCTAAAATCGGCTTTAATCTCTGTCCCCTCACCCACTGCAGATCGAATCTCCAGATCCCCTCCTGACGTTCTTGCAGCTTGCCGAAAGAGAGGTATTCCAAGGCCCACTCGCCGGGTTCTTCTGGATGTGACAAAAGGATCGGTAATGGCCTCAAGAATCTCCGGAGGAATTCCCGGCCCGTCGTCTGTAATATGTATAGTCAAAACATCAGAAGCTTCGTCCTCATTGATTACGATTTCTATGTTGTCAGCCCCTGCTTCTATCGAGTTTTGAGCTATATCAAGGATATGAAGAGACAACTCTCGCACATAATCCCTCCTGCATTCGATATCCAAGTGGATCGCCATAAGTTATCGCCGGCTCCGGTAAGATGTACATACCGCGCGGGGGTTGCCGGTGTTGCACTAAGGGGACGACGCCCCAAGCGGGTTGCCTTGACAGAACAATCACCGGCTTCAGAAAACGCACGTACCGTGCGGGGCCACCCAAGATAATCGGAAAACGAATGAAAACTAATGAACTCGCACTTAGGGCCCAGATATACAACCGTCACGTAGCCACTTCCCTAGGCGCAATATGCCTTCCCTCATGGAAATTCAAAGCAAGCAAGAACTCATCCCACGTTGCGGATTCCATTCGGATTTCGGTAAAAGCCTCTATTTCGCTTAACCTGTGAGCATCCGAGGATCTGACCAAAGGAAACCCGGCAATGGACGGAAATCTATCTCTCGCTTCTTCAGTGCTGATATTTCTTGATATTTCCATACAGCAAGGTTGAAGCCCATCGGGCACAAACCCAAGGTTTCTTATGAGACTGAATGACGGCCTATCCACGTGCGCAGGTATTACCAGGCCTTCTAACTCCCGGACACGCTTTCCTACGTAATCAACGCCCAGGGATGTGGAGGCCAGAAGCAAAGTGCGCAACTTACCTGTCACGTTGCCACAGGAATCCATTACCAGTTGCTCACCGAACCTTTCCTCGTCGTTCCTAATGTCAGGTAAAGCGGAATAGATTTCTTCCTGCCAGGAAATTAAGGTGTCCAGGCGTGGGAAGAATGTAAGCACATGCACATCTTCCACAGTCTGGACTTCAATTCCGCCGAGCACCATTACGCCTTCATCTACCCCTCGGCGGATTACAGGCAAAACATTCTCCGCCGAATTATGATCGCATATTCCTATGATTTCCAGGCCTTTGGCTTTAGCGGCCTCGATTATCGCAGGCGGAGTCATCTCATTCTCTGCACAAGGGGAAAGAGCGGTGTGGATATGGAGATCAGCCAAAAAGAGCCTCACCTTGCTCCCTCCCCTTTACTTTTTCCCACGGCCCCTTATACCCATTTGGTACAGCATGCCTGCTACTTCAAAAGAAGGTTTTGACGTGGTGAGTAAGGGAATACCTTCTTCATCAGCCTTCAGGACAGTCTCATGAGCGGGATTCGCTCCTCCTGCCACTACAACTGCGGAAACGCCCGTAAGGCTTGCGACAGCGACGATATTCTGGTGTATCTGAACGGTAACCCAGACATCGCCCTGCCCGGCACCGGCCATGACATCACTTAGAAGATCTGATGAGTATCCAAATGACACATGGTTGTCCAATGACCCTGCGCCGGCTGCTACTTCACACTCAAGCTTTTCTACAATATCCCGCACCCTCACCTGATGACTCATACAATCACTCCCAAGGCTTTGAGAAAGCATTATTCTCCTTTAGAGCAGGCGGGCTCTTCTTTGCCATTTCCAGGAGCTGCTCAGCAAGGATTTCGATTTCCTCGCGCAGTTTGAGGACACAGTCAGTGTCAACTGCCAGTCCCTGAACAATATCCTCAGCCAATGCGCGACAGTGGGGACTGCCACACGAACCGCAGTCGAGGCCGGGCAACTCGCTGACCACCTTCTCTATCATCTCAGCTTTAATGATAGCCCGAGACACATCTTGATCAAGCCTGAACGCAGGTACTGCCACAATTTCAGGTTGCATCGTAAACTCATCGAGACGATTCTTGAGATTAAGACTCTTGTCAAGCTCCTCACACAAGTTAGGAGGCACCTCGGATTTATCCACAAGAGCCTCCAAATTCATACGGCCTATGAACGGGTTGAGTACAGTCAGAGCCCCGCCGACGCATCCTCCTATGCACGCCTGCGCTTCTACGAATTCTATGTCAGGCAGCTTGCCCATTTCCAGTTGCTCCAGGACATCTATAACATTGTGTATTCCGTCCACCACAAGGCTCTTGGCGATTCTGGCTGCAACACGTTCGCCTCCTGAACGTCCCCAGCCCACTCCTGCCGCTGACGCCTTAAGCTTGGGATAAGGAGGCGAAACCTCCGGAAGCCTTTTTGTAATCTCTCCATATGCATCTGAGATGGATATGGCTCCGTCCACAGAAAACGTTCCAAGCTTATTAGCTTCCCGAACCCAAGTCACTTTTGCAGGACACGGAGTAATGAAAAAGGCGCCGATGTTCTCTTTCGCGATCCCCATCTCCCGGCTCTTAATCTCTTTAGCCAGCTTCCCCGAGCATGCCATGGGAGAATCAACCGGAATCAGGTAGTCTATCAATGCAGGGAAGCGCACTTGAATCAGTCTAACTGCCGCGGGGCATGCAGCAGAAATTGCCGGCCCCCTCCTGCGCCTCCTCCTAAGATACTCCACAGTCAGGAACGTGGATATGTCCGCGCCGTACGCCACCTCGAAGACATCGTCAAAGCCCATGTCCATAAGCGCGGCCAAGATTCGTCTGGGGTCAACCTCCCTGCCAAACTGCGAATATAAGGCAGGAGCAGGTAAAGCAATTGAATATTCGAATTCCTTCAATCTCGACAGCGAGTCCGTAATCGCTGTTTTTGCGTGGTTGTCACAAGTCCTGATACACTCACCGCAATCAGTACATCTTTCCGCGTTGATCCTGGCCTTCCCGGCTCTGACTCTGATAGCTTCAGTCGGGCAGTTCTTGATGCACCTGGTGCACCCACGGCACTTCTCCTCAATCAACAAGACCGAGTGGAATAATTGGCCCATGATCAACTTCCTTCTTTCGTCCGCAAGTTTATCACTGCTCTTATACTTGTCCCGGAGCCTACTTGCGACTCCACCTCGAGCTCGTCAGAATATCGCTTCATGTTGGGAAGGCCCAGGCCGGCCCCAAATCCCATCTCCCTGATATCCTCAGGCGCAGTAGAGTACCCCACTTGCATTGCCAAAGCAATGTCGGAAATACCCGGGCCCTCATCATCAGCGTAGATATTTACTCTTTCAGGTAATATGTCGATAGCGACTGTGCCGCGGTAGGCGTGTATGACTATATTCATCTCCGCCTCATATGCGACTATGCCCACACGTCTGGCTGTCTCTGCGTCTATACCTATCTGACGGAGCGTCCTTTTGATCTTTGCCGCTACCCCTCCTGCAGCTTGGAAGTCCCTTCCCACAACCGAGTACTCAAGGCGCATCCTTGCCTCCTCCCACAGCACGCGGCCAATGCCGCCAGCCGGGCAAGCCTGCAGTGAACAAAAGGCCGGCTGACTCATACAATGGATAGTGCGTACACATGATTGGGAGGCCCAATTCATTACCCAATTCGATAATGTCCGGAGTGGGCCGCTTACCGCGAACAAAGACAATGGCAACAAGATCTATCATTTCAGCCGCGCGGATTATTTGGGGGGATACTAACCCTGTTAGGACAATCATCTTCTCTTTCGTAAATGCTAACATGTCACTTATGAGATCGCATCCGCAACCCGCTTCGACCGTAAGATCCAGCTTATCCTCGCCTGTCAGGACTTCTGCCTCAAGAATTCTGGCTACATCCCTAAGTTGCATTTAGCTTCAACCCTCCGTCCGAAACCGTAATTTATCTTTGGATGATCACAGAGTATCCCTGTGCCTCCAGCTCTTTTGCAAGGGAATCAGCGTTAGCTTTGTTCTGAAATGCTCCGACTTGAATCCTGTGTGGTATTCCGGGTGTAATGAAAATAGGATACCCTGCTTCCTCAAGCACACGCCCGACTCTATCCGCTTCGCCTCTTTCATAGAACTCCCCGACTTGGACCTTGTAGAAGACAGATTCGCCTGTAACCTCACCTGTACCTGACGCGGTCTCTGTCGTTCCACGGATGGCAGCATCCGGCTCTTTCAGTTGAGTCGTGCTTGGCGCTTTCTGCAACTCGGGAGAAATCGGAGATGCGGGCATTGCGCCACTTTGTGAACTATTGCTATCTGCTGGAGTCGATTCGGTTGTCAGGGTCTGGCCAGGCCGCGGCGTCTGCAAAGATGATGCGCAATAGCTCAAGACATACTTGCCAAGCAAGACACCAAGTCCTACCATGGCTGCAAGCGTCACGACCCATACCAACACAAGCCATATGGATTGCTCCTTGGTTCTGGTTTTTCGCTCCGGCATCCTGCACCCCTCCTTAGCGTCATCTATCCGGTAATATTACATATTACCTTACCAGGCACGACTTTCCTCCTAAGCGGTTACGAGATCCGCTCCCAAGGAGGACGCATATGAAGATCAAGTTTGAGGAGCCTGGTCCCTGGGGGATTCACGGCGCTTTCAGCTATGTCCCGGCTTGCGCATGCAAATACCAGAGGAAGATTCAGCTCGCTGCCAAGGGACCGGCAAATTTCTATCCCTCTCATGATATCATCGGGTTCGGTATCCTTGCCCAAGTGTGTATTGCTGACTATTCCTGTTACGGAAAGCTGCGATGCTGTCTCAATCGATTCAAGCATCGCCAAAGCGCCGGCTACATCCTGAGTAAAGGGGCGATTCGTGTTTACAACGAAATACATGTCGTAACCTACCGTCTTGAACTGCCGTCTGAACCCTGAAAGCGCCTTAGCGCCTACAGGATCGCCCCCCACATCGAACACTACTTGAAGTGCCGGATCTTGAAAAGCCCGGTATACGGCAGGAGAAACCGACGGCAGGTCAGCAGCCTCCAGGCCGGGACTGGATGAGATGACGCCTATCCCAAGGTCTTTCATGGCAGAAGCAGCTTCACGAGACCTGAAATACGGATTTACGATATCAAAGTCAACGATAGAGACTTCCTTGCCCTGGGCCCGCAGGTGTTTTGCATAATTCAGCGCAATTTCCGTCTTCCCGGACCCGAAAGCGCCGACAAATATCACTACCCTATGACTCATAGGAAATTTCCCTGCTGTCTGCAAAAGGTAACGGCGTACGTCTCCCACAAGGTAGATGGATCCCGAGACCACCAGCGCACCGCTGTCGCCTACTTCTTCCAGCCCTCTGTCTACAGCCTTGAACGGATCGCTTACCGCCTCAGCCCGAACCCCGTTCTTTCGTGCAAGGCAGAGAAGCCGGCAAGGGTCTGTCATACCGCTCCTTGATGACAAAGCCTCCGTGGCAATGACAGAATCCGCAAACTTCGAGATTTCCGATACCATTTCTTCTGCGGGCTTGTCTCGGGATATACCTATTACAGCAGTAACAGGCCGTTCGCCGACTATCTCCGGAATCGCCTCCCTGAGCCTCCTGGCACCGTCAGGATTATGGGCACCGTCAACCAAAACGAGCGGCTGTCGTTGCAGTACCTCGAGCCTTCCCGGCCATGAGACAAGCCTAAGGCCGGCCTTAAGTTCTACGTCTCCTATGTCTATCCCCATTTGGCACATGGCATCTATTACGCCTACTGCGACAGCCGCATTCTCGACCTGGTGTGCCCCGATAAGAGGAATCTCCAAGCGGTCATAGACACGGTTTTGAACCTTGACGGAAAAAGACTGCCCGTCCATGGACATGGATTCCCTATGGCATTCTATGTCCCTGCCGAACAGCACCATAGGAGCGGATCTCATCGTTGCGGCATCTTCTATCACCCGGAGGGCGGAAGGGTCTTGGCGTCCCACAACAACAGGAATACCTTCTTTGATAATGCCCGCTTTCTCTCCGGCGATTTCCTCAAGAGTGTTCCCAAGTATGCCTGTATGCTCCAAACTGATATTCGTAATAGCCGAAATCTTCGGCATTACGATGTTGGTTGAGTCCAATCTTCCACCGAGCCCTACCTCGACTACTGCAAAATCCACCTTCTCATAGGCAAAATGCAGAAAGGCGAGGGCGGTTCCCATTTCAAACTCAGTCGGAGGGCCCAGGCCAGGGTCCTCCGCTATGCTCTGGAAAACAGGTCCAAGTTCTGTCATGAGCTCGCCTAGTCTTGCTTTGGAAATTGGGCGCCCTCCAACCCGAATTCGCTCACTGTAAGATGAAAGATGCGGGGATGTATAAAGGCCTACACGGAAACCTGAAGCCCTTAGCACGGAGTCAATCATAGCAGACACTGAACCTTTTCCATTAGTGCCTGCAACATGCACTATAGGGTAAGCTTCCTCAGGCCTACCTGTTTTGCGCGATAAGGCAAGACTGCGCTCAAGGCCCACGTGTATGCCGAATTTGCCGAGTTCCCGCAGAAAGGCTATGGCTTCTTCATAATTCATACTGTCACTCCTTGAGCTCTCTTAGACGTTTTCGGAGCCTTTCCTCTTTTCCTCGGAATTCTATAAGTTTCTCTCTTTCTTTCTCCACAATCTCTTCTTGCGCCTTCTCCAGGAACCCCTTATTACCGAGTTTCCCGAGAGACCTGGAAATTGCCGCTTGTGTGGCATTCAAGTCTTTCTCCAATCTCTGAATTTCAACGTCAAGGTCAATAATTCCTACTAGAGGCACATATATTTCGGCGCGGGATGTTATTTGTGAAGCTGCTTTCTCAGGCCGGATATCCAGACGTTCTTTTATCACTATGCCGCTAAGCCCGGAAAGCGTATTCACAAGCTGCTCATTGCACCTTAAGATACTGCCGGTGGATCCGTCTGCCACAACGACTGCTTCGATCTTTTTGTGCGGAGGTATGTTTATCTCTGAACGGATATTTCTGATAGCACGGACCGTGTCCATCAAGACACCCATAGCCTCCTCAGCTTCAGGGTCATCCAGGCTGCTGTCAGGCATAGGCCACTCGGAAATCATGATGCTTCCGGAAGTCGCAGGCAATAGCTCCCATATCACCTCGGTGATGAAAGGAATAAACGGGTGGAGAAGCGCAAGGGTCTTCTTAAGAGTCTCCCACAGGACATACTGGGCGCACTTCCGAGCCTTTGCGTCGTCTGAGTATAGCCTTAGTTTTGCGATTTCAATATACCAGTCGCAGAATTCGTCCCATGTGAAATTGTACAAAGCTCGAGCAGCCTCTCCGATTTCGTAGTCCTTCAAGTACTCAGACACTTCACTTGCGATCTTGTTGGTTCTGCTTCTTATCCACCGATCAGCCAAAGTCAGATCCGAGCCTAAGTCCGGACTGAAGTCATTAAGATTCATAATCGTAAATCTTGATGCATTCCATAATTTGTTCCCGAAATTCCTGCTTGCCTCCAGCCTCTCTTCCCTGAATCTCATGTCATTACCCGGCGTGTTACCCATGACGAGGGTGAACCTAAGCACGTCTGCGCCGTATTCGTCAACTATTTCCAGGGGGTCCACTCCTGTGCCAAGGGATTTGCTCATCTTCTTGCCGCCGGACGCCCTTACCAATCCGTGAATTAGCACGTCATGAAACGGCACATCGTCCATAAACTCCAGGCCCATCACAATCATTCTGGCTACCCAGAAGAAGATGATGTCATACGCGGTCACCAGGACTGAAGTGGGATAGAAATGCTTTAACTCGGGAGTCTCCTCGGGCCACCCCATAGTGGAAAATGGCCATAGGGCAGATGAAAACCATGTATCCAGCACATCGGGATCCTGGGTTAAGGCACCTGCGCCACACTTCGGGCATTCGCCGGGAGTATCCAGAGCTGCGATTGCCACTTGGCACTCGTCGCAGTACCATACCGGAATCCTGTGTCCCCACCATAGCTGCCTTGATATGCACCAATCATGGACGTTTTCCATCCAGTTGAGATAGACCTTGCGGAACCTCTCAGGTACAAACCTGATTCTGCCTTCTTCAACAGCTCTGATTGCAGGCTCTGCAAGGGGTTTCATTTTCACGAACCATTGCCGGGAAACCAAAGGCTCAACGGAAGTGCGGCACCTCTCACAATGCCCTACAGAGTGGGTGCGCTTTTCAACCTTAGCTAAACGTCCTGTAGCTTGCAGTTCCGATATTACTTCGTCCCGGCATTTGTACCTGTCGAGGCCATGGTATTTCCCTGCCTCTTCAGTCATTTGGCCATCCTCGTCAATGACTTTGACAAGAGGCAACGAATGCCTAAGTCCAATCTCGAAGTCATTTGGGTCATGCGCAGGAGTGACCTTCACAGCTCCTGTCCCGAATTCAGGGTCTGCCCATTCATCTGCGATGACCGGTATTTCCCTGTTCATGATAGGGAGCACGACGTGCCTGCCGATGACGTCCTTATAACGTTCGTCAGCCGGGTTTACGGCAACCGCGGTGTCACCAAGCATTGTTTCAGGGCGTGTTGTTGCAACTTGCACATAACCCTCTCCGTCGGAGAAGGGATAGTTGATGTAGTACAGGGCGCCTTCTGTTTCTTCATGGTCGACTTCAAGGTCGGACAACGATGTATGGCACCTCGGGCACCAATTCACAATATAGGCGCCTCTGTATATTAGCCCTTTCTCGTAAAGACTCACGAAAACCCTTCGGACGGCTCTGGAAAGGCCTTCATCCATAGTGAACCTTTCCCTCTGCCAATCACAGGACGCGCCGAGCTTCTCAAGTTGCTTTCTAATCTCCCCGCCGTACTTGTGTTTCCATTCCCAAACACGTTCTATAAATTTCTCCCTTCCCAAGTCATGCCGAGTCAAGCCTTCCTCAGCAAGGGCGGTTTCAACCTTAACCTGCGTGGCAATGCCTGCGTGGTCCATCCCTGGAATCCATATAGCGTTGTGCCCAAGCATTCTGTGCCATCTCACCAATATATCTTGGAGGGTATTATCCAGGGCATGCCCTATATGCAACACCCCTGTAACGTTCGGAGGCGGGATTACTATGCAAAAAGGCTCACCTTCAGGACGGACTTCTTGGTGAAAAAGCCCGCTCTCGACCCATTTCTCATAGATTCTCTCCTCAAATTCCAGAGGATCATAGACAGTAGGCATGTTGCTTTGATTCTTATCTTCCGGAGTCTTCCTTTCGTCTCTCATAGCCTCTTGTCTTCCACCTTTCATGCACTTATGCTTCTTGGCAATCGAAAAGGCTCCTTTCGCCCCAAGGGCGAAAGGAGCCTGCTTCCGCGGTACCACCTTGTTCTTCGCAGGCCGGCGCACAATTATCCAGGCGGGCGCTGCGAACTCTCATTCGGCTGTAACGGGCCTCCCGTCAACATCTACTGAAGATACGCCGGCAGGCGCATCTTGTTGGATGTCGCCACTCAGAAGCGACCTTCGATGTGCGCTTATCCCAGGAGGCTTACACCTCAAGCCGGCCTCCCTCTCTTAGGGCAGCGTCACTCTACTCCTCTTCATCATCGAGTCTGCTGTCATGGGGTATTCAGTTGTGGATATGATACCTTAGGCAACGCAATGCGTCAAGTTTCCTTATTTCATGTTTCCTTATTTCATGTGGGTCACAATATCTTTATACATCTTGATGCGGGCAGCCAAACCTTCCAGGCCTCCCATTTTCTCCTCTTTCAGGATCTGGGATACTCCTTGGAGTTCAACCCGCTTAACCCTGGCATGTTGCCGCTCAAGGTGTTTAT
This sequence comes from Bacillota bacterium, assembly GCA_012512055.1. The sequence goes on along the minus strand of JAAZEW010000168.1, from coordinate 12,124 downwards.
TCAGCACGACCTCAACTCCGAACCCTGACTCCTCAATACCTGGGAGGTTCTTTAGGAATTCAGCCTTCAATGCACGCTGGCCGGAAAGTCCGGGAGTCATCTTTTGGGCAATATCAGTCGTGACTCTTCCGCCTCCGAAGACCCCCAAAGTCGCGTCGGCTTCACCTTCCAGAATAGGACGAATCAGGCTGTCCACATGCTCGGGGGTAAGCCCCACCAAATCTGCGTCGATGAACACGTAGATTTCAGCGTCTGTAGAAGACACGCCTGCCTTCATCGCGGCTCCCTTTCCTTGGTTTTGCGGGAGTTCCACAACATTGATTCCCTCAGCACTTGCTATTTCCACTGTGTCATCTGTTGAGCCGTCGCTTACTACTACAGTCTCCGAAGGCAAGACGGCTTTCTTTACGGCAGAGATTACTTTCTGTATGCGGGCGCCTTCGTTATAAGCAGGTATTATTACCGATACTTTCACTTGAACCCATCTCCCTAAAAGACCTCAAAGAATTCCTTGCTTCAGCTTTCTCCTTCCCGATTCTTACAGCTTCTTCCACTAGTCTTGACACAATATCTTCTGACGGGACACGTCCTCGAGGACTGCCTTCTGAGAAGATCACCCCTGATTTCTCGCCCAGGGCTACCCCTACGTCTGCTTCCCGTGCCTCGCCCGGACCGTTGACTTCACATCCCATTACAGCAACTCTTACCGGGTACCTGAATCCTTCAAGCCTTTCCTCCACATCTTTCAAAATCCTCATAAGATCTCCGCGGCAGCGTCCGCAGGTGGGACATGATATTATTTCTACCCTATCTACCGCAATTCCTATGCCGGCGAGTATTGCAATGCCGACTCGTACTTCTTCCTCAGGTTCGCAAGTAAGTGATACACGGATTGTATCGCCTATACCTTCCATAAGTAGTGTTCCAAGTGCAATTGCAGACTTCACTGTGCCTGTTCTGACTCCACCGGCTTCGGTAACACCCAAATGAAGCGGGAAATCGCAAAGCCCTGCCAAAGCCCGGTAGGCTTCGATCGTAGTCATTACATCTGACGCCTTCAGTGATACCACTATGTCCTGGAAGCCTTCATCCGTCAGTTGAGATATGCTCCGCTGGGCGCTTTCAACCAAAGCTTCCCAGGTGGGCCCGGAGTATTTTGACAGCACGTCTTTGGGTATGGAACCTGAATTGACCCCGACCCTTATGGGAATCCCTTGCGCCTTAGCAGCTTCCGCCACTTTCTGAACTCTGTCTCTGCCTCCGATATTGCCCGGGTTTATTCTTAGCTTATCTGCGCCTGCCCTTACGGCAGCCAGGGCTAACCTGTAATCGAAATGGACATCCGCCACCACGGGAAGAGGAGAACTCTTCTTGATTTCCCGTAAGGCCATTGCTGCCTCCATATCAGGGACAGCGCACCTTACTATATCGCAGCCTACGTCTTTGAGCCTCCGTATCTGAGATAGGGTTGCCTCAATATCTCCGGTATCAGTCTTGGTCATTGACTGAACGGAGATACGGGCGCTTCCCCCTATGCCTACCTGTCCTACCATGACCTGCCTGGATCTACGCCTTGTAATCTTCAGCAAGAGTCACTCCTCCCTCATGCTCAACCTCCCAGCACGCCCAGCCTGGCAATATCTGAGAATGTGGCGAAGACGATCAAGAGTCCGAGTATAGCCATGCCTATCATCCGGGCGAACGCTTCTTGCTCTACACTGAGAGGTTTCCTGCGTATAGCCTCGAGCAAAAGGAGTACGATCCACCCTCCGTCAAGAACAGGTATTGGAAGAAGGTTCAGGAGTCCGAGATTCACGTTGAGTAAAGCTGCAAGGTAGAGGACATTGACAAAACCCAACTTCGCGGTCTGCCCTACTGCCTGAGCGATTCCTATCGGGCCTGCTACATCAGGTTTCACCTTACCTGTAATCATTCTCCAGAGAGTTGCCAGGAGATTCCTTGACATGTTCCTGGTGAAACTTGCGCCTCGACTTACAGATTCAAGGAAACCTCTCCGTGCCCAAATCTCTGAAAGCATTACACCGATAACGCCTCCACGTGTACTTTCATCTCTCTCCGGAGTCACTACGCGCTCAATTGTCGCTCCGTCCCGCTCAATTGTAAAAGTCAACGGGCGCCCGGGATTCTGCCAAATCTTGTCCTTCACATCACCGATAGTATCAGTACGAGTGTTATCGATGGAGATAATCCTATCACCTGCCACGATGCCCCCGCGCCAAGCAGGCGTGTCAGGGTACACTTCTCCAATCACCGCTGAAGGCACGCCCGCAGATATGAAGACTATGGCGAACAGAAGGAAGGCCACAACGAAATTCATGAAAGGGCCTGCCAGGATAGTGAGGATTCTTAGGATAATAGGCTTTGATCGAAAGCTCCTGGGATCTTCGTCCTCAACATTGTCATCAGGATCAGAGGGTTCATCCAGCCCTGCAAACTTCACAAATGCCCCGACCGGGAGAGTTCGTAAGGAGTATACAGTCTCCCCTCGTTTGAATTGACGAATACTGGGGCCAAAACCCAAGCTGAATTCGTACACCCGCACACCTGCAGCCTTACCCACAATGAAATGCCCGAATTCATGGGACAGGGCAAAGGTGAGGAATACAAAAGCAAAAGCGATGATTATCATAAGCGCAGAACCAAGCACAGAATCATCTCCCTATCATTCCGGCGCGCCGGAGGACATGCTCTCTGGCCCAGGAATCAGCAGCCAATACTTCCTCCAGCGACGAACCCCCCAGCACCTCGTGGCTTGACATAGTGCCTTCTACAAGTCTTGCAATATCGCAAAACCCGATATGTCCTGACATGAACAAGCCTACCGCTTCTTCATTAGCGGCATTCATTACGCAAGGAAGAGTGCCTCCTACCTCCAGAGCCTCGTAGCCGAGACGAAGAGCAGGGAACCTCTCCAGATCGGGCTCCTCAAAGGTGAGGGCTCCCGATTCTGTAAGGTTAATCTTATCACAATACCCCTTAACCCGTCTTGGGAAAAAAAGAGCATGTTGAATCGCAAGCCTCATGTCTTGTGAGCCAAGCTGAGCCAATATAGACCCGTCAATAAACTCTACCATGGAGTGGACAATACTCTGCCTGTGAATTACTGCACGGATCCTATCCGGGCTTATTCCAAAAAGCCACCTTGCTTCTATGAGTTCAAGCGCCTTGTTCATCAGGGTCGCAGAGTCTATTGTGACCTTCCGGCCCATAGACCACGTTGGATGGCGGAGAGCCTCCATCAAGGTGACAGTCTCCATTTCTTCCTTTGAAAACCCAAGGAAAGGGCCGCCTGACGCGGTAAGGATCAGCCTTTCCACACTGAGTATATCGTGCCCCTCCAGACATTGGAATATCGCAGAGTGTTCACTGTCTACAGGCAGAATTTCCACACCGTGCCGGGACGCTGCATTAATTACTATCTGCCCGGCTGCCACCAACACCTCTTTCGTGGCAAGAGCTATGGTTTTCCCACTCTCTATAGCTTGGATCGTCGGAATAAGCCCGCACATTCCAACGATGGCACAGACTGCAAGGTCTGCAGCGCTATGAGACGCAACAGCGGAAGATGCTTCTTTTCCGCCTATGATCTCCACATCGAGATCGCGGACCCTGTCCCTAAACAGTCTGGCAGCATCTTCTTCTGCAATACCCACAATACGGGGACGCCAAAACCTTACCTGCTCTTCCAAAACGTCGACATTCCCGCCGGCTGCGAGCCCCACTATCTCAATATCAGTTCGGTGCCACTTGGCCACCTCAAGCGTTTGCGTTCCAATGGACCCTGTGGATCCCAATACTACAACAGACCGCGCCAATAAGCCCCCTCCTATTCCTTGGGCCACGAAGGCAATATCCCTACTTTGACCATCACTTTCAGGATAACTGCAATAAGCGGTCCGACGAACATTCCGACAGCGCCGAGCAGCCTATACCCAAGGTACATGGAAACCAGCACCGAAAGGGGATGAATACCAAGACTGCTCCCGAGCACTTTCGGTTCTATGCCTTTACGGACAAAGAACTGGATCGCCATGAGAACCGCGATTACTATGGCCTGGTGAAACTGCCTTACCGCAAGATAAAAGATGATCAAAGGCACGTACAGCAATCCGGGCCCGACCAGCGGAATAAGATCCAGGATCCCTGCAATGATTCCAAGAATCCAGGCATACCTGATTTTGGCAATTGTAAAGCCGACTATGCTCACAACAGTTGTTACGGTAATCAAAATGAGATAAGCCCTAATAAATCCTAGTAATGCTGAGATCAGCCCTGCTCTTGCCTGCGTAGCTCTTTCCCGCCATTTCATGGGCGCCAGATTCGCCATGTACTGTGAGAGCTCCGTCTTGTCACGGCTGATAAAAAATGCCGCAAAGAAGCTGACAATGACATTAATGCTGACTCGTGGAAGACTCATGATAACACCGGTGACACCCAAAAGAAGTCCCTCAAGGCCTGCATACAGTCGGGATTGCGCTCTTCTCACCGCCTCTATCACAGAATCCGGCAGATCTTTCGTTACGTTTTCTATCCGCAAAATGGCCTTACCAAGGATCTCTTCAAGGCTCATATTAAAAAGTGGCAACGCGCGATACAGGTCTTGCACTTCAAGGACAATTCTAACAACCATCAAAGCAATCCCAACTGACAGCAAGACAAATACAAGTAACAGAGAGACAGAGGTACATACCCCTCTCCTAAAACGAAAGCGCTTTGTAAGTAGTTCCACAACCGGATCAATAATAGCTGCTAAAACAAGAGCAGCTATGAAAGGAGCAAAAAGAGACAACATATATCTCGCCACAAGATAGCATGCAGCAAGCACAGCGCCCCATATGAGAAAATACCGCCAACCCTCGGATACTTTTTGCATCACGCCTACCTCGAGGAAACGCAAAAGCGTAATTTAGTCACGACAAAAAAAGTCGTACATAATAGTACACTAAAGGAAGGGCAAGAAGCAAGCTGTCAAGTCTGTCCAGGACCCCACCATGCCCGGGCATGAAAACGCCGGAGTCTTTGACCTCCGCACTTCTTTTGAACGCAGATTCCGCCAAATCCCCCATCTGTCCCGTAACCGACGTTATGACAGCAAGGATAAGGCTGTGGCCGAGACCAAGATGCGGCCACCACAGTAAGGCAGCGCCCAACCACCTGATAACAACACCTGCTGCGACGCCAAAAGCCAAGCCTATGATCGCCCCCTCGCAAGTCTTGTTCGGGCTTACCGTGGGCGCGAGCTTCCGCTTACCCAGGGCCTTGCCGCCGTAATATGCTCCTGTGTCGGTGGCCCACACAGTAAGAATAGCCATTAACAGATAGCCGAACCCGGCCCGCTCTCCGCCTGCGTAGCGCAGCATAAGCGCTGACGCCATTGGCAGGCCGACATAAACCGATCCCAGCACAGTTACGGCAGAATTGGCAATTGCGTTCCGGCCTCCGAAAACCAGTGTTTGCCACGTCAGACTCAAGATGACTATACACGTCACAACAAGGCCTATACCCTGCTGTATGCCTAAATAACCTAAAGCCACAAAGGCTATGACGCCGATAATTCCTACTTGCTCCAACGGGCCGTAACCTGAGAATTGAGCAAGGTTGTAGAACTCTCTTACAGCCAGTAACCCCAACACAAGTAAGGTAGCAGCCAGACAGGCCCTACCCAAGAATATGACCAGGAGTGCGAGGGGTATTGCCATGATCGCACTGGAAACCCTCTGGTTCAAGTCAGAACCCTCCTATCAAGGAGATGCCGGACATTCTACAGACTCCCGAATCTTCGATCCCTGCGCTGATACTCCAGTATTGCGGAAAGAAGATCCCGATCTCGGAAATCCGGCCAAAGCTGAGGAGTAACCACCAGTTCAGCATAGGCAGACTGCCAGATGAGGAAGTTGGATATTCTCATCTCTCCCCCGGTACGAATTACCAGGTCAGGATCAGGAACACCGGCAGTATCCAAATGAGAACTTACATGTTCCTCGCAAATAGCCTCAGGCAGAATCTCACCCAAGACCGCCTTCTGTGCCAGCTCTTGCGTAGCCCTTCTTATCTCGTCACGGCCGCCGTAATCTATGGCAAGATTTACGAATATTTCGGCATTTGCCCGGGTTCTCTCTTCAACCCTGATTATCGCACGAAGCACGTCCTGAGGCAACCTGTCCCTACGTCCGATGACTCTGATCCTGGCTCCATAATCAACCAGGTCCTCAAGCCTTTTCTCGAACATTTCCACGAGAAGTCCCATAAGGCCCTTGACTTCATCTTCCGGCCTTCTCCAGTTTTCAGTGGAGAATACATAAAGCGTCATATGCTTTATTCCTATGTCCTTTGCAAACTTTATGATCTCTTCTGCTGTTCTTCCGCCTGCTGCATGGCCTGACAGCCGCGGAAGGCCTTGACGCCGGGCCCATCTTCCGTTGCCGTCCATAATTATTGCTACATGGAGAGGAAGCTTACCCCGGCCGACTTCCACCTTGAGGGAATCTATACCTTCGGCCCTCTTTGCGACCTGCCGTGTTGCGCCCGGTAACAAACGGGAGAGGATCTTCGTAAGCACCTGTACGTTCTAAACCTCCTCAGTTTCATTAATATGCCGCACAATTATGACCCATATAAAATGTTTAGGGGAGGTAAACCTCCCCTTCAAAATCAAGATTATGTGAATTATTCTTCTTCTATTATGGCGTCCTCCGGACACTCCTCCGCACACATTCCGCAATCAGTGCAGACGTCAGGGTCGATCACATACTTGTCGTCTCCTTCGCTGATCGCTTCAAAGGGGCATACATCTGCGCATGTTCCGCACTTCGTGCACTCATCAGTGATAAAATGTGGCAACCCGGCCACCCCCTCTCAGAATTCCATAATTTCAGCTTCTTTAGTCTCAAGCAGACTGTCAATCTCAGCAATAAATGCATCAGTCAGCTTCTGAACATCGTCCTGTCCCCGCCTCAAGTCATCCTCAGTAATTTCTTTCATCTTCTCTTGTTCGCGAAGGATATCAATGGCCTCGCGCCTGATATTCCGTACGCGAATGCGCATCTCTTCAGCAACCTTTCTGGCTACCTTCACCAGCTCGCGGCGCCTGTCTTCAGTAAGCGTGGGAATGGGAATTCTAATAATTGAGCCGTCGGTCATAGGCGTAAGAGCCAGGTCTGACTTGAGAATAGCGCGCTCGATGTCAGAGACAAGTTTGCGATCCCACGGTTGAATTACGAGAAGACGAGGTTCGGGCACAGAAACGCTGGCCACTTGATTGATGGGGTAAACATCACCGTAAGCCTCTACATTAACCCTGTCCAGCAAAGCAGGATTCGCTCTGCCTGTCCTGATTGATGCGAACTCCTTCCGAGTTGCCTCCACAACATCCTTCATCTTGCCTTCAGTCTTCTGATAATCGTCGTCCGGCATACTACTCCCCCCTGATTTCGGTGCCGATATCTTCTCCGAGAACGGCCCTTTTCACATTCCCTGACCTCATCAGGTTGAAAACGACGATAGGAATTCCGTTGTCCATGCACAAAGAGGCTGCGGTTGAATCCATGACTCCGAGGCCTTTTTCTATGACCTCAAGGTATGTTAGGCATTTGAACTGCTTGGCATTGGGATCCGAGAGGGGATCTCTGTCATACACTCCGTCTACCCTCTTTGCCATCAATAAGATCTCAGCTTCAATCTCTGCGGCGCGGAGAGCGGCTGCGGTGTCAGTAGAAAAATACGGGTTGCCTGTCCCCCCTGCGAATATTACGACTCTTCCCTTTTCCAAATGACGAATAGCTCTTCTTCGGATATAGGGTTCCGCGACCTCCCGCATCTCTATGGCTGTTTGAACCCGTGTGTCAACCCCGAGTTTCTCCAGGCAATCCTGGAGGGATAAGGCGTTTATTATGGTAGCCAGCATCCCCATGTAATCAGCGGTAGCTCTATCCATACCCGCTGCCTGAGCCTGAACGCCACGCCAGATATTTCCGCCGCCTACAACAACTGCAGTATCAACACCCAGGCCGTGGACATCACGGATTTCCTCTGCGATTACCCGCACCACGTCCAGATCTATGCCGTAGCCCCTGGGCCCGGCCAGTGCTTCGCCTGATAATTTCAGTACAATCCTTTTGTATTTAGGATTAACCCGGGATTCTCTCACCCTCCGCCATTCCCTTCTCCACAATGTCGCTAATCAGCCAAGAACGCATGTCTGCTTTTCGGACTTATCTACGCCTTCCCCCACTTCATATCTGGTAAACCGGCTAATCTCCATCTTCTCACCTGTCTTGGCTGAGACTTCCATCACCAGATCTTGCACAGTCCTCTCAGCGTCACGAATGTAAGGTTGCTCCAGGAGACACGTTTCTTTGTAGAACTTCTCAATTCGTCCTTCCACGATCTTTTCTGCAATCTTCTCCGGCTTACCTTCATTCAGCGCCTGGGCCTTCAGAATTGCCTTCTCGTTCTCCAGCACTGACTCGGGAACATCTTCTCGTGATAGGAAAAGAGGCCTGGTGGCTGCAATCTGGAGAGCGATTTCCTTGGCCAAAGCCTGGAAATCATCTGTCCGGGCCACAAAGTCAGTTTCACAGTTGATTTCGACGAGAACTCCGATCTTACTCCCATGGTGGATATAAGATTCGACGATCCCTTCTGCGGCTACCCTTCCGGCTCTCCTCACCATTTTCGCCAGGCCCTTCTCACGGAGATAGGCCACGGCCTTTTCCATATCGCCGCCGGTCTCAGCAAGGGCTTTCTTGCAATCCATCATACCGGCGCCGGTTCTTTCCCGTAGTTCCTTAACATGTTCGGCTAAAATAGCCACAAGTCCTACCTCCTTACATAGACTATCGGTTGTCACCGCTGTCAACCACGTCATCCATCTCAACTATCTCCACGACATCGTTATCAAGAGGCATCTCCGGAACGTCAGTTACGCTGTCTTCGATCTCGCTGACAATCTCGTCCTCTCTGATTTCTCCGACCGGAGATGCAGCTTCCATCGACTCTGCATCCAAGCCCTCGAGGCCCTCAATGACTGCATCTGAAATCCTGCCACATATCAATTTGATGGCACGGATAGCATCGTCATTGCCGGGAATGACATAGTCAATTTCGTCGGGATCACAGTTTGTGTCTACTATAGAGATTATTGGAATATTGAGCTTTCTCGCTTCTTGCACTGCTATTCGCTCCTTACGTGGATCCACTACGAAGACCGCATCAGGTAATCTCGCCATATCACGGACGCCACCTAAAAACTTCTCAAGCTTCTGTTTCTCCTTCATAAGCTGAAGGACTTCCTTCTTCGGCAGCACCTCAAAAGAACCATCGATCTCCATTTTCTCAATGTCTTGGAGGCGCCGGACGCGCGTTCTTATGGTTTGGAAGTTAGTCAGCATTCCGCCCAGCCACCGCACGTTAACATAGAACATCCCGCACCGTTCTGCTTCCTCTCTGATAGTGCTCTGGGCCTGCTTCTTTGTACCGACAAATAGGATAGTGCCTCCGTCCGCTATTACATCCTTTACGAATGCATATGCGTCCTCCATCATCCTCACAGTCTTCTGTAGATCAATAATGTATATTCCGTTACGCTCGGTGAAGATATACGGCTTCATCTTAGGATTCCAACGCCTGGTCTGATGTCCGAAATGGACGCCGGCTTCAAGTAGTTGCTTCATAGTGACTACTGCCATAATCTCACCTCCTCCCTGTTCGGTTGTTCCTCCGCTTCTGTCATTCCCCGGTATGACCCTTATCAAGGGCACCGATACCTGAGTCAAAAAGCGTGCGTGATAACGCCAATGCGTAGTATACCACACTACAATAACCATATCAACGAGCCCACGTGAAGAACTTGTGTGAAGGGCTTGAGAGTCAACGCATTGCGTAAATTGCGGGTTTATCCTGTGCCATATGAGAATACTTGAGCATCACCGGGGAATACCTAAATTAAGCAGTCCCCTGGTTGTCATTGAGTAGCAAGAGCGGAGGTTCCTATGTGGGATTAACATACATACTGCTTCAGAAGTTCATCTCGCTTTTGTCATATGACCCTCCGAACGACAGAACCAAAACTGTGCCTGATGCCGGTGTTCTGCCGGAATCCGCCATTACTCAACAAGGGCAGTCAGAATCCGGGCAGGACACCCGATCTGCCAGGCAACGCATTAAAGACAGACGTAAATCCCGATCCCGCCCAAGTAGGGTGCAATCGAAGCGGCCGGAAGGCATCAAACTAACGCCGGAATTCGATTTTACCAGCCCTTTGACGGCAGATCTCCCGCGCGAAAAGTCATTTGGGGGTTCGCCTGGGGCTTTCTTGGCTGAGACATCGTCTGAGATTTCCCCTTCTACCGGCAAGGCAAACGGAGACGAAGTAAAACCATTTGCAGAAAGCCTCGATAAGAACATGGAGATGCTAAAGAGAGTTCTTCACTATGGCACCAACGCAGATGTGGTCATAAGGGAGTTTGACATACCGACGGATCCTAAGACGGAAGCGGCAATCTTGTTCATGGAAGGATTGGCTGCCAGAGATGCAATTAACTTCGCTATACTTCAACCTCTTATGCTCATCGCTAATTTGGACGATACCGAGAGAACACAAAACTGCCTGGAACTAGTCAAGAGAAGATTGCTTCCGGGCAATCAAGTAACGGAAAAGGACAACCTCAGGGGAATAATCGAGGATGTTCTTTCAGGCACTACGTGCCTGCTTATTGATGGAAGTGACATCGCTCTCTCTATAGAGACCCGGGCCTGGGAACACAGGGGCATAGAGAAACCTTCCGCTGAAATGGTGGTCCGCGGCCCCCAAGAAGCCTTCAGTGAGACTCTAAGAAGTAACCTGGCGCTTATTAGAAGGAGAATGCGTACACCTGATCTCATTACCGAAATGCTGAAAGTAGGTACTCTGTCAAGAACTGACTGCGCACTCCTCTACATAGAGGGCCTGACCAACCCGCAACTGGTAGACGAAGCGAGGAAAAGGATACAAACAATCACGTCAGACCATATACAGGACACAGGAATCCTAGAGCAATTCATAGAGGAGAAACCCTATGTCCTTGCACCGCAAACCATCTCCACGGAACGGCCGGATAGAATGGCAGCATTTCTGGCGGAAGGGTACGTCGGGATCATGCTTGATGGAAGCCCCTTTGGGCTGGTGCTCCCGGCTACATTCTGGTCGCTCCTGCAATCGGCTGAAGACTATTTCCTTAGATGGCCTTTTGGTGCATTTCTTCGACTAGTCCGAATGCTTGCCCTCATATTAGCAATATTTCTGCCTGCTGTGTATCTGGCGTTGACCAACTTCCATCCGGAGATGATCCCAACAGATCTTCTGTTGGCCATAGCCGCAAGCCGAGAAAAAGTCCCTTTCCCCACTGCCATTGAGGTGTTGATAATGGAGGTCTCTATCGAGTTAATTCGCGAGGCAGGCGTCAGAATCCCCGGTGTAATCGGGCCCACCCTTGGAATAGTGGGGGCTTTGATCCTGGGACAGGCCGCTGTAGCAGCGTCGATAGTCAGTCCTATACTGGTAGTGATAGTGGCTATTACAGCTTTGGGGGCATTTGCAGTACCCAACTTCAACATGGCCTTTGCGATTCGACTGTATCGTTTCATGTACATCCTGCTTGCAGCAGCCCTTGGCTTCTACGGTGTTGCCATCGGCGTATTCATTCAGCTTGTAACATATGTGAACCTCAAGTCCTTTGGCGTGCCGTACATGTCGCCTGTAGCGCCACACACCCGTTCCAGCGGGGATGCGCTTTTCCGGTTTCCGGTTTGGAAATCGGAAATTCGCCCTTCTTTTCTAAAGCCTCAACAAGAAGAAAGACAGCCGCGTATATCCCGTGGCTGGATCAAAGGCCATGACGAGAACAAGAGGAGCGGTACTTCCCAGGCAAATGACGGACGCAACAGTGAAAAAGCAAAGCCGGAAAACCTGAAAGGGGAAAGACATGGCAGGTAAAGACAAGATAGGGACCAGAGAAGCCATAGCAGCTACCATCTATTTTCTATCCACAAAGCTCCTGATATCTTTTCCACAGCATATGGCTGAAATGGGCCAAACTGCAGCCTGGATTGTCCCTGCCGTAAGCTT
>JAAZEW010000380.1 GCA_012512055.1 Bacillota bacterium | reverse complement strand
CTGCAATATCAAGAGGGCTCACTCATATTACTATGAAAGCGCACCCCTCTATATTAACCCATCCAACATACGAGAGAGCGAATTGGACGTGGGCTCGGCAGATTCGGCTATGAGCCGAACACTCCGCCACAAGCTTAACATGATCACTCCTGCCGCTTCGCAAGCTCCACAATCTCGACCCTATTCCGCAAGCTCCACAATCGCAACCCTCTTCCGCAAACTTCACAACTCCAACCGCTCCCGGGCCTAATGATACGAACTACTTAGTGAACTGCAGAACTTCGCCTGCCGGGGAAACCTGACGACTCCGATCCCGGATAGAGACTATCAAGGGATGAGCATTGGTAGAAAACAGGTAGTGTCTAGTACTTTTAATATTATAGCACAAAGTCCGGTTTGACCCGACCCGACTTTTACAGTTCACAAGATGTAGTAGGTCAACTCAGAATTGAGCCGACCTATTATGGGCACTCGATAGCATCGTATATAACCATCATTATGACCGCAAACGAAAAATTTCTTCGCAAATGCAGACTTACTATCGCATATTTGAAGAACTTATGGGATGATGGGAAATATTGCAGACTAAGAGGTGGCAAAGATGACTGTTAGCTATAAAAAGCTCTGGAAATTATTGATAGACCGCGATATGAAAAAGAAACATTTGCAGGCGGCTGCGGGAATCAGTCCTTCGTCGATTGCGAAGCTTTCTAAAAATGAAAACGTCAGTATGGATGTTCTGATAAAAGTTTGCACCGCCCTGAATGTAGGATTTGAAGATATTATGGAATTGGTGCCGGAAAAAGACTAGCATCCTCTTATATGAGTAAATAGTTTCTTGCCAGAAATATTTCCGTGTCTCTTATGGCACTTAATAAATGGGAATTGACAATCATAGATTCAGCGGTCAGGTGTGTACAATTTCCCAGTGAACAAATGGGCGGTGATGGATATGAGAAAAAACTTTGACTACTTTGTGAAAAAGATTCCAGTTAATATTCATAATAACACAAAATCGATTATTACTAGTCGTATTGCAATTTTCATTCCTGAGAAGTTTGTTATTGATAAAAAAATGTATGTGGAGGAATACCACTTTGTGATCTGTTTCACGACTCCCCCACGAGCCACAATTCGATCAAAGGAACATCAGTTTAAGAAAGGTAGCCTAATTTGTATGACTCCCGGCGATGACATATTGGTTCACCCGTTAAGTAGCTCTTCCCCGGCTAAATATATGACAGTCTGCGTCAATAAAGAATTCATGCAAGATATCTACCTACAAACGGGGGGAGAGGGAAACCTCTCGTTTAAGAAGCCGAATAATACATATAGTCATCAACTTTTAGAAGGAATAGAGGCTTTAATATATGAGGTCCTAAATTACGAAGAAACCAATCCCCTAATGATTAAGAGCTTGGAAACTCGTATTGCTATACAATTATTAAGAGATTCCAACTCTGAATTTAATGCAACCGGTCATAATAAGCAGAACCTTCAGGATATTGTGCAGAAGGCTATTAAATATATCGAGACTTATTACAGCAGCAATATTACAATCAAAAACATTTGTGATGCTATCTATATCAGTCCCCCTCACTTGCAGAAGGTATTTTTGAAGTACGTGGGTATAACTCCATACCAATATATAATGGATTGCAGGCATCGGAAAGCAAAAGAAATGTTGGAAACAACAGGAGTTTCTATTCAAGAGATCGCCAGACAGTGTGGTTTCGTAAATAATGCCCATTTCTCGACTACTTTTAAACAAAAGGAAGGCATGTCACCTTTAGCATATAAAAAGTCATTGATCAGAGATGAATAAAGCTAAGGTTAAAGCTGCTTTTTCATACGAAAATGCGATATTTACAAGAATAGGTCTATAGTAGCATCTAAAAAGCATTTGGTTTTTATAAACCAGATGCTTTTTAGTCATTTGCTGAATAGTTTTCTATAAAAAGAAAGATTACTTTTGAAACCGGAGAGATGGTCCTGTCTGATATTATATGGCTCTAGGTGTAGTTCATTCTATGCTTCATCGACTCAATAGCCTTTAGAAGCAAACATGCATTAGTCTGTCAAAATGAAACTAAGGGGGCAGTTAGTATGAAGACACAACAAGATAGCAATATTGATAATCATGAAATTTATTTCAAAAGCAAAATGATGGGAGATACGATATGAGAAAGATTTTGATTTGGACTTTTATGCTTGTATTGACGTTATTGCTTGCCGGTTGCGGAGATAAATCACCTGCCATAGGGAAGGAAAGCAGTGAAGCAGCTAAAGAAGTATCCAGTAATAATGGAACTGCCACTGATATAAGCTCATCATCGGGCACAGCCAAAGGTGATGAAGTAATCCTGCCAGACAGCTATCGTAAGGAAATTTTGCCGCTGGCAGCGGATGCCGAGATACTTGATGTGAGGGAAAACCCTGCGAATAAAGGTCTAGAGGTCAGTTATGTAAGTGACAATGACATCGATACGCTGTGCGATTATTATGAGGGTGCACTGAAGGATGCGAAAAGCTTAAGTACGACTGAAATGCCGGACGGCTATATGATCACCGCAAAGCTGGACGGTGTTGGTTATTCCATCATGCTTAGTAAAGATGCTATGAAATCTAATCCTAAGTATTCCGGAAAAATATCCGTATACATCATTCTGACCGGATTGGAGGGCGTCTCCGGCGGTCCTCAAATTCCCGAGGGTGAAGGAGAAGCATGGCCCTCTGCAGACCTGCCCGGAGTTCCGCAGCTTAAGGGGTACATTGGCCAAATTCTGCGGGAAGATGGCATGATTCGTCTTGAGATTACAGTGGAAAATGCTGAAAAGGTGAAAAGCTACATTGGCGAATTAACATCAGCAGGCTTCAGCTTTGATACACAGCCGGATATAAAAAGTGACCACATGGAATTTCTCGCTTTCAAGGATAGTAGCATGATGAGCTTCTCTTATAAAGGCCAGGAAAATCTTGTGTCCATTGAGTATCAAAAATAGGGCAGCTACAAAACAGCTGTGCTTGAACCGGGAGGGATGATATGAAGAAGATTTTGATCGGGCTTTTGGCCTTTATGCTGGTCTTTTCGCTTGCCGGATGCGGTACAAAAGAAAAATTGGAGGAAAAGGCCGGAGAGGCGCTTGCGGAAAAAATCGTCGAGCAAGCCGGTGGCGGCGACATAGATATTGACGGAGACAAGGTTACCGTCAAGGGACAAAACGGTGAGGCAGTAACCTTTGGCAGCAACAAGTGGCCGACGTCGGAGTTGGCAAACATCATTCCCGAATTTAAGAACGGAACAGTTAATGCCGTGCTGGAGAGACCTGATTCCGTCGTGATCTCGTTGGAATCGGTTCAAAAAGAGGATGCATCTTTCTATTTTGAAACGATAAAAAAAGACTTTCCGCAAGATGTGTTTGAGATGAACGCGGAGGACACGGCATCCTTCAGCGGAAAAAACGATGTGGGCGTTAATGTTACGCTTATGTACATGAGTGAGATGTTGACGATTACTGTAACCGCCCCCCGGCAGTAACAGCATAAATAGTCCTGTAAGAAAAAGTTGAAATTTGAGGTAAAGATTATGAAGCTTAGAATTTTGGCATTTACATCGGGGCGATAACCCTCGACCACGCGCACCTGCGTCCTGGGTGATCCATCCTTGTTTATTCTCTTGTCTATCTTGATCGTGTTTCATCACCATCATAGTGTTAGCATATCGTTGGCATAACAACAAGCAAAATGTAAAGAAAAACGCGGCTTTCCGCGTTTTTCCTGGGATCATTTTGTTTGCCCTCGCATGATTTACCATGCTACCTGTATATGTTACGACCGGCCCATCGCTTTTTCCGCATCTTACGACCAATCCTTCGCTTTCACTCTCAGGACGGACGCCGCACAACAGGCCCAATAGACAGCCAAGCTGATAATTACTGTCATTGCCGGCACCCATGAACTCGCTTCAATCATCCGCGCAATATTCTGAATCGCAGGTGAACGCCCTGCCGCACCTACCCCTACCATCACCAGAACAAATATCGCAAGAAGAATTGCTCTGCTGTACGTGGAGGCTTTGGCGAATCCTGCCCAGAAGAACATCACCAAATAGGCGCCTGTAACCACAACGGCCATGCTAAACACCATAGCGAAAGATGCAGCGT
>JAAZEW010000167.1 GCA_012512055.1 Bacillota bacterium | reverse complement strand
GAAGAGAGATATTGCATTGACATATTGAACCAAATAATCGCTGCAAGGGCTGCTCTCAGTAAGGTAGGAATGGCTCTCCTAAAATCGCATATGCGCGGTTGCGTAATTTCCGCGATAAGAGAAGAACACCATGAACAAGCTATAGAAGAACTCATGGACGTCCTCACTAAGTTTGCGAAGTAATTCGGGGGTGTAGATATGGGGCCTGCAAATAATGAGCATAAAAAAGAGCAGGTATTCAGGATTACCGGCATGCACTGCGCCTCATGCGTCCGTCGCGTGGAGCAGGCACTTGAAAACACACCCGGAGTTGTCAGTGCAACTGTAAACCTGGCAACCGGACGAGCTACAGTCACTTATGCCCCTAATGACACCTCGGTCGCACGCATAATACAGACAATAAGGGATACAGGATATGAAGCTGAAGCGATAGACACGGCCAAAGATGGAAGAAGCGAACCGGACAGGCTTGAGAGAGAACATCATCAAGAGATGAGGAGTCATTTCCGTAGTTTCCTTATCTCTGCCGTATTCTCCCTGCCGCTCATGTCGTTAATGCTGTCCCACTTATTCGGAGTCCATGTCCCCACCTGGCTGGAAAACCCATACTTTCAGTTTGCTCTCGCTACACCTATCCAATTCGGCGCAGGATGGCAGTTCTACCGGGGAGCGTTTTCCGCGCTCGTCGCCAAAACAGCTACTATGGACACCCTCATCGCCATGGGTACTACAGCAGCCTACGCTTTCAGCGTATATCACACCTTTGTCTCTCCGGGCCACGTGTATTACGAGTCATCTGCTGTCATCATCACCCTGGTCCTCTTAGGACGCTATTTTGAGGCCCGCGCCAAAGGAAAGACAGGCGAAGCCATAAGAAGACTAATACAACTCACCCCTCAAAGAACCCGTGTCATTCGAGAAGGAACTGAAATCCAAGTGGATACCGTGGAAGTCGTCCAAGGGGACATTGTGGTTGTGCTGCCCGGAGAGCGTATACCTGTTGACGGCATAGTCGTCGAAGGGACGTCCATTGTAGATGAATCTATGCTGACAGGTGAGAGCATACCTGTGGAAAAATTACCGGGCGCCCATGTCGTAGGTGGCACTGTCAACAAGCACGGCGCTCTCAAGTTCCGGGCCTCAAAAGTCGGGCGAGACACTGTTCTGGCTCAGATAGTCAACCTGGTTGAGGAAGCCCAGGGATCAAAAGCCCCGATACAACGCGTAGCTGACATAGTAGCCGGATACTTCGTCCCTGCTGTGCTCATTGTAGCGCTGGTGACGCTCGCCGCATGGCTTATCACTACAGGAGATCCAGGCCGGGCAGTCCTTGCCTTTACGGCAGTTCTTGTAATTGCTTGCCCTTGTTCTCTCGGACTTGCCACTCCTACAGCCATCATGGTGGGAACCGGGAGAGGTGCTGAGTCAGGCATTCTGATCAGAGGGGCGGAGCATTTGGAAAGGGCTCACAAAATCGATACCGTTGTTCTGGACAAGACCGGAACCCTGACAAAGGGGGAGCCTTCAGTAGTAAGTGTAGTTGCGATCAGCGCATCAGATGACGAAGAACCGTCAATTGACGAAATGCTTACACTTGCTGCCTCAGCCGAACTCCGTTCAGAGCACCCGTTGGGGACGGCTATCGTCAGGCATGCCGAAGCCCTGGGATTAAACCCGGCGGAACCGTCAAGTTTTCAGGCGATTCCCGGTAAAGGAGTGAAAGCACAGGTCCACGCAAAAGAAGTACTGGTAGGCACTGTCCGCCTAATGGCAGATCAAGGAATAGACACCGGCAGTGTCAGAGATAATCTAAGCATCCTGGAGTCCCAGGGAAAGACTGCCATGATCGTTGCAGTAGACGGGAGCACAGTGGGCATCGTCGGTGTAGCAGACACTCTAAAGGAGACGTCCAAGGACGCGATTCTGGACCTCCTTGAGCTTGGAATCGATGTTGTGATGCTGACAGGCGATAATCGCCGCACGGCTGATTTCATCGCAAAACAAGCAGGGATCAAAAAGGTCTTGGCAGAAGTCCTCCCGGAAGACAAGGCAAAGGAAGTGGAAAGGCTCCGCAGTGAAGGACGGGTAGTAGCCATGGTCGGAGACGGAATCAACGATGCACCTGCGCTTGCCGCGGCAGACGTAGGTATCGCCATGGGCGCAGGAACTGACATCGCAATAGAGGCGTCTGACATTACCCTGGTTCGAAATGACTTAAGACAGATTGCGGCTGCAATCAGGCTGAGCCGTCAAACTATAGCCATTATCCGCCAGAATTTGTTCTGGGCATTCATCTATAACATCATCGGGATACCTATAGCAGCCTTGGGGTTGTTGTCGCCGGTGATTGCAGGTGCGGCTATGTCCTTCTCATCTGTATCTGTAGTTGCGAATTCTCTCAGATTGCGCAGGTTCGATCCAATGAGATGATCTGAAGGGGAATGGGTGCTTTGGCAAAACAAGCGCTGAGGCCGAACAACCGTAGGCGGAGGTGCTATCGTGGTCCACTTGGCATGCAGTTACATACCATATGAAATACCTCTGGCAGCCGGGATACCTGCTGCAAGAGTCGT
Organism: Bacillota bacterium; assembly: GCA_012512055.1. The sequence goes on along the minus strand of JAAZEW010000167.1, from coordinate 5,417 downwards.
ATTCGAAGGACCGCTCCCATCGATGGAGGGGTACCTGCCCCGGGATTTTTGCGCGTATGCCAGGGCATTTGTCCGGCAATACAAAGATAACGACGTAGTTGCAATCGCTGAGTCCTGTGATGCAATGCGCAGGGCCTATGACGTGCTGAGATACTGGAATCTGGCTCGCACCGTCTATTTTGTGGATGTTCCACGTACACGTGACCCGAATGCAATCTTGTTTTACGCAGAGGAATTGAAAAACCTCGCCTCCCGGCTTCTCCACAGAGAGATTCACGACTGCCGTGAGTTTTCCCAGAAACTCGTGCTCGCTATCAACTGCATGAACCAAATCCGCACGGAGCTTTCTAATGTCTTTGATTTAGTGTCCCGAAGACAGCTTTCGGCTGTCAGAGGGATTGAAGTTGCCATAGGCGTCAATCAGATCCTGGCCGGCTTTGGGTCCGCCGAAGATTCCCCTGAAGCCATGCCCTGCTTCACGCAGGATTTTGAGCCCGGAATGTTTTGTACTCTCATTGGGAAAATCGAGGAGATGATAAGTCAGACAGTATCTGAATCCACTCCCCTCAGCCGCGAGAAAGGCAGGATTCCTGTGGGAGTCAGCGGAACCTGTTTGCTGGATTTATCACTGATAGACTGTATCGAAAACGCCGGGTTAGATGTAGTCTTTATTGATTCATGCCTCCCCTCAAGGACGTACGACTTCGTTGTAGACAGCAAGATCACATCTCGGCCCTTCTATGCATTGGCTGAAGCCTACCTCGGTAAAACACCCTGTCCACGAATGTTTCAAGGAAGAGAGCGGATCGAACGCGTCTATGAGCTTGCATCAGATCACGGTGCCGAAGGACTCATATACTTCGCTCCGAAATTCTGTGACCAGGCATACTACGATTTCATAGAGATAAAACACGGCCTTAAAACTCTAGGCAGGCTCCCTGCTCTTCTCCTTGAAGGTCAATATGGAGTGGGAAAGACAGGCCAGGCCCTGACACGGATAGAAGCGTTTAGAGAAATGCTTGAAGGCAGGTAGCGACGGATGGCACCGGGAGAAGTCAGGAGAGGGAAATCACACCTGAAAATAGCGGGCGAAACCCGGCGTATCAAGACCATCCGGACGCTTGCACGGAAGAGCTGGGTTCACAGCGCAGCCAGACTGGTAATTAACCGTATGGAAAGGCGAGGTGGGGCGCCTCATCAGATTGATGCCATCCGGTCCTTTGCAGACGATTTCAAGCACGCGTACCTGAGGGAAAAACCCTGCATCTTCACAAGCGCGTTTGTCCCGAACGAACTCATCTACGGCCTGGGAGGGGTGCCTTTTCTGCCTGAGGCTGCATCAGGATTCGCAGCGAGTTTCGGATTTGCCGGCGAAAGCCTTGCAGCATGTGAATCTCTATGGTATTCCCCGGATCTCTGTAGCTTCCACAGGGCAGGAGTGGGAGTTTCAGTCCTCGGACTCGCACCTAAGCCTGCTGCGGTAGTCGTATCATCACATCTTTGCGACGGGGGCAAACGATCCTTATATCAGATAAGCCGGTATCACGATTGTCCTTTCTACATTCTGGACGTACCCTATACGAATTCTCTTCAGTCGCTGGACAGGTTGGCGAGACAGATAGAGGAGGTCGCGCGTAGCTTGGAACATGAGGTGCCGGGCCTATCCGGGGATCACATGGACAAGGCTGTCACATACTCAAACGCTGCTCGTAGCCACTATCTCGATCTCTGTAATCTACGGGCCAACATCCCGTCTCCATGGCGAGGGCGGGAAGCATTGAGCTACGTAGTGTTGTTTCTCTGGTCATGGGGAAGCCGGTGGCTTCCCAAGTTCTATCAGGCTCTTGCCGAACATGCCGGGGACATTGTCAGATCAGGTAAGTATCCCGTAAGGGGTGAACGGTTCAGGATTGCCTGGTCCAACTTAAAGCCCTACTACAGTCCCAGGCTCTTTGACTACCTTGAGGACGAGTGTGGGGTTTCCATTGCTTTTGAGGAATTCAGCTATATGTACTGGGATCCTCTGGATGCCAGGGAGCCATATGTAAGCCTGGCCAAAAAGATCATGGCGAATCCCGGATGGGGGCCGATAGAGCGCAGGCTGGAAGTTATCAACCGAATAGTACGGGAGTTCTCCATCGACGGTGTAGTGCAATTTGCACAATGGGGATGCAGGCAATACAACGGCGCAGCCTCCATTCTTTCAGACCACCTAGGAAAGCAAGGGATCCCCTTCCTGAATCTCGACGGAGACGGGGTGGACGCAAGGAACAGCGGCGAAGCCCAATCCTTAACAAGGCTTGGCGCCTTTGTCGAGCTTATGGAGGCGCGAAACATCAGAAACTCGAGGTGAGTCAGTACATTGAAACCAGGCTCATGTATCATAGGAATTGACGTGGGATCCTCCGCAACCAAGGGAGTCCTCCTTCTGGACGGGCAGATCCTATCCACTTTCATGCTGCCCACCGGAACCGATCTGAATGTTGCGGCAGGAGAGTGCATAAAACGCCTGCTCAGTGATAAAGGACTGACTGAAAAGGATATTCTGTATACGGTCTCAACAGGCTATGGCCGTGCCCGGGTCGAAACGGCAGACAGGACAATAACGGAAATCACGTGTCATGGTAGAGGAGCGAAGGCCCTATCCGCTCGGGCAGGACTCGTGATTGACATCGGTGGCCAGGACTCCAAAGTCATCCGCCTTGATGAGGAGGGGATGGTAGCCGATTTCGTTATGAACGACAAATGCGCTGCAGGCACAGGAAGATTTCTCGAGGTGATGGCAGAAAGGTTAGGGACGTCCCTTTTGGACTTCGGAAGCATGTGGAAAGCTGCGAGGAAGCCGGTCAATATATCCAGCACTTGTACGGTATTCGCCGAATCCGAGGTAATCAGCCTTTTGTCCAAGGGAACAGCGCCTGATGCGATAATCCGTGGCTTATGCGATGCAGTAGCCGACCGTCTGCTTGGGATGGTTCACAGAGTCGGGCTTACCCCTGATGTTGTTTTGACCGGCGGGGTCAGTAAGAACGAAGGTGTCAGGCTTTCTCTTGAGAAGAAACTCTCGCTCAAGGTCGTGGTCCCTGACGCGTCTCAATTCGCAGGGGCATACGGGGCTGCGATAATTGGAAATGAGCTTTCCAGGCGGGAGCACGCTCGTCGCGGCTCAGGATAGGAAGCGAAACAGAAAACGCCCTGCTTCCTTCAGCACGAAGCAGAGCGTCCTGAATCACAACTCCACATAATTGAATTGGTCCGGGTCTGTCAGCCTTGTCGGACAGCACTGCCGAATAAGCCTATTCCGTAAGCATAGCCTCGCGAATAGCCTCCCGCCGAACCTGCCGTCCCTGCCAGGCGTGGAGAGCCAGCGCAATAGCGATAATCCCGTAAGCCACAAACACGCGGAAGTACTCGCCGATTTGCGGCACTCCGAAAAGCCTCTGTCCTGCCAGGGGCGAGACCACAAAGAGAGTGTGGAATAGGACAACACCCACTATGGCTTGGAAGATCGTAGCACGCCTGGTTGACGCCCCTCCCACGAGAAGAGCTGCTATTGAGAACATGCCTACCTGCTCATGGCTGTTGTAGGTGTTAAGCGTGCCGATATTCTGCAAGAACACCAATTGTCCCCAGCCTGCAATAACCGTGGAAAGAATCATCGCAATGATCCTGGTCTTATCCACCTTGATACCCATTACCTCGGCTATGTGCATGTCCTGACCGACTGCGCGCAGGTTCTGGCCCATTTTGGTCTTCATCAGGAAGCCGATAACCACGCACATCCCTGAAGAGACAAGTAGCGTGACAACGGGGATACGCACTCCGCCCACGACAGGCCTCCAGATCTTGTCGAGAGACTGGGCCATATTAATGAGGTCAACCGTATTCCGCACTCCAATCCCTTGAGGCAGCAGCATTGCCGGATTCTTAAGCGGAATTATCGGCCCGACAAGGAAAAGGAAGATTAGCTGATAGATACCGTTGGCGAAAAAGCCCAGTATCATACTGGTAATCATCTCGCGTCCTTTTGCCCGGTTCAGCACCAGTCCTGCAAGCCATCCTGTGATTGCCGCAATAGGCGTGGCGAGCAAGCAAGCTAACAGGAATCCGCGAACGCCTGTAATGCCCCAGTAGGTCACGGCAATTACCGAAGCCTGTCCTGCCATTGCGCCGATTACTATACCGAAGTTCAGTCCCATTCCTGCTGTAACCGGAATCAAGAGTGATAACACCAAGAGAGAGTTGCGGGCAAGCCGGGTTAGCACCTCATTGAGGAGAAACGTGAAATTGAGCCCTGCAACCATCGCCATCGTGATAGAGAGCGCAAGGAACAATATGGGCACACCGTTAGTCAGGATTATGTGGCGTATATCCAAGCCGGCATGTCGGCCTGACTCGACTGTTTTCGGCTCCGAACTCTGTGTCATTTGCTACTTACCCCCTGTCGAACGTGTCAATGCGTAAAGAATCATGCCGTTGGAAATAATCAGCCTGGCTACCTCTGAAATGTCACCCTGGATCACTCTGCTCGTAACAGGTAGGGCAGTGGTCAACAGGGTTTGGAACAGCACCGTGCCGATGATGACATTGAATATAGTCGCTCTCTGCAAGCTGGCTCCGCCTATTAGGATCGCAGCTACTGCAGGGAACGCCATCATCAGAGGCGCCATGTAAAGCTGAAGAAATCCATAGCTTTGCGCATACACGATTATACCTATGGCCGCCAGAACAGTCGACAGAACAACCCCTACCGCCTTCATTCTGCGCACGTCTATACCTGCAGACCTGGCAAATACGGGATTGGCTCCTGCAGCTAACATAGCTATACCGAGTTTGGTCCTGTAAAACAAGTAGATAAGCAGGCAAAATAACAAGAAGAAGCCGAGGAGTCCTGCGGATATCTTAACCCCGAACAATTGGAATACTACGAAATTATTGAGAACCCTGCCGAAATGGTTTCCCAGGGTCAAAGTAAACCTTAGCCCCTTCCCCCCGATTGCCCATATGAGTTCCGGGTTCTTAAACGGTGCCATCAGCCAGAAGACACACATAACTGCCACGCTGGAGAATCCTACGTAAGTCCCCACCATCATCTCCTGGCCCTTCACGCTTTCCAAGAGCAATGCATAAAGGTATCCTACGACTACTGCTATGGGAACAGCAAATGCAATAGCTGCGAACAGTCCGGAAAAGCCTGTAAGGCCCCTCTCCATACTAATGAGTGCGCCTACAAGACCGCTTAGCACGCCCAGCGGCAGGCCGAAATTGAGGCCTACTCCGCAACTTATCGTCGGAACCATTGCCAGGACAAGTATGCCGTTCATCCCGACTCTGACAAGAGAGTCGGTAATGAGTTGAGGCACTGACATGTCAGTTAGGTATGCTATGATGAATATGATGACAAGGAACCCGGCAAT
>JAAZEW010000166.1 GCA_012512055.1 Bacillota bacterium | reverse complement strand
CTCCTTTGGACCAGGCTGTCAACATGGCTTGACCCAGCGTTATCGACTGGCGAACAGCCCCCGGAGCTCCGTTCTTCTTTACATAACCTGCATCAATGGGATTTCGAGCTACGGCCACCAGGCCGCCGGCCTGTACAGCCGCCTGCCGTACCAAGGCAGCCGCCTGTTCAATATTGCCTTCGACAACCAGCTCTAGGTATCTCCCCTGAGCGGGATCCCCCCCTGCAGCCGCTTGATAAGACACATAACCCTCTTTAGCATGAAGCCCCATGGCCCCCATGGCCCCCGTGGGATGAGCGCGACCGTTGCACGGTGCATCGACTACCGGGATGCCCAGGATTGCTGACTGTAACCAGCCATTGACAGTAGCCGTTCCGCCATTTTCGTTAGTTATGAGACCACCCGCCTTTATTTGGGCCTTTTCGGTTAGTAGCTCCACTGCTCGGACATAGGCCACCGGCTTAACCAAAGCCGCCTTGGCGGCAGGCGCCCCCACGGCAGACACTGTTACTAAGATTGCTTTATCGTCGATAGTGTCGATGTCCACCAGCCGGACTGTGCCCATGCGCACAGCCAGCTCGGCAAGTTCACGCCCCCAGCCCATGGAACCACCGCCACCGCCACCTAGTACAGCCCCGCCGATCACCGCTGCCTCAACTAATTGCTCGTCTATAATCAGTTCTCTCACGCAGCAGATCCCCCCTTCCAGAGTCTTCCAGTCAAATACCAAGCAACTAAGCCGGATAGCTTCAATCTCCCGGACGTTTGCCGTTTGCGCCCGGATACTCCATTCTTCAGGCACTCCTCCCTCAGTAACGGCTAACCGATGGCCGGCGACAACCTGTAGAACGTCTTCATATTGTAATTGAGCGCGGAAAGGACCTCCCGGCACCACATTCTAAAGATTCCTTTGCGCAACAGTGTATACGTAATAGCGTTGAAAACAGGGTCTTGGGTGGAAAACATAGAGACCTCATCCTTCCTGAAAGGAAGGCGGGGTCTCTATGAGAGCCTTCTGGAACACGAAACCAACTCTACCACCCAATAAGCAGTGGGAAGAGCCGGCAACGAAAATTCTACCGTTTCTTGCTCTTCATAGGATAAGCCATTCTGCTTTGTTTAATTCCCATCACAAGCAAACACTCCATGAACCTAAGGCAAGTCTCGGCAGGATTGACTACGGGAACATCGTAGCCTTTTTGCTTAAGCCTATTCTGTACAGCCATTGCAACGCCCATCATGCCGGTGCAGCCGAGTATTAGCACTTCTGCGGCGTCGTTCTCAATAGCTCCTATCATGCTTGCTTCCAGACCATCAATGAGCCTGTTCTTGTAAGACCCAAGCTCTGCCACACCCATATCAACGCTGGATATAGACACAATGGAGTCCTCCGCCCCCATTGCACGGGCTCTCCTACGCATCGAGGGGAATCGGTTATCTCCCAAAGCCACTATGCCGATTCTATCGCCTAGCAACTGTGCAAAACGTATGCTTGTCTCAAAAGCGCCAACAACCGGTATATTAACTACTTCCCTGGAAGCGTGATATCCGGCATCACAGAAACAATCGATGACAACACCATCATATCCCTCGCGCTCTGCCTTTTCTACCAAAGAGATTGAACCAAACTCAGCCATTGAACTATCGTATTGTGACTCAATAGTGAGAGGCCCTTCACCTTCCTCCAAGATTTCTACATCATAAGTGAAGTCTTTGAACATGCGTCCTTTGCTGATAAAGTGCTCATATTCTCTTTTTGCATTTATCCTGAATGATTTTAAAGCTATAGGTACAATGATTTTTACTTTCATTGCGTCACCTCCACATAACTTTCTATGAGGATTTCAGAGCCTTAACAGTAGCTAGGTTTCGGCATGGCATTACGGATTCACATCCAGTCGACAACTCTACTGAGTATTGCCTCGCGCGCAATGGAGTATATCCCGATGGCTACCCACCCACATGCCACTATCAACGCCGGCACTATCAAGCCTTGTGCTAAGGAATAGGGTGAAATCATGAGCAGCGCTTGTGAAATGCCAAGTGACAACGCCATATATGAAGTGGAGAAGATGTAGCGATGCCTGCTTTCTATCGGCAGATCAGATTTTAGTCTGGATAATCCCGATATACCCATTGCTACAAGGACTATCGTGCTAACGGAAAGAATGAAAACGTCCGCTGGAACTGCCCCGCTCAATCCTAGACAATTCAGAACACCCAAGACGACAATACCCCAATAGAGCGTTTTTTCTGTCTGCACAACAATTTCCATGTCTTCGTTCACATAGGCCACCCCCCTAATATTCAAGATCTTTTCGTGCATATTCGCCCCATGTGTATTTGATCCCTAACCTTTCAAATATGACAGTAAGCGAGACGTTGGTAATCAGAGCGCAAAGAATTCCCACCACTGGGGGTGGAACCGCGGTAACCCACAGGTGTGCGACTATCGAAGCAAGTATGGAGGAGAACAAAGCGATAATGTTAACTCCTGAAACAGTCTCGGGCAACGCTGATCCTAAACGGCCCTTCATCAGAGGTCGAATGAAATAATAGTGACTGAGAATGACTCCTCCCATTGGCGGCACTAGCTTCCCCAACATGATGGAAAAAGGCACAAAGTAGTCCTGAACGCCTGCTATAGCAATTACAATGCCCACCGTACCCATTATGATGCTTGCCAGGATTCTCCTGATCTTAAACATTGAAGTCAGGCCCAAAGCCCCGGAATAGAGATTATTGTCATTTGTTGTCCATTGAGCCAAGATCAACATTGTGAAACCGCCGATTCCCAATCCAAGACTCGCAAAACTTTCCACCAGACTTGATGTGGAATAACCTAACAACCGCTCTGCCGCAATTATGATGAAGGCACCTGCACAAAGACAAGAGCCGGCGCCTCCAAGATAACCAACTGTTCCGCTTATACCAGCCTGAAGCGGACTTTCTGCGTATCTTGTTATATCAGCCATTCCAATGCAACCAGCAGCCAAACCTCCCACAACCAAAGTAACGCCTTCTGAAATGGTGCCTTGGCTTGACGGTACCATACTAAATAATTCCCCGAGAGTGAGATTAGCCTGGGCTAATCCACTTATCGCCCCATATCCCAAAAACGTAACCATCATAGGCACCGCGATAAAACTAAGCACACCCATAGCCTTAAACCCCAGAGCAGCAGTTAAAGTCATCATCGCACCGCCCCAAATACAAACAACAACTCTGGATGTCAGAAGACTGCCAGGGAAAATTGTGCCAATGGTGTCTGCAAATAGGGCTACCTGCCAACCGAACCAGAAAACCCCCAGAGACAACGCTAATGTAAGCGCTACCAGCCAACTTCCATATCTTCCATATGCCTCACGTGCCAACATAGGTGTGCTAAGACCATATTTTGCACCGAGCGCCCCTATTGGTATAGCAATTGCCGCTTGTATCAAGGCTGAAATAGCCAGTACCATAAACATCTGGTTAAGCGGCAACATCGCTGCCAGCACCCCTCCCCTCATAACAACACTTAGGTTCATGGTATATCCCGCGTTAATCAATAGCATCGACCATAAACCTTTTCGCGCCTCTTTTTGAACAGAGGTGGTGGCAAAGTCACCTGCTTGATCCAGTACTTTGGCCGTCTGCTCTTGCAGCATTGATTGTCCCCCTTCCTGTATTACGTATCTTAGTGATTGGTCGAAATAAGGCTTATCGTAACTGCAATTCAATATAACAACAGCTTTGTGTTCTTTTCCCTTAATTGGTCTGATTAACTCGCTATTGTGAAGTATCTCTTTTCTGTACCACGGAGAAAGTCATGAATAATCACATGCCACAAGGTGGACATAATTAGGAATGTTTCTTTATATCATCTCCTTCAGCTAGAATCCGGTTGCCCTTATTGTAACGTATACTAAACCAACGGCTCCTCCTTTCTATAAATCTATCATACTGCAACGGAGCGAGGGGCTATCACTGCGGGTTCTAAGTATGAGTCCGTTAGTTTTCACTTATTCTCCAAAATCTTGGGTTGCCGGTGTTGCACTCGGGAACAGCTTCCCCGGCAGGTCGCCTTGACAAAATCCGGTCCGCAGGCCAGAGGCCGAATTGTGACGCCCCTCGTTGCAATTACCGGTAACCCCACACGGTATGTTTACTTTCTAAAACCAGCGATTACTTATGGCGATCTACTTAGGCTCTGCTGAATAGCCTCCCCTTTGAAACGTTTACTACATTGGGACTAATACTATCACAATATAGGTCGCTACAATCGCATTAACACCGGCACATTACGTCAACGAGCACGCGGTCGAGGTTAGAAAGGCCATCCCGAGCTATGTGCCTCAAAGTAGCCAGGGTTTCATCGATAGTACATCCAACGATGCCGTTACCTGATGGAATGCGACCTCCCCTAAGAGCAAGACAAGCTGATTCTTCAGCCGTGCTCACCGCTGTCCAGACTTTCAATGCGCAGCCTACTTTGCCTCCGTCACATAGCATACCGGCAAGAGTCGCCAGTACTGCCGAAGCTGCATTTTCAACAGCGGAAGCGTCACCTCCACGAAGCATGACCAGGCCGGCTGCAGAGCCTGCTCCTGCTGCCACTGCGCATCCACATACAGGCGATAACAGTCCGAAATATTCTTTCACGTAGATGGTTACTGCGAGGCTCAGGGCTAAACTGCGGGCGACCAGATCCGGGGGGGCGCCTTCGGCCCTCCCTGCTGCAAGCACAGGGACTGTGGCAGAAATTCCTAAATTGCCGCTTCCAGCACACGTGCATACAGGTTTCTGGATACCGGACATTCGTGCATCACATGCTGCGGCTGTATAAGTAGCGTAACTTCCGGGTACATCCTTCCCATCAGCGCGGCCTATTCCAAGGCCTTGACTCATCTCACAGCCGGAATCGGCCATTTCCAGGTTGATATTGGCCCTGGGCATCAAGAAATCAAAAGCGCCGCAAGGAGCGTCATACACTGCCTCAACAAGCGTACGGAAGGATGCCAAATCTCTCAACATCAGGCGCTCGTGTCCGTTATGCTCCACGTCGCGAGGAACATCCTTTCCGTTAAGAGAGACAAGATGGACGTTGTGGTGTCTTCCGACTGTCTCCGCTATAGCTTCTCCCATATCAGTGACTATGCGACAACGAACGTAAATATCATTTCGATTCATGTCAACGCAGGTCCGGAATTCTGCGGTTTCCAGCATGAATCCGGCCGCCCTGTGTGTTTCGGAGTCTACGTAAGAGAAGATTTCCAAGCCTGCTTCAGGGCGTGCTATTGCGGCGCCCAGCGCAGCCGCAAGTTCGATGCCTGTATCAACACAGCCCGGAATACCTGCCGCACGAGCGTTCTTGAAAATATTCATGCTTGTTGCGAGTTCAAGCAAGCGAAGTATGCCTCTGACTGTCTTCATAGCGGCTGCTGAAGTCAACGCTATTGCCACGGGTTCCGTGCAACCTACTGCAGGTACGATTTCCCGGTCGAGTTTCGAGACCAGACTCGAAGTTTCCATCATATTCTTCCTCACTGTACCTTATTT
>JAAZEW010000017.1 GCA_012512055.1 Bacillota bacterium | reverse complement strand
TCAATCCAAGGCTTGCTCTGTACACTCTGGTGCCTATCCCCCTTATCATACTGGGATTCATCATGTATAACCGGTACGTCCGTCCCCTGTTCCGTTATGCCCAGGCGAGACTGGGCGATCTCAATGCTGTTTTGCACGATAACCTCAGTGGGATGCGGGAGATCCAGGTGTTCACCCAAGAGGAACGAGAGATGGAGTCTGTGGGAGAGCGCATTATGGTGCACTCTTCGGCTATTACAAAGGCTGTGTCAATAAGCGCTTGTTTTCACGGTGGAATTGACTTCTTTGCAGGCCTCGGAACAGTCTCAGTTGTGTTGTTCGGCGGCTTGATGGCAATCAGAGATCAGATGTCCATTGCCGATATCACCGGGTTTCTTCTTTATGTAACTTCCTTTTACCAGCCTATCATGCAGCTTAACCGGCTTAACGAATCCCTTCAGCAAGCCCTGGCTGCCTCAGACCGCTATTTTGAAGTGCTCGACACAGAACCGGATATACATGATGCTCCTGACGCCGTGGAACTGGAAAGTGTTGAAGGATACATAACCTATGATAACGTCTCGTTCAACTATGACGAAGTCCCGGTATTAAAGCACATAAACCTGGAAATCAAACCCGGTGAAATGGTGGCGCTTGTCGGTCCCACCGGTGTCGGAAAAACGACAATGGCTAACCTTATCCCCAGGTTCTATGATCCTAATGAAGGACGCATCCTGGTGGACGGGATCGATATCCGCACTGTCAAGGTCTCGTCCCTTCGCCGGCACATCAGTATGGTGTTACAGGACGTGTTCCTGTTTAACGGGACAGTCGCTGATAACATCGCATACGGAAGCCCGGACGCAACTTTGGAGGAAATTGTGGAAGCCGCCATTGCCGCAGGAGCTGACGAGTTTATCCGCGAGATGCAGAGCGGGTATGACACCCACATAGGTGAACGAGGAGTAAGGCTTTCAGGCGGACAGAAACAAAGACTTGCAATAGCAAGAGCTCTCCTTTACGACGCGCCTATCCTCATTCTGGATGAAGCCACGTCATCTGTGGATACCGAAACAGAGGCAAAGATTGCAACTGCGCTGGAGAGACTCATGGGAGGGAGAACGACGATAGTCATCGCCCACCGCCTATCAACCATCCGCCATGCTGATAGAATTGTGGTCCTGGATGAAGGCGAAATAGTGGAAGAAGGAACCCATGACGAACTCATAGAACTCGGCGGCCTCTACGCAAAGTTGGTTACGGTTGATATGGACACAGCGCGGCTGGAGTCATAGTGGCGTGATCTGGAGGTTATTGCACCTCCAGGGACTTCATTGTGATTCCTAACCCGTCCAAACCCTGGCATCGAGAGAGGGTTATGAACAATATGAGAAGCTGTTCCAGGAGTGAGGAAGCCCGTGTTCTACTCAGTTGTGGCGGCAGCTTCTCGAGCAGTAGCGAATATTGCGCCAGCCGCAATATGAGGCGATAGCCATGTTTCGCCTTCAGCCGGTCTTAGCCCCATATATCCCAGGATGTCAGGTGTGAAATCTTGATGATCCAAAGCCAGTACGGCCTGCTGCCATGTTATTTTGTCTTGCATCAGCAGTTCAGTGACAAGACTGGTACTTGAATGAGCTTCTTTCGTATCGATGCTATGAATAGCCTTTAACACTCCGGCCTTTGTTGTGTAGATTATATGAATTTTGGTTCCGTCAGTCTCAAGGTTCTTACACGCGTCAGCCGGTGTGGAGTTTGTTTCCGCGATAACGTAGCCATCCTTTGTTTTCAGAAGAGGATAGACTTGCGATCGCTCAAGCCATT
>JAAZEW010000165.1 GCA_012512055.1 Bacillota bacterium | reverse complement strand
CCGAAAGACCTTCAGATCCGCTTGGATGGCTCACTGGGTAGGCCAACCGATCGCTGAAAAGCCCTCAGATCCGCTTGGATGGTTCACTGGGTGGGCCATTCGATTACCGAAAGACCTTCGGATTCCCTTGAGTGGCTCTCAAGGTGGGCTGTATTCGATTGAGACCCCTTGTGAGCGGCCCTATATGCTCTTTTATAGATGGGAAGGACTCCCATCTGATTTAGCAGCATAATCAGAAGTCCACCTGGAATACTTATCCAGGAAATACGGTGCTTACGGAATTCATGGCCGATTCGGGGCTCCGATTCGCGGCTCCGATTTGGGAAGTTGCGCCGATTTGGGGCGTTGTTGACAGTCTTTGAACCCTGAGACTATAATAACAGCGCGAACGGGAATATGACAATCGCAGGAGGAATGCAATTGCAACTTTGGTTTATCGAAGAGCAAGCTCCGGGAATGGCACTTGCCCTAAAAGCCACGGGCACGGTTTACCGAGAAAAGACCAAATATCAGGACCTAACTGTGATTGAGACTGTTGATGCAGGTAGGGCTCTGGTACTGGACGATTGTATTCAGACCTCGGATATGGACGAATTCATCTATCACGAGATGATAGCTCACGTGCCACTGTGCACCCACCCATTACCTGAGAAAGTCCTGGTGGTCGGTGGAGGCGACGGAGGCAGTATCCGCGAAATCCTCAAGCATGATTCAGTAAAGGAAGCAGTCCTTGCTGAAATCGACGAGAGAGTAATTGAGGCTGCCAAGAAGTACCTTCCGAACACCTCATGCAGACTGGATGATCCCAGGTGTCGCGTAGTGATAGGAGACGGCTTCCTGCATGTTAACACTCATCCAGGCGAATATGACGTCATTCTGTGTGATTCCACAGACCCTGTCGGGCCGGGAATCGTATTGTTCAGCGAAGAGTTTTACCAGGGAGTATACAGCTCGTTGAAAGACGACGGGATATTTGTGGCTCAGACGGAGTCCCCATTCTACTACCGAGACTTACTAGCCAGAGTATCCAAGACCTTGAAAGGGATATTTCCGATAGTTAAGACATATGTTACGGTCATGCCTACATATCCCGGAGCGCTTTGGACCTTTACTTTGGCGTCAAAGGAATATGATCCTGTTGAATGCGTGCGTAGGTTGGATCTGGAGACCAGATTCTATACACCGGAGCTTCATAAGGCTTCGTTTGCGTTGCCAAGGCTGGTCAAGGATATAGTGGGCGCCTAATTCTTATGACAGATGCTTCGCATTCCAGGCGCTTCCTAGCGCTTCCTAATGTAGATGGCTGGCAACGTGGGCGCTACCCATTGCAATGGCTTAGCGTTGCAGGCGCTTCGTAATGTAGACGGCCGGCCATGTAGACGCTGCCCATCATAATGGCCTAACATTTTGGGTGCCTCAAGGAGTATTTGAAGGTGCCTCCAATTATGGAGGACTTGGATTGCGAGGCCTTCCAGTGCCTGGGTTGTGCCCTGAGGGGTAGCGGAAGGGGGTATTGGCGGGTGTCTGAGCAGCTTTCTCACATCAAGGAGCTTCTGGCGGGGAAAGACTATCGTTTCACACCCCAGCGTGAGGCAATACTCCACGTTATCATGGAATGTCAGGATGCGCACTTGACTGCTGACGAGATATATCGTAAGGCAAAAGAAGCATACCCTGAAATCGGTATAGCCACTGTGTACCGTACCCTCGAGATTTTTGAGACCTTAGGAATCATCAATAGGCTCCAGTTCAGCGAAGACAGAGGCCTCTACGAATTCAACCCCGGTTACCACAAACACTATCATCATCACATCATCTGTTTAGGATGCGCCAGGATCTTAGAGTTCAATGAGGACTTACTTGAAGACATTGAGGCTGCTGTCTCACGTAACACAGGCTTCTCCATTGTCGATCATTCCTTGGCCATTTATGGCTATTGCAAGGCCTGTCTGGAAAAACAAAAACAGGAGAACTCAGGGGATCACCCCGGCGATCCGGCTAAGCCTGATGCGGAGTGAGCGCTGATGAGGTTCCTGCCGAATATACTACTATGACTTGCAGGCACCTTAAGTGATCCCTCCCCGTGCAGCGTTCATCGTCAGCGCGGCGGTCAGCTCTGCAGTGAACGTGCAATGCAGAAGCGATAACATCCTGTGCAGCATTTGCCATCAGTCTGACCGTCGACCCGGTGGGGTGAGGGGCACGCAACGCAGGAGGCACAATTCATCACGCAGCGCTTATCATAGGCGTGGTCGTCGACCCGGTGAGGGGCGCCCAACGCAGGAGGCGCAGTTCGTTACGGAGCGCTTATCGTAAGCGTGACCGTTAGTCCGGTGAGGGCAGGGCGCACAACTTAGAAGGCGCAACTCGTCATGCAGCGCCTACCGTAGGCCGGGCAGGCAGTCCTGTGACCGATGCAACCCGGAAGGGGTAACTCTTCATGAGTCGAAAGAGACTGGCTATCGTCGGAATGCCCAACGTCGGGAAAAGCGTCCTGTTCAACGCTCTGACAGGGACATACGCCACAGTGTCCAACTATCCGGGGACAACTGTGGAAGTCATGTGGGGACATGCGAACATCTGCGGGATCGAGTTTGACATAGTGGACACACCGGGTGCATATTCACTTCTGCCTCTCACCGAGGATGAGCGAGTCACCCTCTTGCTCCTCCTAAATGAGGACTTTGATATAGTGCTGCACGTGGTTGACGCCCGTTGTCTCAGGAGAATGCTCCCATTCACGCTGCAGTTGCTTGAAGCAGGCCTTCCTTTAATGCTTGATGTGAACATACTGGACGAAGCCGCCCGCATAGGGATGAGTATAGACATCCTCGGCCTCGAAAGAGCCCTCGGGATCCCTGTGGTAGGGACGGCTCTTGCCAAGGGCCGGGGCTTAGGCGAGCTAAAGGGCAGGGTGGCTCACTATGTCTCGGATCTACATATCCCACAGCCAAAAAGCAGGCAAAGATCGGCTGGAGATTGCGGTGCATGAAATAGCCATTCAACTCAAAGGAGACTACCGGCTTTCCCCGAGGGCAATAGCCCTTCTTCTATTATCAGGCGATACTGACACTCATGCACTTGTTATGAGACATGAAAACCGCAGGGACTACATGAGCATTTGTCGTATTATCGACGCAACGGAGAAGTGTTACGAGCTTCCACTTTCGTACGTTATCGGATTGAACAGACAGAGCCGGGCACACATGATAGCGGACCGCACTGCTCGCTCGTCTCCGAGGCGGCAAAACACCTTTTTCAGGATTCTGGACTACATAACCATATGGCCGGTTACAGGCATTCCTATTCTTTTACTCGTACTGTACTATGGATTATACAAATTCGTGGGAGGTTTTGGCGCCGGTACAGCCGTGAATTTCCTGGAACTTAGGGTGTTCCGGGATTTCGTAAACCCTTTGGCTGCATCGGTTGTGAATAAGTGCATTGGCAGCGCAAGCCTAAGAGAGTTAATTGTAGGCGAGTACGGAATAATCACTTTAGGATTGCGCTACGCAATAGCAATGGTCCTGCCTATTGTGGGCACTTTTTTCATAGTATTCTCCGTGCTTGAGGACACCGGTTATCTGCCCAGACTGTCACTCCTGGCGGACAGGGCGCTGAAAATCGTCGGGTTGACCGGGCGCGCCGTAATCCCGCTTTCCCTGGGACTGGGGTGTGATACCATGGCTACACTGGTTACGAGGACGCTGGAATCCCATCGTGAAAAGGTAATTACCACGTTTCTTCTGGCCCTCGCTGTGCCCTGCTCCGGGCAACTCGGCGTGATCGTGGGCATGCTTTCCCAAAGGCCGCTTGCATTAACGATCTGGGTGATGTCTATCTCGGCTGTTTTCATGTTGTCAGGGATTGCTGCAAAGAAGCTAATTCCCGGAGAGAGAGCAGTTTTTGTGACGGAGGTCCCTCCTCTTAGGATGCCGGTCATCTCCAATGTCCTCACTAAGACCATGGTTCGCATGAAGTGGTACTTTGCGGAGATTATTCCGGTATTCATAGCAACCAGCATTCTCGTATGGGCAGGAAGAATCACAGGGATCCTCAATATGGTAATAAGCTACTTGCGGATTCCCGTCCTTATCCTGGGGCTTCCCGAAGAGGCTGCTTTTGCCTTTCTATTTGGTTTCTTACGTAGGGATTATGGAGCAGCCGGCTTATACGATTTATTTAGATTAGGCAGACTAAACGGAGTTCAGCTTGTGGTGGCATGTGTCGTTCTTACCCTCTTTGTCCCCTGTGTTGCTCAGTTCGCCATAATGTGGAAGGAGCGGGGAGGGCTTGCAGCAGTGGTGATAGCAGCCTGCACAATGGTGATTGCATTTATTACAGGGGCAGCCCTGAACATATCCTTAACTTGGTTGGGGTTGATGCCGTAATGTTTGAGAAGGGACGGAGGATATCGCGGACAAGGTATGGGACGGCAAGTGACAGGTATAATAAGGACAGAGAAGTTGTGGCTCTATCTCAGTTGAAGCCCGGTGAAGCAGGAGAAGTAGTGGATATACAAAGAGTCGGCAGGAGTGTCCTTCAGAAACTCCTGGCCATGGCAGTGATCCCCGGGAGTACACTAAAGGTGGAGTTCACCTCTCCGGTTGTGGTTTTTGAAGTTGAAAACACGAGAGTCGCAGTTGACCATGGAGTTGCCGGTGAAATCAGAGTATATAGAATCCGTGAAAGTCCATTGAAATCCATTCCGTATTCAACTTGACTCGCTTTTCAAGGTGAGAATATAATGAATTGGGCTTTAGACGGCGCGTTTCGGGCTGAAGCCCTTTTCGGCTTTGCGTAGCCTTAGTCTGCTTCGCCCGGTTCCAGTGGTTCTGGGCTGCCGGTGCTGGGCGTGGCAAGCGCCGCGTTGCGCTGCTTTGCGTAGCCTTGTGCGGCTTTACGCTTTACGTATTTAATCCCTTCATTGCATCTGGGGTGAGTAGCTTACATCGTACATCGGAGGCGTGAGGTTTGAACAGTTATTTATCAACGATCCGTAGATCCCGGGAGTTCACCAATATCCTAAGTGGAATAGAAAGAGACAAAGCGCGAGAGGTAATCCTGGGGCTTTCAGGAGCCACAAAATCCTACCTGATTGCAGCATTGTATCGCAGCACAGCCGCGCGGCCGTTCATACTGATCACCTACAATCCTCAGCGCGCGGAAAAACTCGAGCAGGACCTGGCGACCTTCTTGTCCCCGGACGAGGTTATGGTTTTCCCGCATCCGGAGATTTGGCCACACGAGGACGCGAGGGAGAGTGTAGACGTGCTTTCCCAGCGCATAGCGGTTATGTCCGCTCTTGCCCGGAGGGTGCGAAAGATCTTCATTGTGCCTGCAAAGGCCGTGGCACGTAGACTCATGCCTCTACATGTGTTTGCCGGGGCCATGCTTCAGCCGGTGGTAGGAGATGAGCTCAAAACAGACGAATTTACGGAGAGACTGAGCTCTACAGGATACGAACGCGTAGACATGGTGGAATCCCCTGCGCAGTATGCCGTAAGAGGGGATATCATCGATGTTTTCCCCCTGGATCAGCCTACACCTCTTAGAATAGAACTCTTTGATAACGAGATAGACTCGATAAGGCAATTTGATCTTGAGACACAACGCTCGTTGGCGCAACTGAGGCGGGTTGTCATAGCCCCCGCGAAGGAATTCTTTATTGCTGATGACGCCAGGGTTGTAGGAATCTCAGCAATTGAAAGCCGCTTAGCGCTCCAAACCCGAAGATTACGTGATCTTGACCTGGAAGATAGAGCAGCCTTTCTCGAAGAGCGGATATCCAAAGGTTTGGAACGGCTCAAGGAAGGCCTGTTATTTGACGCGGAAGAGCAGTTTGCCCCGGTTATTTATCCGAGGTGTGAGACGATTCTCGATTATGCGTCCATGCCTTTGGTGATAGTGGATGAACCTTCGCGTATAAGAGAATCCCTCTTGGCGTTTGAAGCAGAAGTCCGTGAGGCTTACACATCATTCATTGAGAACGGAGTAGTCCTCCCGGATGAGGCCGGGATATTTGGTTCCGTCCAGGAGACATTTGCCGGGATAGACAAGGAGCAAAGGCTGGAGCTGGTGCTGCTGGCACGGGGCATGGATTTGCGGGAGTCAAGTCACGTGAGAAGTTTTGCTGCAACTTCAGCAAGCTCATACCACGGCAGGCTGGAGTTGCTGACCCGGGATATTAAGACCTGGAGAACAAAGGGCTACTGTGTAGTTGTGCATGTTTCCACTGAGGACAGGGCCGGACGATTTGTCGAAGTAATGGCTGAGCACGGTATCGAAGCTGTGTATGTGCCTTCTCTCACTGATCAAGTGAAGCCCGGTAATGTCATAGTCACTGTGGGCACTCTCGAATCCGGGTTTGAACTCCCGTCCCTACGCCTGGTAACCCTTACCGACTTGGAACTGTACGGCGCAGAGAAGCGGAGGCGAAGGTTTGCGCCTGTCACCACCGGCAAAGGCAGGCTTTCTGTGTTCACAGACCTTAAGCCCGGGGACTATGTGGTGCATATTACACACGGCATCGGAAATTACATGGGCGCTACTACGCTGGAAGCGGCAGGGACTCGAAGGGACTACCTCATGATACGGTATGCAGGCGAAGACAAATTATACGTTCCCACTGAACAGATTGACCTCCTGCAGAAGTATGTGGGCCCTGAAGATTCGCCTCCGAGGCTCTATAAGCTTGGGGGCGCTGAGTGGAACAAGTTAAAGGCCAAGGTCAAAGAGTCGGTGCAAGACATGGCACAAGGCTTACTTCAGCTCTATGCAGCCAGGGAATCAATGAAAGGGCATTCTTTCAGTCCTGATACCCCGTGGCAGAGGGAGTTTGAGGAAGCGTTCCCCTATGAAGAGACCCCTGACCAGCTAAAGGTTGTTGAAGAAGTAAAGGCCGACATGGAACGTCCAAGGCCTATGGACAGGATTGTCTGTGGGGATGTGGGATACGGCAAGACAGAAGTAGCTATTCGGGCTGCTTTCAAAGCTGTGATGGATTCGAAGCAAGTCGCGGTATTGGTGCCTACGACTATCCTGACACAACAGCACTTTGCCACTTTCAAGGAGAGGTTCTCAGGGTACCCGGTGAATATCGCTGCTCTCTCCAGGTTTCAATCTACATCCCAGCAGAGAAACATCCTGAAACGCCTGAGAGACGGGATGGTTGACATCGTCATTGGAACACATAGGCTTCTCCAGCCTGACGTGAAGTTCCGCGACTTAGGGCTGCTCATAATTGATGAAGAACAAAGATTCGGCGTAGCGCATAAAGAGATGTTGAAAGAAATGAAGAAGACCGTGGACGCCATGACTTTGACGGCAACTCCTATCCCAAGAACCTTACACATGGCGCTCGTGGGTGTGCGTGACATGAGCGTGATCGAGACTCCGCCTGAGGACAGGTATCCGGTGCGGACATACGTCATGGAGAATAATGATGCTGTGATCCGGGAGGCGATTCTCAGGGAGCTTGCCAGAGGAGGACAGGTCTACTTTGTGCACAATCGGGTTCAGACCATAGACGCGATGGCTGCTGCGCTTGGCAGGTCAGTCCCGGACGCCAGGATTGCCGTAGCCCATGGCCAGATGGCTGAAGACAGGCTGGAAGAAATCATGCTGAGATTCCTGGATCGTGACTTTGATGTTTTGGTGTCTACGACTATCATTGAGAGCGGGCTTGACATACCGAATGTCAATACTCTCATAGTCACTGACTCGGACTACCTGGGCCTATCCCAACTGTATCAACTTCGTGGAAGGGTCGGACGGAGTAATCGTGTGGCGTATGCTTACTTCATGTATCGCAAGGACTCCATTCTTACTGAGGTAGCGGAGAAGAGGCTTTCTGCGATACACGAGTTTACGGATTTCGGGTCAGGCTTCAAGATAGCCATGAGAGATATGGAGATTCGCGGTGCAGGCAATCTTCTGGGGCCCGAGCAACATGGGCATATTGCTGCAGTAGGCTTCGAGCTTTACTCAAGACTTGTCGAAGAGGCGGTACGAGAGCTAAAGGGGGTAGAAAAGGAGGAAGAAAGGCACGAGCCGTTCATCGACCTTCCGGTGAGCGCTTTTATCGGTGACGACTATGTATCTGATCCCAGGCAGAAAATAGATCTTTACCGAAAGATTAACGCTGCAACAACCCTTGAGGACCTGGACGATCTGGAAGAAGAGTTTCAAGACAGATTCGGGGAGTTGCCTGAGCCTTCCAGAAATCTGTTGAGTATAGCCCGTATCAAGGCCTTGGCACGAGGTATGAAAGTCGCCTCTATCACAACGGAACGTGATAGTGTTGTCATTAGGCTGCTCCCTTCAGCCCAGGTGTCCCAGGATCGAATAATGGAAGTTGTGAGATCAAACAGAGGGAGAATGGTAGCAAATTTCGGGAAAAGCCCCTCTGTGAGAATCAGGCGGGCAGGCATGGTTGATGAGGCTCTTCTCGGCCTTATTGAGAACACCCTTTCTATTGCGGGAAGCCGCGCGCCCGCTGACAGATTCCGGCGATCCTGGGCCGACGCTGCAATGCAACCCAGGTAGAACAAGTCCGCCTGATATTTGCCATCCGGCTTCACCCCTTTTGATTCCATGGGTGTTTCTGTATGTTTGCTGTGTAATTGGATATCATATGTTTTGTCAGAAGACCGTCCTCCAGTGCCCTGGGGAGATGCGAATTTATTTGGAAGAACTGAATAAAAATGCCACATTGGAAGTAGGCTAAGAGTATCAGCACAAGAACCCGAGTGTCTGGCCTGAGAGGAGGGATAACGATTGAAGGCAACAGGCATTGTAAGGCGCATTGACGATTTAGGCAGGGTTGTTATCCCAAAGGAAATAAGAAGGACATTACGGATCCGTGAAGGTGACCCGTTAGAGATATTTGTTGACCGCGAAGGCGAGGTCATTTTGAAGAAGTATTCTCCAATCGCGGAGTTGGGTGATTTCGCTAAGGAATATGCGGATTCGTTGTATGATGCGACAGGCCATATTTCCTGTATTGCTGACCGTGACGTGATTATTGCAGTAGCCGGTGGGCCGAAGAAGCAGTTTCTTGAAAGGCGGATTTCTCCTGCTGTGGAAACGGCTATGGAGACTCGCAGGACTCTCGTAATCAATGAGCCGGGTAATGAAGAGTACTGCGCTACGTGTCCGGTTATTGAAGACAGTAAAGAGTGCAAGTTCTCAAGTCAAGTGATAGCCCCTATCATTGCTGAAGGGGATCCCATTGGAGCAGTCATTCTTTCTTCAATGGAGCCAAACGTCAAAATGACGGACCTGGAAACGAAGTTAGTTGAGACTGCAGCAGGCTTCCTGGCAAAACAGATGGAACAGTGATACCTGGAAACCTGTTAGCGGAAGGTTAGCGGAAGGCAAGATCATAAGAGACGGATACAGAAGGATAGCAGCAGGCAGAAAGGGCTTGCTGCTATTTGCTTTCCGGCGCCGGTGTAGTAGAATTATCTCATGCCGGCATGATCCGCAATGTGTCCGATTCCCGGCGGTTCCAACTTACCGGGAGCGTGAGTCTATGACAAAGAAGTCCATGATAAGAGGGGCTGCCATTTTGGCAGCCGCAGGATTAATTAACCGCTTCTTAGGGGCTGTCTCCAGGATTGTTCTGCCGACCTTGATTGGGGATGCGGGTGTCGGCCTGTACCAGATGGCATATCCTGTGTATGGGATGTTCCTTGTGATATCCACAGCCGGAATTCCGGTTGCAGTATCCAAGCTCGTTGCGGAGCAAGTGGCGCAAAGGAACAGGCCGGGTGCGCTTAAGATTCTGCAGGTTGCCACAGCTATCCTGCTTCTTACAGGGACTTTGTTTTCTTTAGGCCTGGCTTTTGGAGCCAAACCTATCGCCACATACGTTGCCCGTGACAAGAGGGCTGCTTTGGCTATTGTTGCAGTCTCTCCTGCGGTGCTTATTCTTTCAGTGGCTTCAGCGTTTCGGGGTTTCTTTCAAGGGTTGCAAAACATGGCGCCCAGCGCACTTTCACAGGTGGTCGAGCAGATAGTCAGGGTCACTGCCATGATCGGACTGGCATGGATGCTCCTGCCTCGAGGGGTGGAATACGCGGCTGCAGGGGCCAATCTAGGGGCTGTACTGGGAGGCGCTGCAGGCTTATTCGTTCTGATCATTGCATATCTCAGGCAAGAACATCAGCGGGGATCCTGGAGGACTGCATGGTCCATAAGAGGCGAAGGAGAAGCGTGCCAATCCGGCGCTGATCCGAAATCATACTCTCAGGACAACTACATGGCGTCCAGATCATCTCTCATGCGCAAGATACTTGAGCTTTCATTTCCTGTGGTGCTGGCAGCCGCGATAATGCCTCTCATGCAGTTCCTGGATATCGCCATTGTTCCACTCCGGCTCAGCCATGCAGGGTTTTCCGCTGACGAGATTACAAAGCTGTTCGGACGGTTGACAGGAATGGCTCAACCCCTTATGTACTTCCCCACGCTTGTCACTGCAGCCGTGGCCACAAGTTCCGTGCCTGCCATTTCAGAGGCATGGGCAAAAGGGGACAGATCCACGTTGTCGATGCGGGCTCAGGAATCGATAAGGCTCGGGTTTCTCTTTGCTCTTCCGGCAACTTTGGGCCTTTTCATTTTTGCGGAGGAATTCTCGCTGATGCTAAGGTGGCCTGCGGAAGTGGCAGTTCCTTTACGACCTCTGGCGTTCGGGACCGTGTTTCTTGCGATCCAGCAAATCAGCTCCGGGATTCTTCAAGGCCTTGGAGCAGTCGGAGTCCCTGTCAGGAATCTTGCAAAAGGCGCACTGGCCAAGCTCATCGTTAGTTTCTCGCTTACCGGGATGCCTGCCTTCGGCATACAAGGTGCTGCTTTAGGCACTGTGGCAGCGTTTGCTGTTGCAGGGCTCATGAACGTTGCGACCCTTATTAGGATGTTAGGATTTACTCTGGACGTGCCCAACACTGTACTTAAGCCGGTTTTCGGTGTACTGCTGATGGTCATCTTCTCAAAAGCTGCGTATTTCTGGGCGTACGCGGCAACTGCCAGCAATACCGTTGGGTGTCTTGTGGGAATTGTCATTGCAGTGGCAACCTATGGCATAACTCTTCTCCTGACAGGAGTCATAGGCAGCCATGAACTCGAAGTGTTCCCGGGAGGCAACAGGGTTATAGGGATCCTTGAGAGGCTGAGGTTACTGAGGAGGTAATGGTTGTGGATGCGGATGAACGACGTGGACTGTCTCATCTGGTTGAAATTATGCACGCCCTCAGGGCGGAGGATGGGTGCCCCTGGGATCGCAAACAGACGCACAGGTCCCTTAGGACCTACTTGATTGAGGAGGCCTATGAAGTAATTCAGGCAATCGATGACGAGGATGATCATGCGCTTTGTGAGGAGCTTGGCGATGTCCTACTGCAAGTGGTGTTTCATTCCGAGATTGCCCACGAGCGGGGGAAGTTTAATATTACAGATGTTATTGAAGGTATTGTCGAAAAGATGATTAGACGGCATCCTCATGTGTTCAGTGATGTTGAAGCAAAGGACAGCGAGACGGTCCTCCGTAATTGGGAGCGAATCAAGCAAAAAGAGCATGCTGAAGACGGTGACGAAGATGGACAAGTCTCAATCCTTCACAATGTGGCAGGCGCCATGCCTGCTCTGATGAGAGCTGTCAAGGTACAGGCTAAGACGTCCAGGGTGGGGTTTGACTGGCCTGATGTGGAAGGCGCGCTGTCCAAGGTCAGTGAAGAGCTTTCCGAGCTTGAAGAGGCTCGTGTGGCCGATGACGTTGACGCTGTTGAGGAAGAAGTGGGAGATGTCCTCTTTGCCCTGGTTAACGTCGCAAGGTTCTTGAAGGTGGATCCCGAGATCGCCCTGGGAAAGGCAGTGGACAAGTTCATTGCAAGATTTCGGTACATCGAAACCGAGGTGGAGCGAAACAGCCGGCGTTTGGAGGATATGACTCTCGAAGAGATGGACACGCTTTGGGAGGAGTCCAAGGAGACAGAGGGATAACGCGGATACTTCATCCAATCGGGAAAGGTCTATTTTAGCTCTCGCAGTAATAATCATTTAACAGACAAGACCTCCAATGGAGAGCAGGGCAGAGGAGGGATCAAGTGTGTTAGATGATAGAAAGCGCGTATCTACACCATTCCAACACAAACTGACTATTACTGAGCGTGAAGCGGTAGTTGTTGACGGTGTAAACAACGTTGAAAGCTTTGACGACCAGGAAGTAATCTTGGAGACCACGTCGGGGATGCTGGTATTGCACGGCAAGGAATTTCATATTAAACAGCTCAATTTGGATCAAGGGAACCTGATAATAGAGGGCTATGTTATGGGCCTTGAGTATGCCGAGGAAATGGGGAAGAAGGCCAGGGGTTTCTTGGAGCGTCTGTTCAAGTGACAGGGACAGTCGAATCGCAGTTGGTAGGGCTTGCTGTCACAATGGTGGCAGGTGTGATTGCAGGGGCTCTATTTGACTTGTACCGCGTGGCAAGATGGGCGATGCGTCCCGGCAAGGTGTTTACTGCAATATCTGACGTTGTGTTCTGGCTTTTTGCTGCTACAATGGTTTTTAGGTTTCTCCTTGCTTATTCGTGGGGAGAGGTAAGGTTTTACATGCTTGTGGGGTTTGCTGCGGGCTTTGCCGTATACAGGGCGGTTATGGGACGCCGTGTTGTGGGTGGAGCTGTGTCTACGTATGAATATGCGCAGCATGCCGGAAGAACGATAGCCCTGGGTTTCAGAGAAGGGACACTGGGATTGAGGAGGGCAAGCTCAAGATGGCGGAAAGGGTGCCGCAAGACTTACGCTTGCTTGGGAACGCTGTGGGCAAACATCAAGAGGAAACTCTGTTTTTCGCGGAAGGAATCTTAAGTGCTATGGAGAAGAAAGTATAGTAATTATCGGCAGTCTAGGTTACGGGAGAGATAATTCTGACTGAGAAGACTGAAGAAGCAACCGGCTGGATGACATGGAAACGCGTCCGCCAAATACTGGTGGGCTTTTTCATCTTTGTCGTGGCTTTCCTCTATCTCAGGAGTTATCTCGAACTGGTCCGGATGGAGTACCAGATATCCGTGGTTGAGCGGGAGATTGAAGTATGGGAAGAGAGATGCAATGAGCTGCTCGACCAAATAGAGTATCTATCCAGCGACGAATATGTTGAGAAGATGGCCAGAGAGAAACTGGGCTTAGTGAAGCCTGGGGAGATTCAATTCATTGTCACTGATCCCGCATCCGCCCATAAACCGACAGGTGTGGAAGAGAGGCCCGGCACAGATCCTTCGAAGATCCGTGATTGACTCAGGTATTAGCAGGGATCCTATAGACGAATACTAGGTATTCTTCGTTGACAGAGGACATGCCGGCAAAGTATAATGAAGTAAGAACTGGGCGATGTATCGCCCGAGATAAACTAATGAGGAGGAGTTTTCCGGTTATGCCGTTACTTGAGGTAGGCAGCATCGTCGAAGGCCGTGTCACTGGGATTACCCACTTCGGAGCCTTCGTCGAACTGGCCGAGGGTCAGACAGGGTTGGTCCACATTTCCGAAGTTGCTGACACTTACGTAAAGGATGTTAAGGATTATTTAAAAGAAGATGATATGGTAAGGGTGAAGATTCTATCTGTTGAGGGCGGCAAGATTGGGCTTTCAATCAAGCAGGCTAACCCGAACTATCGACCGATGCGTAGCCGGCGGGCGCCGTCCGCTACTCGCCAGTCATTTGAAGACAAACTGTCCAAGTTTCTTAAGGAGAGCGATGAGCGTCTGTCAGACCTTAAGAAGAGTCAGGATTCGAAACGAGGTGGCCGTGGTACCCGGTATTCGCGAATAGGCGGATGATTCTTAATGCGATAGGTATATGGGGCCAACTGGCATGATGGTTTTGGGAGAGAAGCCGGCGCATTTTGCGACCGGCTTTTTTCAGTTGGCTGTTCCGGGCCTGGGTATGATTAAGGCAATTACCGCAAATGGGCGATGGTGAGTCATGAGAGATGAGGATATTGTCCAAGTGCAATTGGGGCGTAGGCCAAGGGGATTTCTGAAAGTGGCGACCCGATGTCCGTTGGGGATGCCTGAGACCATTATCACAAGCCCTGTTGTGCCTGCAGGACCAGACGTCGATCAGCCCGTTGAGCCTTTTCCCACGGTTTTCTGGCTTACGTGTCCCGGTGCTGTTAAGGCAGTGTCCCGGCTGGAGGCTGAAGGGTGGATCGCGAAACTCGAGTCGCGCCTGGCAGAGGACCCTGATGCCCAGAGAGAATATGAAAAGGCTGCCAGGTCGTATGCTGAATTTCGGCAGGCGCTGTTGACAGGAGACCAACTGAAGTGGATTGAGGCCCATCGGCCTCCTTGGTATGACGTGATCCGTGAGTCAGGGATAGGAGGTATTCTAAAAGGCAGGGCAGGGCTGAAGTGCCTTCACGCTCATTATGCCGACTATTTGGTGCGGGGCAAGAATCCTGTAGGCAAGTGGGTTTATCAGTTGCTGAATGAATAGCTTCGCGATATAGCCGCCGGATGACACGGGGATAAATCGATATAGATGGATAAATCAACACAGGCGGATAGATCCACATTGTTGTAAAGCAATTGCGGTGCTATAATGTATTTGGAAAACGAATAAACAAAATACTCCTTCACAATTACCAGTGCCGGAGTGGCGGAATAGGCAGACGCAAGGGACTTAAAATCCCTTGGGCCTTTGGCCCGTGCGGGTTCGATTCCCGCCTCCGGCACCATTTTTTCTCACCTCGTCTGTCTTCACCAAGAAAACATTCTTCACATTTCCTAGAAATATGGAAGGAAATCTTCCTATTCCGGAGAATAAATGAAGCAATGCAGCAGCGTTTGATAATAAACACTCTTGAAGAAATAAGATTAGCGGTAGTGCAATGATGAAAGGGGATAGGTAATGTCGTTGGATCACTACGAAGATCTTGTGACCGAACAGAGGAATCCGAGATCTCGATGTCTTGACAAGATGGACACTGTACAGCTTCTAAAAGTGATCAATGATGAGGACAAGACCGTCGCCTATGCTGTTGCAGACGCTATTCCTCAAATTGCAGAAGCTGTAGATGTCATTGTTGACAGGCTGAAGAAAGGCGGGCGAGTTCTTTACGCAGGCGCAGGAACCAGTGGAAGGTTAGGAATTCTGGACGCAGCGGAATGTCCTCCGACTTTCGGAGTGGATCCCGGTCTGATTTGTGCGCTAATTGCAGGCGGGCGAGACGCTGTCTTCCAAGCAGTTGAGGAATGCGAAGATGACGAAGCCCTGGGATACTCTGACGTGGCAGCAAGAGTGATGCCGGATTACGTGGTGGTCGGTATTTCTGCAAGCGGTGTGACTCCATATATGCGCGGTGCGCTCAGGGCTGCCAGAGCCGCCGATGCGGCTACTATAGCCATTGTCTGCACTAATGTGGGAGATCTTGACTTCGACGTGGATATCGTAATACCGGTTATTACCGGCCCCGAGGTTCTGACAGGTTCAACGAGGATGAAGGCGGGAACTGCCCAAAAGCTGGTCTTGAATATGATCTCCACTGCTTCTATGGTGAAATTGGGTAAAGTATACGATAACTTGATGGTTGATCTTAGTGCTACAAACAGGAAGCTCAGGAATAGGGCAATCCGTATCATCAGTATGGCAACAGGCCTGGACCTCAGTGAGAGCGCGCAGCTTTTTGAGGAGTCAGGCGAAAACGTCAAGGTTGCTCTTGTGATGAGTTTGGCAGGCGTTCCTCAAGAATCCGCCTTGCGTGCGCTTGAGCAGGCAAGCGGGTATGTTCGTCGAGCCACGGATTTGGCTAAGACTTGGTCTGCCTGAAAGAGTGCGTAGGTAGAATTGAATCATAGTGAGATAGGAGGGAGATAGGAGGGAGAGAGGGCAAGGAGCACAGAAGGGTTCAACCTCAGGATTTGGCTTCGAGAGACTGATGGAGTCCGAAGATAAATATCTTGTACGGGGAGGAAGAGATTCCATGAAAGCACTTAGAGGTCTAGCAGTGTGTCTGATACTGATATTCTGCCTGGCGATAGGCGCGGCATCATCTGCCGCCACTAATGTGGAACTTACCTTTTGGAGCTGGCGGACTGAGGATATCGACGCGTACGACAAATTCATAAAGGTATTTGAGGCTGAGAACCCCAATATCAAGGTGAAGTTTATCCCGTTCAAGAATACAGAGTACAATACGATACTGGCAACTGCACTTCAGGGAGGCACCGGTCCGGACATCGTTCATCTTCGCTCATACGGAGGTATGGAAGCCCTTGCAAGTGCCGGCTATCTGATGGAGCTAACTGAAGCCAGTGTTCCTGATCTGGCAAAATTCCCCAAAGACATACTAAGAGGAGCATCAAACCGTCATACCGGCAAGGTTTACGGAGTGCCTTTCGCTATACAGATTATACAGGTAATTTACAACAAGACAGTATTTGATGAGCTAGGACTTAAGGAACCCACAACGTGGGATGAGTTCCTGAAGCTTTGCCAAACCGTAAAAGACAAAGGCTATGTACCCCTTGCCAACGGAGGAAAAGATGCATGGGCCTTTGAGACTCTCTTTGGCGGGGTAGCTCCTAATTTCTATGGTGGTAACGACTTCTCTGATGCGGTGATTAATGGTGAGACTACGTTCAAAGATGCAAGATTCGTGTACTCATTAGGTAAGATGCTTGAGCTGAGGCCATATATGCCCAAGGACTTCATGGGGATTGGGTATACGGATATGCAGATGATGTTCGCGCAAGAAATGGCTGCCATGATGATAGGCGGTTCGTATGAAACTGCTACATTTGAGAGGCTTAACCCTGATTTGAAGTTGGGAGTCTTCCCGGTTCCCGGGGAAAAGGCCGGGGATGGAGGCTACGTAGCAGTCTATATGGACGGCTCCTATGGCATTAACGCCGTAACAAAGCATAAGGCTGAATGCTTGAAGTTCATCAACTTCCTGGCCTCATTGCGGTATGGCCAGATGTTTGCTGACGAGTTGAGTCAGCCTGCAGCAATTCCGGGAGTGAAGCCTAAGCATCCGGTATTGGCTGAAATGCTGTCCCTTGCCAATGAGAAGTCCACGCCGCACTTGATGGTTGTCGGATTCAGGTTTGAGCAGCCCAGCGGTTCAACACTCCTCCAGACAAGCCTGCAGGCTATGTTCTCTGACAAGCTCACTCCTGAAGAGGTTGCCTCGGAAATTCACGAAGGCTTGGTGAAATGGTATAAGCCGTTTCAGAAGTAATCGGTGATACCAGGGAGGAGGCACGAGCTTCGTGCTTGCTGCCTCCTCATGCCGGAATGCGGGGCAGTGTAATACCAATCAACGGGGGAGTTGCCGTGAATAGCAGACGTTCACGCCAGAGAGTCTACTTCATGTTCTTAGCGCCTGCGTTAATTGTATATACCGTTTTTATGGTGTATCCGCTATTATCCTCATTAGGATATAGTTTCATCAAATGGGACGGGTACATCAGGCAAGGGTTCGCAGGCTTCGATAATTTCCGGAAGGTTCTCTTCGAGCGTCCTTACAGCGAACGGCTGGTTGGCGCATTGCGACATAACGCCTTCTTTTTTATAGTCACATTCCTCATTCAGACTACTTTCGGCCTTTTTGTCGCAGTGGCGCTGGCTAAAGGCGGCAGGCTCCTCAGAGTTTTCCAGACAGCATATTTCGCTCCGTATACGTTGTCCCAGGTGGTTGTTGGGTTTCTTTGGCTCCTTCTATTGAATCCCACATGGGGACAGGTCAATAAGCTCTTGGCGTTTATCGGCCTTGAAGGGCTGACCAGGCCATGGCTGGGAGATATGGCGACAGCTCTGCCTACGATTGTCCTCGTAAACGCATGGAGATGGCTGGGTTTTCCGATAACCGTTTACCTTGCTGCATTACAGGGAATCCCTGTGGAGCTGGAAGAGGCTGCCCGAGTGGACGGCGCCACTACATGGCAGGCTTTCAGGCACGTAATACTCCCGTTGCTCTTGCCTGCTATCGGCATGGTTACAATCCTAACCTTCATCTATGACTTCAATGCGTTCGAATTGATTTTCATCATGCAGGGCTCCAGCGGCAGTCCTTACTATTCTACTGACGTATTAGGCACATTTTTCTACAGGACTGCTTTTGGGGATGCTACGACCGGCGGAGAAGTCGGGCAGGTCGGCCTTGGATCAGCCATTGCAGTCCTGATGTTCCTGATTATTTGTATAGTCTCTATTATCGGCGTACGCCTTGTCAGACGTCAAGAGGTGGAGATGTAGAGCATGGATAAGCAAAGGGCAAAGCGGCTGTTAATCTATGGTGTGCTGGGTGTTTATGCTGTCATTGTGGCATATCCCCTTCTTCTGATGTTAGTGACGGCTTTCAAGAGCACTCGCGAGATATTCATGACTCCATTCGCGCTGCCAAAGCAATGGAACTTGAGTAACTTCATAGCTGTGTGGGAGAGAGCCAACTTCCCGATTTATCTACGAAACAGCCTATTTGTGACCACTACTTCAGTTGCGTTGATTGCAGGTTTTGCATCGCTTGCTGCGTATGCTCTTGCCCGTTACGATTTTCCCTGGAGTAATACTTTGTATGTCTACTTTCTGGCAGGCCTTATGGTGCCGATACGCCTCGGGGTGCTGCCTCTCTTTTTGCTCATGAAGAACTTGCGCCTTCATGATACGCATGCTTCTCTGATCTTGACTTACGTGGCAAGCGGAATGCCTATGTCCGTCTTTATCCTGACAGGTTTTTTCAGGACTCTTCCTAAAGAATTGGAGTTTGCAGCCCGTATAGACGGCTGCAGTGAGTTTCAGGTGTTCTACAAAGTCATGTTACCTCTGATTAGGCCGGCTTTGGCCACGGTGATACTTATGAACTTTGTCCCGCTGTGGAATGATTTCTTCTTTCCCCTCATTTTCTTGCGAAACGACGCCCTAAAGACCATTCCCCTGGGAATGACAGTGTTCTTTGGACAATACGAAACTAACTGGGGTTTGGTTTTTGCCGGTATGGTGATGGCCAGCATACCGCTGCTTGTCCTTTATGTCCTCTTGTCGCAGCAGTTCATCAAAGGGCTGACTGCCGGGGCTGTCAAGGGGTAACCCGAAAGGGTGGAAACAACGTATGGAAATAGTGCCAGGAGGAGGGATACCGTGGTCCTTACCGGAGTTGATGTAATCTTTAGAGACGGTAGGGAGAGAGCGCACCTTTCCGGTAAAAGGCTTGGCCTTATTACCAATCCTACCGGTGTGACCGGGAATCTCAAGCGAACGCTTGATGTTCTTCATGAAGCTTTTCATCTGGTGGCGCTCTTCAGCCCTGAGCACGGCTTGCGCGGAGAGATCCAGGATGCGCTGAGTATCCCTGAATACTGTGATAGTTCCACCGGACTGCCGGTATACAGCTTGTATGGGGCGACGCGAAAACCCACATCCCAGATGCTAAATGGAATAGACTCTTTGGTTTTCGACATTCAGGATACAGGTGTCAGGTTCTATTCTTACATAACTACGATGGTTTTCGCTATGGAGGCATGCGCTGAGCACGGGAAGGAATTCATTGTGCTAGATAGGCCCAATCCGATAGGCGGCACTGTCGTCAGCGGCAATATTGTTGAAGAAGGATTCACTTCTTTTTTGGGTCTCTCAGGGCTTCCCATACGCCACGGGCTTACAGTCGGGGAGCTTGCTATGTGGGCAAATAAAGCACTGAAAATCGGGTGCAATCTTCCAGTAGTAAAGATTCAGGGCTGGGATCGAGCCATGTGGTATGATGAAACCCGCCTACCTTGGGTTATGCCTTCTCCTAACATGCCTACGCTTGATACGGCTACAGTTTTTCCGGGGATGTGCTTCATTGAGGGGACAAATGTTTCAGAAGGACGTGGAACTGCCCGCCCTTTTGAACTGATCGGCGCGCCTTGGATACAGGCTGAATCATTGTCAGATGCGCTCAATTCTGAAAAGCTTTCAGGATGCGTTTTCAGACCTTGCTACTTTGTGCCTACATTCTCGAAACATGCCGGGTTGTTGTGTCAGGGGGTGCAGGTGCACGTTACGGATAGGGGGGAGTTTGAGCCTGTAGCTACCGGCATAGTGGTTCTCAGGGCCATAAAAAGGCTTTGGCCGGGGGAATTCTGCTGGGTTCAGAGCCTTGAGCAAATGTCCCACGGCATGCTTCATATTGACATACTTGCAGGGACAGATGAGCTACGCAAGATAATTGACGAAGACGGTGATATTCATCCACTGATTGAGAAATGGCGATGGGATGCTAAGGAGTTCTGTGAGGTGCGGGAAGGATTTCTGTTATACTAGCGGTGCGCCAATGGCAACCCAGCGACATGTGGGCGGAAAGTTTCTGTCAACGGACAGTGAAAATGTCACCCCTTTTAGGGGTTAATCCGTCTGAGAAAATGTCACCCCCCATTGTTTTTGTCCCGCTGGCCATTAGCAAATTATGTGCAGGCTCGATGCTATGTCAAGGG
>JAAZEW010000164.1 GCA_012512055.1 Bacillota bacterium | reverse complement strand
TTCCTGCGTGCCTTGCAGGGATGTAGACTGCGACTATTGTTACCGTAACTCCCAGCACAAACGAGAATATCAGCATGGACAGGCCTGTCGTAGGATAGATTCGGGGCGTC
The DNA here is from genome assembly GCA_012512055.1 of Bacillota bacterium. The sequence continues at coordinate 2,534 of JAAZEW010000164.1, read as the reverse complement.
AACAGAAACTCGCCGCCTAGATTTTCTGTCATCTTGGAAATATCCAAGCCTACACTGCCAAACCACAAGTTGAAGACACCCCCCAGCAGCGTTCCAAGGAAGCTGCCTGATACGGCCAGAATTGTTCCTTCTATGAGGAAGAGTCGCCTAATTGATCGAGGCGTAAGTCCAAGGGCTGCAAGCATGCCGATCTCGCGGGTTCGCTCAGATACGACCATCAGCAAGGTGTTAAACACGACAAAGGACGCGAGGATTACTATTAAGATGTAGATTACTGCATATATAGCTTTCGCTTGACTCATGAGACTGATCAACTCGCTATATTCGTCCCAAGGGATGACTGTCGGATTGCCCGGGAGCGTGCTGAGAACCGGTTCAGTTTCCGTTTTAATCGTATCTGATTTTGAGAGAGTCTCACCGAACACAACGATCTCGGTAACCGAATCGTCCATGTCCAAAAGATGCATGGCTGTGTCAAGGGGAATGTATGCTACTGATTCGTCAAGGAACTTAAGACCACTCGACATCTGTCCCACTACCCGGAAGGTGGCGAGCCCCAGTGAGCCGAAGGATGTTGAAAAGACTGCGTTCACTTTGTCTCCTACCCCAACGTCCAGCTTATCCATGAGGGCATCACCGAGGAGGATTTCGCGTTGACCTGCCCGGGGAAGGGTCCCTGCTCGACTGTCTTTAAAAAACCTGCTTAAGTGGGTTATTCTTTCTTCTTCATCAAAATCAGTCCCAATGCCTAGGACAGTCTCTTGAATGTCGTCACGTGCCACCAGAAGCATGCCGAATCTAATCCTGCCTGTAGCCACTTTGACATCAGGGATGCTCCTTATGTCCTCTACAATAGAGCTATACGGAGTATCCTCATTGCCTACTGCATATCCAAGGGAAAGAGTCTGCTCTTTTAGTTTGTACTCGGGTTGGATGATTCTGAGGTGCCCTGAGTTTAGATTTATGTTATATGTGATAAAGGTGTCAACTATACCGTCAATTACGCCTTTAGCTATTACTACAACGAAAACTCCCATGACAATGGCAATTAGGCTTAGCATAGTGCGTCCCCGGTGGCGGCCTAGGTTCCGCCAGGCCATTTTTATGAGGTAAGCCATGTATTAAGCCCTCCCTTTAGCGGTTACACCTGGCGCAGGCTCTCGACTGAGTCGAGATATGCTGCCCGCCTGGCCGGAAAGTAACTTGCAAGAAGTGAAACCAGAAGTCCGAAGAGGATGGCCCAAAAGACAGTAGGCCAATTCCAAACGCCGAACATACGGTCTGCTATGGGATATCCAATATCCATATTGGCCTCACCGATGAACATCTTAAGACTGAGTCCTGTGTTGATCAGGTAAATATTGATAGCGGTGGCCATGGCCGCGCCCAAAATGCCGCCGAGCAAGCCGAGACCGCATCCTTCGAACACGAAGAGACCAACGATTTCCTTCTCTTTCATGCCCATTGCCTTAAGGAGTCCGATTTCTCGTACGCGCTCGAGTGTGGAAAGGAGAATGGAATTCACCACACCGATGGTAGCGATGATTAGGACAAGCCCCATGAGAACTCCGCCAAAAGCCCGCTTCCCCGTGCCGATGGCAAGGAATGACGTTGCTTCATACCAGGGTTTGAGTGTCCAAGAAGGGTTCCAGGTATCTAGGTTTTGGATGAAATCTGAGACAGCTCCAATCGCTTGCTCAGATTCAGTGCGCAGAATGATTGTGGTTGCGCCTTGGCCTGCTCCAAGGGCCTCTTGAGCTACATCGAGAGGGAGGTATACATGTGTTTGGTTGACACCGGGATGCGGTGTTGAGACGATTACCACTACGGAAAGATCCAGTGCCTGGAAGACCATGCCGACTGTCTGGGTTCTTATGGTGATTACGTCTCCTAACTCGAGTTCCAGGAGATCCGCGATGCGTTTGCCGACGACTACTCCTTCTTCTCCGGGAATGAGCCATCTTCCATCTGTAACGTGTTCCGACACTAGGAAGACTTTCTCGTCAGTTTCAAGGTCAGTGCCTATTCCCAAGACAGGAAGCTCTTCAAATCCTGCGATGACGGAGGCAGGGAAGACCAGTCTTGAGGTAGCAGCTTCTACCTCTGGAATCTTCTTGATTTCCCCGGCGAGCCTCTTACCGTCAGGGATTAACTCATCGAGTTCGGGGCGCATATCTGATGATATAGATGAGATCTCCAGGTGGCCGGTTTCAAAGTTAATCAAGTTATTAATTGCGTCTCGATCCGCTCCTGACAACATCGAGTCAAATATGATAAAGTACATTATTCCCACTGCTATTGCAAGTGCGGTGAGGACAGTTCGTCTCTTGCGCCTGAAGAGATTCTTTGCGGTGAATTTGAGGTAGAATTTGAGCACACGCACTTCTTCCTACCTCCTCTCATCTTCGACGATTTTGCCGTCCCGCATTGTCACCAGTCTTCGAGCGAATTTCATCACAAGCGGGTCATGTGTAGAGAATAGGAAGGTTGTGTCCATTTTTCGGTTTAGCTCTTGCATCAGAGAGAGGATTGCT
>JAAZEW010000397.1 GCA_012512055.1 Bacillota bacterium | reverse complement strand
ACTTTGGAGGTCTCTTGATTCTAGGTGTGTTGCTACCAATTGAATGGCGTCAAATGGGCGGATATACGCGCTTGTTCGGATATTTGACGCGCGACGTATTGGCACCAAAAGATAGTGCAAGAAGATATTTGTTTATGGCTGCTTTACAGGGCGTTTCTGAATCACGGTTTATGGGACTTGGCACTGGTGGGTTTGCCTCCTTCCTAGGTGTGGAGTACCGTCAGTATCCGCACAATTTACTTCTTGAGGTGTTGGCAGAGCAGGGTTTTGTGGGTTTTATGATGGTTGCAACTATGATGCTGATTACTACGTTCCGGGTAGTTAGATATCGGAATCACATTGGGCCAATGCAAAGGGTTATTGTTAGCGGATGGGTATTCGGGTTGGTCAATGCTTTAGTATCGGGTGATATAGGGACTAATAGTATGTTCTGGGTGATTGGTGGATTGATATGGAACCTGTCTGTGGATATGCACTTACCGAGGATTGACGAGTCATCTGAGCAACGTTTAATTGATTATCGCATGGTAGATAATCATGACCAGAGTGAATGATGACTTCGGTTGGCAAAAGCAACCAACCGTTATGGTCGATGCTAATGGCTCTGCTCACATAGATAACATAGAATAATGTGTGAGTAAGAGACGAGAATCAAAGTAGAAACCTGAGATGTAGGTTTCCTGGGAACACGGTGATTGGGTAGTGAAGCACAGAGGATTCGGTGGAAGGAAACGCGTATTGGTGGAATTAGTATGATAGAAAAATCAGAGATCGTGCTTGTGGGTCCGTATCGGCCTCCGGTTGGTGGCGTTGCAACGCATGTAGAGAGGCTCAGTAAGGCTTGTTTGTCCAAAGGCTACAAGTGTTGTGTCCTAGACATTTTTGCAGACAAGAAGGCAGATGCTCCAGTTTGGGTTCAGCGGCTGGGTGGATGTAGCTGGATTAGAGGAGTGAAGGCCTTCTTGTGGCTAAGCAAGTGCAACGCCTCCACAATACACTTTCACGTAGCATCCATGGACAGATTCCACATTGCTGGTTGGCCTATGTTACTGGCCACCCTTGGTGCCCAAACGCGTATTATAACTATACACGGTGGCACATTTGTGCAAAAATGTCGCAGGAAAGGGCGCCTTTTTTGCGCTTACATAGGTGCGCTTCTACGATGCTTTGATGCTGTAATTGCGGTTAATGAGGAGCAAGTTGGCTTTTTGGTTAGGGCACTTCAAGTAGACGAATCAAAGGTTCATATGATACCAGCATACATACCAGCTTCAGCGCCAGATGTCAACACGATTTTTCCTAAGGCAATCCGAGAAATGATGCAGGGCCGAAGAATAGTTTTGGGTTCAGGACAGGCTACTCGTACTTATGGTCATGATATTTTAATGAGAGCTGTTGAGAAACAGGGTATTAGGGACGATTTACTGCTGATTATTGCTCTCTATTCCACTAGGGATACTGAGTATCTTGATATGCTTGAGAAGGCGAGAACCGGAATGCACAACTGTATATTTGTGTATGACTTACCGCCAGAAGTGTTTGCTTCTTTGCTTACTGAGGCTGATGTCTATGTAAGGCCGACTTATGTGGATGGCGATTCCGTGACTGTCAGAGAGGCATTGGCTCAGGGTTGTTGCGTTATTGCCAGCGATTGCATAGATAGACCAGAAGGAGTAAACACATTCAAGTCTGGTTGCCATGAATCATTAAGTGATTGCCTGCAAAAAGCACTCCGCTTTCAAACAGGCTGCGGCACAAATATGAAGCAACAGCGTAACTTTTCACATGATGTGATGCTATTGTACAAGAGGCTTATAGGAAGTGGGTAGGATTATGATTCTATGTGGAGCGACGCAGGATGCCTGCGCAAGCCACCCGGCAGTGAACAATCCTCAAGCCTCAAGGTCCGGCACACCTCTTTTGCTATCATAGGTGTTGGTAGTGAAGGGAGGATTCCTCATGGCAAAGCAGAGGATACAAGTAGGGCACATGCATATATTCGAAGGTGACGTGCTTTCGGGACTCTTATGAATCGTAATGATGCTATGTATCAGGCGAGCAGTGACGCTGGTATTGATGATATTTGAGAATCCTCGTGCCTGAAGTACGGCGTGTGCGTTAGCATATTCTTGCGTCTCTATTCGAAGTGCTGTGCAAGGATAAGTAAAGAACCTTAGAAACCCTTTGTTCGAAATATGACAGGAGGCGTCATAGGTCTTGTGCGTATGCCTACAACAGTCCTGGCAAAGAGCGAAAACGTGGGGGGACGTGCACATGCCAGACTGCATTTCAAGTTAGTGCCGTCAAGAATGGAGAAATAAGGGAAAGCAATAGGCGCCTAGGGAACTAGGGTCTGTCTAGGCCGTGATACTATTGAACGCTATTAATGATTCTGAAATAATTTAATAGCGTTATGCTTTGGTTTTGAAGGGTCTTCTAAGTCTTCCCCAGCTTTATCTGTGAGAGAATTCCCGGATACTAGCTGTATCAAGAGGTTGATTGTTGCGTGGGAAGTGCATGATGCGGATTACAACTCCAGTATGTTAGGGGATTAGATATTATGGAAAACTCATTTACGCGAAGAGTCTACGACAAGGCGCCGGTATGGCTTCAAAACGTAGCTGTTAGCCTAGCAGGTCTAAAGATATATCAGCAGCGCTACAATAACGAGGCATTCAAGGTTGCCGTTAATTCCCTAGAACGATCCAAGAAATTCTCCAAAGCGGAGATGGATGATTACAGAGAGGAGCAATTTCAGACCCTCATTCAACACTCTTGCCATACTGTGCCTTATTATAAGGCGTTATTTTCCGAATTGGGCTTGACTCCAGATGATATTCGAAGTCCTGACGACCTAAGAATCCTCCCTGTTTTGACGAAGGAAGTCGTAAGAATGAACAAGGAGAAGATGCTATCATCTGCTGTCCGACAAAAAGATTTGATTCCTGTTCGCACAAGCGGCACAACAGGTACGCCCCTTAGTTTCTGGTGGACAAAGGAGGGTGCGGCGCGGGAGTTTGCGTTCGTCTGGGCAAGAAGAAGAGAAGGTGTTAGCTTTGACGATCCTTTCGCAACCTTCAATAGCCGTATGGTTGTTCCGATTAGGCAGAACCAGCCGCCTTTTTGGAGACACAATCGTGTGCTTAAGCAAACGTTGTTTTCTATCTATCACATGAATGAAAATGCTCTGGAACTATATGTAAAAATGCTAAGTCGGTCGAATTTCAGATACTATGTGGGCTATCCGTCGGCTATTTACACAATAGCATCGTACATGATTGAGCAGGGGTTAAGATGCGATAATGTTCCCATCAGGGTTTTCACATCTTCTGAGACTCTAACAGATTGGCAGCGACGTACTATTGAGAAGGCATTTAATACTAAGGTTGATGATTCTTACACGAATGGAGAGCAGTCTGTCCTACTTACACAGTGCAAATACGGGAATTATCATGTAAACTATGAATACAGTATTGTCGAGTTCATTCCAATATACAGTGAGCGAGATATCACGCTTGCAAAGGTTATTGGCACGGGCTTTTTAAACAAGGCTATGCCTTTCATACGGTATGACACCGGGGACTGTGTAGCGCTCAAGACAGGAGACATGAAATGTCCCTGTGGTCATGAAGGTCCCGTAATTACCAAAATTCACGGGCGTGAAGATGACCTGATTATTACCCCAGCAGGTAATGTGGTTGGTCGCATTTCCAGGATATTCAAGCCAGGAATGCCTATCAGAGAGTCGCAAATCGTGCAACACGAGGACGGAAGCTTGGAGATTATCATTGTGCAACAGAGTGGCTACTCACGAGATACAGAGGAACAGCTACTTAATGAGCTTTCCAAGAGACTAGGTGATTCTATGCAGGTAAGATTTACATATACAGATTTAATACCGCGAGGTAAATCCGGTAAATTTAGAGCAGTAATATCTCATTATCGGCCTAGCAGAGCATGGTTACAGACCACTCATCTTCATGGTTAACCAGATTGTGTTTTGCTGGAACGACTAGGTACTAGCTGTGCGATGGGGGTTGAACCTGATGAAACAGATTCTACAAGGTTTTAAGAATGGAAAGCTGCAAGT
>JAAZEW010000163.1 GCA_012512055.1 Bacillota bacterium | reverse complement strand
GTTGATGGCGAGGATCTGGCAGGAAGTGAGAGCAAAATAGCGTAATACTGCGCCACTGAAATTCCACGGGACTTAGGACAAGCTCTAGATTTAAATAGCGCGACGGACTAGATGGATAAGATCACGCGGTCTAGGCACATTACTCTCCATTATCCATTGCTGTGTCGGAACGCCTTCGACAGTTGGTGGAAAGAAGGTGGTCCACGGATCCACCTCATGGCCAATGTGAGTAGCGCTTGAAGCCTTAAGCCTTTCATCGATCACTTTGAGAAGAGTTCGAGGCTCGTCCCATACAAGCTCGACTGCGTCACTAAGAAGCTTGTCTGGTTCACGAGCATCATCAAGGATAAGTTCGAACATGTTTCTTCTGAGGAATGCGATAAGGTTAACGTTTATGTTCTTCCCCAACTCATGCCCAATCTTACGTTGTAGACCCAGTAGCGATAACGGCATTATCAAGCTCTCTTGAGTATCAGGCCCCGGTCCCCAAGTCTTGTCAAGATTGTCAACCATAATCACTATAGTCTTCCCCCGTAAGACACTTCCGGAAAGCCTCGAACTTGCCTCGTTCATGAAACGCTGATGCACCAGTTGACTAAAATTATCTGAATCGTACTCGGTTTCAAGCAACCAATCGGCCACTATATCAAGCCTCTGTGCGAAGGAAGCTTGAAGCAGTTCAGCTCTACTTTCACAAAAATCAAGCAAGTCTCTTTCTGCATCACTAAGACTAGCTGGAACACGATTATGCACAAGCAACCCATGGAGCGAAGATAATATCTCGCAATAGAGCAAGAGCTTCCAAGCATTCTCTGCGACATGAGTCGCACGCCCAGATGGGTCTCCAATTTTTTTGAGTCCGGAAAAGAATCTTGACATCTCGTGATCTGAGGGTTTGACTACGCGGACGATATTCCTACGATCAGTACTAAGTTTCTCCCTTAGCATGAAGAGGTTAGCAGTCTTGCCCGATCCCTTTGTGCCTATGACAAGTGCTTGCGAAGTAGACATAAGCCGGCGGAATTGGCCGGTCTCCACAAAGTAATTTGGAAGAAAGGCCTCCTCGTTCTCTGCTATAGTGTTGCTAGACTCTGAAATGAACCCACTTCCAACAACCAAATCCAGGAGAACGAGTTCTTTTTCATCTTTTCCAAGTTTCGTTGACTTGCGGATATTTGCAGGTGAAAGTCCCGGCGCCAAGTGATATAAGGAAGTAGACTGTGCTTTTTTATCATGATTATCGGCTGACTGGTTAACGATCTGCTTAACATATCCCAATTTCCTAGGAATCTTTAGCAAGTCTTGATAGTCAAAATGCGGTTTATAGCCTGGAAGCCCCACCATAAGCACAGGTTTTCTCATAGCTACGGCAATTCCGCAGATTACCGCAAACCTTGCGTTAACTCTGACAGCATTATCCCAGGTTTGATCAACAAAGCAAGCAGCAACTGCTGATCGTTCTTCCATTTGCGAAAGGTACCAACTTAGGGGCTGACTGATATCCTCATTCCAGTCATCAATTGCCACAGTATCAAAACGATTTTTCAGTTCATCCAGAGCTGCACGTGCATATTCATGATTAGTTGATCCCTTAAGAAAAAGCACGCCTTTGGGCGTTACCTGTCCGGTACCGGATATTATGTACTTGTCAGTAGTGGGTTCCTTATGAAACTCTCTGGCCTCCTTAATAATGCAGGTTGCCAGATCTTCCGCATTCTGGTAAGGAAACACGTTTATACCTGATAATATATGCATGTTTGCTAAGTCTCTTTGTCTTTCCTCAGTAGACTTTCCTTGACCTACTAATACCAGATGCTTTTTACTCCCGCATGCAAATCCAACCTCAAATAAGACATTAGGATTCAAACCTGAAATGTCAGCGACAAGAAAATGTCGTTCAGAAATAGCCTGCAAAATGTTTGATATGATTCTACTTCCAGTTGTATCCTTCCAGTCAAGAAGATCAAAGTCACAATTGGGATCACAATTGAGCCTCTCAATCGCAGCCCTTGATATCTCTCCCTGAGATTTATTAGCATCGGGATACGCGAAAAACCCTCTATACTGGATGGATCGTCTCTGGCGTTTCTTCCTAGATCTCTTCCGTTGGCGCTTTCCCACGGGTTGCCTCCAACCAGTCTTGCTGAAAACTAGTAAAAGCATCATATCAACCGAGATGAAAGCAACAATGAGAGAAATCTACTGACACAATAGTATGAATTGCCCTATACTTCTCTTCTCTTATGCCAAAATCCTTCACGACACTCATATCTAACCGATACTTAGTCCAGAGGTTATTGGAATCCGCACAGATTCATGGGAGCTGACTGAGATGAAGATCTACGCGTATCCCGAGTCAGTCTCAGTGGGGGACACAATACATCTTCAGGCGTACGGATACACAACACAAGGTGAAAGAGTGAATGCGTTAAGCCAATGGGAGCTTGTCGGTGATATCGGCGGCCTATCCTATGATTTGAAGAACTACACATCCGTATTGAGCGATTCCGGAAGTAGTTGTATATTCCGGGCAACCAAGACAGGCATGGGTGTAGTGATAGCAAGAAAAGGTGAGCTCTCTGCTAGGCTTACAATAACGGTTACTGAATAGGGCGATTCGGAGACAAGACTGAACTTGGGGATTCTGGCAAACTCACACAGGCTATCCAGAATCCCCCGAGTTCATTTCCTTGTTACTTTCAGACATCAGTTATCCTAAACCAACAGTCCACAAACAATTGGGACTTCACGCACCGAACCTATGTTAGCAAATATCATTATTCTATTGGAAACCCCAATACGTAAGCGAACCAGTATTTGACTATCCCCCGTCATGAGGTGTATATTTCACCTTTTCCAATCAAATCCCTACCGTCAGAGAAACCCCCGACACTTCTGCAGGAATCACCAATCCCGCGCAGAATAATCGTACGGAGTAGTGATTTCTCGCCGTATCTGCGCAATTAGTATGATGACCCCGGAGAGTCAGGCGAGTAACTTAGAACAAGAGCAGCAAGGCAGGCAGCGTACAGCGCACATCCTTTGGCCGCACAGTCGGTAGCCATCGTCTATCTCCTGTACATTCGCATCGGGTTGAATGAGGAGGTGGCGCCTTGGCAGAGCCTCTATCAAGCAAATTCCCGGCAACACCGGGTTCCTGTCCCGGAAATCGCGCAACTTCACCGTCGGAATGCCTCAAACCTCGGAACACAGGCAATCCCGGAGCATCCGAATCCTCTGAAACTGAGATCTCCCACCGGCACACTCCGGAACGCCGCCCAATCCTGGGATATCTCCTGGCTCTCGCTGCTGCCGTGATTTGGGGAACTCTCGGCATATTTGCAGTGCTGATCTACAGGTACAACATAGATCCTATCGTCCTTGTAACTGCTCGCGGCGTCATCGCATCTTCAGTGCTCCTGTCCGTCCTATCCCTTACGGATCGCGCCGCACTGCGCATAGATTTTAGGGACATACCCTTCTTCATCATGTTCGGACTTGTCGGCGTCAC
>JAAZEW010000162.1 GCA_012512055.1 Bacillota bacterium | reverse complement strand
GTTGTAGCCTTCAGTTGTTGACAGAAGCTTCTTGTAACGGTATATTATACCCCGTAGGGTATATGAAGACATATGAGCGAGTACGATATCGTGAGACCGTTGTTGTCTCCCATATTATGTTAACACGGCCCGCCCGAATCGCAAAAACTGGTCGCCGTCTTCGGCGAAACTGGCAGCTACTGGAGAAGTTCAACGGTCTCTGTCATCGCTCATTGCTTTGTGAAGCGGGCTGCCTATCGCGCTTATCGCGCTGGCTGCCACACGGCTTATCGCACTGCCTGGCGCATCCCACGAGGAGCAGGTTGATATGGCAGGTCGGCGGAGAAGGTCGGAAGGAGCGGGTCAGCAGAGCAGGTCGGCAGAGCAGGTGGGCGGAGAAGGCCGTCAGGAGGAGGTGTGTGAGCAAGAGTGAAACAAAGTGAATTGCCTGGAGAACGGAAAGTCACAGAGTCTGACGTGCCGGCATTGACTGACGATGGCCGGGATGCGCTAATACTAAGTGAAAGCGCTAAGAACGACATTGTAACAAGATTAAAGCGTATAGAGGGCCAGGCCAGGGGAGTCCAAAGAATGGTGGAAGAGGGACGGCCTTGCGAAGACATTATCATCCAGATTGCTGCGCTAAAGGCTGCTGTTACTCAAGCCGGTGTAGCCATAGCAGGATCTCACCTGGTTGAGTGTGTTGCGCACAGCGTCTCCTCCGGGGAAGGGAATTGTCGCGACAAAATAGCGGGTTTCGCAAGACTTTTCAGTAAGCTTGCATAGGTATAGTTCGGTGAGCTTGCATAGGTATAGCTCAGTAGACTTGCATAGGTATAGCCTACGGACATATTAAAGACGCGAGCGACTCGAACATGGCAAATATGAGAGGCCCGGATATGGCAAACTTGTAACGGGAGGAAAGGAAGGGTTGGATATGGCAGGCGGAGTAGTTGAGGTTAAGGACGCAACATTTCAGGACGAGGTTCTAGGCGCCAATGAACCTGTGCTTGTGGATTTTTGGGCTGCATGGTGCGGACCGTGCCGGATGATGGCGCCCGTCGTAGAACAGATGGCACAGGAATACTCAGGCAAAATGAAGGTAGCGAAGTTAAATGTAGACGAGAATCCTGAATCAGCTTCTTCGTATGGAGTAATGAGCATACCTACACTCATTCTCTTCAAAGGCGGAGAAGCTGTAGAGCGATTTGTGGGGTTCAGGCCTAAGCAAGAACTTGCAAGGCTTGTTGACGCTAAGTTGTGAGAGGGTAATCATAGGAATCGAGGGCAAGTTGGGAATCCCGGTGGGTGGGACGAACCATGGTAAATGGGGAATCCGGCGCATCCGGCAAATCAAGGAGGAAGGCGTAATTCGGGGAGGAAAGACGATTCGCCTGACGAAATAAGGCGTAGACACTATGCGGGAGGTATGACAGATCCTATGAAAACCGGAATTGTGGAGTGTGTTCCTAATTTCAGCGAAGGACGAAGGCCTGAAGTGGTAGATGAGATTGTTGATGCAATAACGAGTGTCCCCGGAGTAAGGCTCCTGGACCGATCTTCTGACGTAGACCATAACCGGTCAGTCCTGACTTTCGTAGGTGAACCGATGGCGGTAAAGGATGCAGCATTTAGGGCTATAGCTCGTGCCGCTGAACTGATCGATATGGAGAAGCACCAGGGAGAGCATCCACGCATCGGTGCTACAGATGTAGTTCCTTTCGTGCCTGTGAGGGGGGTCACCATAGCTGATTGTGTGGATCTGGCGCGGGCATTGGGCAAAGAAGTCGCAGAAAAACTCCACATTCCGGTATATCTCTATGAAGAAGCGGCTACCTTAGAAGACCGCAGAAATCTCGCTAATATTCGGAGAGGAGAATACGAAGGCCTCAAGGAAGAAATCAATTTTCCGGCGAGACGTCCTGACTTCGGCGCGCCTGTCATGCATCCTACTGCAGGCGCTACAGTCATAGGAGCACGTAGCTACCTGGTTGCCTACAACATCAATCTCAACACGCCTGACGTGGCTATTGCAAAGAAGATAGCACGGCAAGTCAGAGCAAGCAGCGGCGGCTTGATGTATGTGAAAGCTCTCGGCATTATGCTGGAGGACAGGAACTTGGCCCAAGTCTCCATGAACCTCACGAATTTCGAAAAGACTCCTATACATGTGGTTTTTAACCTGGTAAAGACAGAGGCTGAACGCTACGGAGTGTCTATCGTGGGCAGTGAGATCATAGGCCTTGTACCCATGAACGCTCTGTTGGATGCTGCAGGATACTACCTCAGACTTGAGGACTTCTCCAGGGAACAAGTGTTAGAAGCGAAGATATTTGGCGAATGACAGTGCTTTATTGTCCTTTCTTTGATAATGGAGGTCGGTGATACTGATGAACACTGGGGAGCAGGCCATTCATGCCGATCTGCTGATTGATAATGCGTCTGAGCTTATCACCCTTGCGGCTGACGTCCCCGGCAACGGTGTAGCAGGCCCTCGCGTTGGATCTTCCATGCGCAGCTTAGCGATAATCTCAGGCGGTAGTATAGCAGCTTTCGACGGACGTATTGTAGTTATAGGAAAAACCCATGAGGTTAGGGGAAGAGTCAGGCTGACACCGAACGCAGAGGTGATAGACGCTAAAGGTAAGGTGGTTTTGCCGGGATTCGTGGATTCCCACACCCATCTGGTTTTTGCAGGATCCAGGGAAAGGGAGTTCATCCAAAGAGCTGAAGGCAAGACCTATCTTGAGATATTGGGAAGCGGCGGCGGGATCCTTTCTACAGTCAAGGCTACACGTGATGCTGCTCATTCTCATCTTCTGTCCTTAGGCATTGAGAATCTGGACATAATGATGTGCCACGGAACGACTACTGTGGAAATAAAAAGCGGCTATGGGTTATCTGTTGATGAAGAACTCAAAATCCTTCGTATCATAAAAGAACTGGACAAACTTCACCCGGTTGATGTAGTCAGCACGTTTATGGGCGCGCATGCCGTGTCAGCCGAGTATGCCGGAGATGCAGAGGGATACGTGCAGCATGTGATAAATGACATGCTACCTGCAGTCAAAGACGAGAATCTGGCAGAGTTTTGCGACGTATTTTGCGAGAAAGGAGTCTTTTCAGTCGATCAATCAAGGCGTATACTTGAGGCAGGGCTTGCTTTTGGCCTTCTTCCAAGGATTCACGCAGACGAATTGGGTTCCTCGGGTGGAGCTGAACTGGCAGCGGAAATCGGAGCCGTCTCTGCAGAGCATTTACTGTACGCGTCAGAAGAAGGTATTCGCAAAATGGCGGAGGCAGGGGTGACAGCGACCCTTCTTCCGGCGACCTCGTTCACTCTGGGGCTGGGACGGTACGCTGATGCCAGGGCTTTCATCCAAGCCGGATGCCCCGTAGCCCTGGCTACGGATTTCAATCCGGGAACCAGTCCCACCTTGTCCATGCAGTTCGTCATGAACGTAGCCGCCCTGGGTATGAAGCTCCACCCTGCGGAGATTATATGCGCAAGCACTATCAATGCTGCCTGTGGCTTGAACCGCGGAAACCTTATAGGCAGTCTTGAGGTAGGAAAGGCTGCCGATATGGTCGTTTTGGACGTGGACACTTACCTAAAAATCCCGTACAAACCAGGAACGAATATCGTGGACAAAGTAATCAAAAAAGGAAGGCTTGTTGTGAGTGAAGGGAGGCGAATCCCATCATGACCTTTAAAGAACTAACCGTCTCTGAGTTTGTCCAAGCTGTCGCCGAAGGATCGCCTACCCCCGGTGGCGGAAGTGTGTCCTCTTTAATAGCAGGCCTTTCTTCTGCTTTGGTGGGTATGGTAGGCTCTTTAACAGCAGCCCGGCTACAGGCTAAGGCAACAGGAAAACCCAGTGGAAAGGACACCGGCGCCTGCCGTGAGAATGCAGCAGATCCTAAGCTGAGGCTGATGCTTGACATGGTAAGCACTGCCAACCATCTCAGAACGAGTTTCTTGGCCTTTGCTGACGAGGATTCGGCGGCTTATGATAGGGTAATTGCTGCCTACAGATTGCCTAAGAGCACTGAAGAGGAGAAGGAAGCCAGATCTCTTGCCATCCAGGATGCGCTTAAAGATGCGTGCCTTGTTCCTGCTCAAGTCGTCAAGCTTTCGCTGGAGGTATTGCGTCTTGCAGAGGCCATGGCAGAACACGGGATGAAGAGCGCCATGTCAGATGTTGCAGTTGCCTGTCTTGCTGCCTGGGCCGGGATGAGAGGCGCGCATTTCAATGTGAGAATCAACTTGCCGTCCATTAAGGATGAATCTTTTGTCAATCAGGTAGAGGGCGATATGGCAATTTGCATGTCATCAGGCAGTGGCATTTTTGAGAAGGTTATGGCGCAAATCGAACAGGCGCTATAGGTTCACGGGCGACACGTAGCACGTATTGCAAGTGGCACAGTCGTTGGAACTTCATGGGTGTAGTCTGAGTTGTGCTGTCCGTGGTATGTACTGCACTGCATGTAACATGTGTTGCGCCTGGGGAGGAGTGATGTGCGATGTCAAGAAAAGCGCTCATCGTAATAGATATGCTACGAGATTTTCTTGAGCCCGACGGCAGGCTTTATATCGGCCCTACTGCACAAAATGTAGTTGAAGCTGTCGGTCGGGAGATTGAGAAGGCCAGGTCTTGCCAAACGCCGGTAATCTACGTGTGTGATACGCATAGCGAGGACGATTCTGAGTTTAGGATGTTCCCTTCTCATTGTGTTACGGGAACTCCCGGCGCAGAGGTAGTTGATGAGTTGAAGCCTCATCCGGGAGACAAGATTATTCCTAAACGCAGATACAGCGCGTTCTTCCAGACAGACTTGGATCTCACCTTAAGAGAACTTGGCATAGACGAAATCGTGCTGGTAGGTGTTTGCACCAACATCTGTAACTTGTACACGGCGGCAGACGCCAGGATGCTGAATTACAAGGTTACAGCTCTCAGAGATTGCATGTCATCATTCGACGAAGCGGCACACGAGTTTGCTCTCAAAGAAATGGAGCAAACTCTGGGTGTAACCGTCGTATAATACCTTTGGCGTGCTTCGCATAAATCCGCGGCATGATAGTAGGCGCAGCCATATAGAGTCATGCTTATGGGCTGAAGCCTGTTTGTCAGCGGTCATACCCAGTGCCGGCCTGGTTATCAAGGGCCAATCAGCACACAGCCAGGCAAGCAATCAGATCCATACGATAGCTTGAGGCTATGCTTGACTCGCTGTAATGAACTCATACTTAACTAAGGTCGTCAATGAAGTTGCCAAGGAGTGATAACCCTGAAAAAAAGCAGCGAATTACGGCAAAACAAGCGGCATAATGCCAGGGCTCTGATGACTGAATGCCAACGGGACATAGCCTCGGAAATGGAAAGAATCGGCGTCTTCCCTGAAGGCATCCGGATAATGGAGAAAAAGGGCGTCTTCCGCGTAATACTGCTTGAGAAAGTATCCTTGAGGCAGGCAATAATCATTAAGCAGGAAATGTTGTCAAAAGGGGGCGATGCGGCTGTGAATGCCGGAGTGGCTTCTCTCGACGGGGGTCCCACAGATATCCTGCTCATGGGCACAGTCAGTCAGCTTTGCAGGGCCTCGGAGGGGCTTATGCGCCAACCTTTTGGCTTGCCTCAAATCGCAGAAGAGATCCTGGAGGTCATCAATGCTCAAGAACCCTCCACAGGCAGGATCCTTCAACTCGGAAGGCATGCTTTGACATTGGGCAACAAAACCTATATCATGGGCATTCTCAATACGACGCCTGACTCATTTTCCGACGGAGGCACACACATGACGGTAGATGCAGCAGTAGAACATGCGTGGCGCCTTGTGGAAGAGGGAGCGGACATTATTGATATTGGCGGCGAGTCTACAAGGCCGGGTTCAGCTCCTACACCGACAGAAGATGAAATCCGTAGGGTAGTCCCTGTTATCGAGGCGCTCGGGAAGGGTTTTCCAGTTCCTATCTCAGTGGATACGTATAAGAGTGAGGTGGCTGAAGCAGCCCTTGCCGCAGGCGCCCACATGATCAACGATATTTCGGCTCTCGCCATAGATCCTCGTCTTGGGGAGGTTGTGGCTGAGGCTAAAGTCCCAATCGTGCTTATGCACATGAAAGGCCGGCCAAAAGATATGCAGGAGAATCCTTATTACGAATCAGTCGTATCTGAGGTGGCGGGATTTCTCCGTGCTTCTGTTGCCCGGGCTAAAGAATACGGGATACCCGATGAGAATATACTTATTGATCCGGGTATCGGATTCGGTAAGACTTGTGCCCATAACCTTGAGCTGCTGAGGCGCCTCAAGGAACTAAGAAGTCTCGGTTACCCGATACTCCTGGGCACATCCCGCAAAGCGTTCATCGGAAGGACGCTGGGACTTCCGGTGGAAGACAGAGTCGAAGGCACAGGTGCCACTGTTGCCCTTGCGGTAGCGTCCGGTGTTGATATCGTGCGTGTTCACGATGTGAAATATATGGCCAGAGTTGCAAAGATGGCCGACGCTATCGTGAGGGGAGGGAGCGTCTGTGAAGGGTGACAGGATAACCCTAAGTAACATGGTCTTTTATGGGTATCATGGTATGTTCGAAGGTGAAAAGGAGCTTGGACAGAGGTTCGAAGTGGATGTCGAATTACACATGAGCCTTTCGATTCCGGGACAAACCGACGATTTGGAGCAAAGTGTCAATTATGTTGACGTGTACACGATTGTGCAGGACATTGTTCAGGAAAGGACTTACAACTTGATTGAAGCCCTGGCTGAAAACATTGCAGGGGAGATCTTGTCAGCATACTCTGTGGACTACGTAGTTGTAAGGGTAAGAAAGCCCAGTGTGCCGATGGGTGGCGTGATAGACCATGTTGAGGTTGAAATCACCAGGCACAGCAGGGGGTGACAGCAACGCCCGCACACGCATATTTGGGATTTGGCTCCAACTTGGGGGAAAGGCGAGAGAACATCGCCAAGGGCCTGGCAATGCTACGTGAATCCGGGAAAATCGAGATTACTAAGGTGTCGTCCCTCTATGAGACGGAACCTGTAGGCTATAAGGAACAGGGTTTATTCTTGAACGCTGTTGCCCTGGCTAAGACAGATCTTCCACCTCGTGACTTGTTATCTCTATGTAAAGACATAGAAGTTCAACTTGGACGCGAGTCAACGGTAAGATGGGGGCCGAGGCTCATCGATATCGATATTCTCATGTATTTTGTGGAATCAGGTGATCCTTTTTCGGACCGCAGCGGAGGCAGCGCTGAG
The DNA here is from genome assembly GCA_012512055.1 of Bacillota bacterium. The sequence goes on along the minus strand of JAAZEW010000162.1, from coordinate 7,065 downwards.
ATAGAAACAGACACTCCGGCCTTAACCCTTCCTCACCCCCGGATGTGGGAGAGGGGGTTTGTCATTATTCCATTAGCTGAGGTAAATCCTAATCTCACGATGCCTGACGGACGTCAGATTAACTCAGTTATCCGAGACTTGCGTGTCTGGACAGGACTTCAATTATTTGAGACCGGCTCTTGGTGGCAAGGGGCAGGCTTAAACCGTGACGGTTGGAGAGTCATGAGGTTCACTGAAGTCGAATCCACAAATAGCATAGCTGCTAATCTGGCGTCCGGTGGCGCCTCTTGCGGAACTTGCGTCATTGCAGAAACCCAGACTTCCGGCAGGGGAAGGCAAGGACGGCTATGGCATTCGCCTCCCGGTGGACTATGGTTTTCCCTGGTGCTGAGGCCCAAGATTCAATCACAAGACGTGGGCTGGCTGTCTCTTGTTTCAGGTGTTGCCGTATCTTCCGCCATTCGGGATATATTTGGGCTTCCTGCAGTAGTCAAGTGGCCCAATGATGTGCTGGTTTCCGGGAAGAAGGTATGCGGGATATTGCCTGAGACAAGGTTCATTGGAGACAAGATGGACTTTGCCGTTGTTGGAATAGGAGTTAATGTCGCAATTCGCACGGATCTGTTCCCTCCTGAGGTCAGGGAGACATGCGGAACCTTGGTGAGTCCCTACCATTCGCATGCCTCCGAAGCCCGGGAGGCATTGACAGTGTCGATACTGGACAACTTCTCTCTTTTGTACAGACAGTTTATATCCGAGGGTTTTTTGGGGATACTGCAAAAGGTAAGGGAATACTGTGACATGCTTGGACGGGAAGTTACCGTTTTGCGGCTCGGGACGCCCATTCAGGGGATTGCAGTTGATATAGACTCCGATGCCAGGCTAATCATTCGCACCAAATCAGGGGAGAATGTTCACGTAGTTTCCGGCGAGGTCAGGATCGGAGTCCCAGGCGCGGGTTATTGCGGTGAATGAGGGTGGCGTGTGGAATGTCTCCCAAAATCCTGGCTCTTATTATCGCTTTGGTGGCCGGTGTATCCATGGCCATACAGGGATCAATAAACACCAGACTTGGACAAGTTATCGGGAATTGGGAGGCAATTCTCGTGGTGCACGTAGTGGGCCTTGCCACTATCCTGATCCTCTTGTTCGCGTTTGGGTTAGGGAAAGGAAACCTTAGCCTTGTGACCCGAGGGCCTTGGTACTCTTCCCTCGGCGGCCTTATCGGGGTCCTCATTGTCTGGGGCGTTGTTTCCAGCATACCCCAATTGGGTGTGGCGGTAGCAACTACCTCTATTATCGTGGGACAAACCCTCACAGCTCTCATCATAGATCATTTCGGACTCTTCGGCTTGAGTCCAGCGCCTTTCACATGGCTTAAAGGCCTGGGCTTGGTTCTTCTTGCTGCAGGCGCAGGGCTGCTTTTAGGCTGATTATGATCCGGTAGTTCGCGCCACTTTCTCGATTGCATTTTTGAAAGGCCCACAGGAGCCTGTTGAAATTTCTGCCATATTGTCGTGCTACGGTTGAGAAATGTCATAAAATGAAGAAAAGCATCGCAAATTAGCAGGAAATGCCACAAACTCATCGAACATTGAATTACTTCGTTCACATGTGAGTAGGAATTCCTCATCTTTAGCCTATAGCGTGGATGTCCTCGAAGAAGATTCTTGCAATCAGCATTCCTCGATGACTCTAATTGGGGTTTCGTAGAGAGAAACGGAAAATGCCATGAGTAAAGAGGGATGATTAATGTCTGAGCAAAAGGATTTTGGTGGTGCGAGAAAGGGCGAACATCCCAAATTGAATAAAGGAGAACATCCGGAGCATGCACATTCATACTGGGTAGGGCCTAGCAGAGGAATGCGGAAGCGGGGTATCCCATATAGAGTGGAAGTGCTTTACGAGAGGATATTGAAGCTAATAACCAATGCTTGCAGAGCAGATCATGCCGCATTGATAATGAGCTCATATGCATATCCCTATGACGAAGCAGGGAGAATCTTCATCTATCCTGAACCTGTTTCAGACGAGGAAAAGAAGCTATGGAAATACGTGGGAGCCTACATTGGGAAAAGTGTCAGACTGGAGGTTCCTCTGAATGTTCCCGGAAGTCTGAAGGACGCTCTTAATCTTGGGACTATGCTGGTATCTCCGGCCTTCGGGCACCAGGAAGGCGCTTCAGTAGTTGCGGTGTTCACCAACTCGTCATCTCCCCCGATGGATTCTGAGGATGAGAACACGCTTTCCCGTCTTGCAGGCAAATTCACACATATCTTCCGAACAGCGGTCTCTCCCAAGAGCAAGCGGTTTAGATCTCACAAGGTTTCAAGGGTTCTTAGGGCCCGTAATACTCTCCTATCAGTCAGTGAATTATGCGGTACACTCGATGGTTTGATGGAGCTTGTAGTCAGTCTGGGACTGGCTGAATCCGCTTACGTTCGAATTCTCGATGAGGACACCGGCATGCTCAAATTGGTGGCGTCAGCAGGGAAGCAACAGATTGCGGACACTCACTCTCACGTACCGGCTTCCAAGTGTTCGATTATGTGTCTTGCTCCGAAGACACGAACTCCCAGATATGTAAAGCCGTATCAATGCGACAGCTTAAGCGAGTCTACAAGCCCTTCGGCGATTTGCAAGCCTTTCTCGACCGATTTAAGCAATATGGGAGTCCTGTCATTATCGAATCCCCCCGATGAAGGCTTGAATCCGGCCGATCGGCGGATTATCCGTGCTGTTATTTCAACTGCTGAAAAGGCTTTCTTGGACACCCGTATGTTTGATGCGGCTATGAATACATGGGAGAGGGCTGCTTTTGTGGAGTACGCCTCTATTGCCGGCAGAGCTTCAGATGATGTCACGCAAATTGCCAGAGAGCTTTTGGCTTGTCTAAGGAGGGCGCTCAACTTTCAGGTCGGCGCCTTCGCGAACTGTCAGAATGGCCCTGAAGTATTCTCAGTGCTTTTTTCGTCCACTGAGCCTCTGATTGTCAATTCCGCTGAACCGGAGGGAAATGGCACAACCGGTGACTTCAATGCGAGCAGCGCGTTGTATGATGCGTTCGCCGGTATTATCCTGGGAGATCCTGAAGCTGAAGAGTGGGTGGATAAAGCACTTAAGCAATTGGAACCTGACATGCCTCATATTTATATCCGACCTTTCCATATGCACGAGAGCCGCTGGCCTGCGTGCTTAGCTGTACCGCTTGTCAGCGGAGGCAATGCTATCGGATATTTTATCATGGGTAAACCCAAGGGAGACAGGTTCAGCAAGGAAGATATAGATTATTGTGAAAGCGTGCGCTATGACCTGATGCTATTGTGGGAGAACTTCGTAGCCCGCATAAAACCTAAAACCACTCCTGCGGTGGAAGCTATGTTGGAACGCATAGAAACCTTGGAGCAATTGGCAGTAGGGACAGCTCATGAGATAAAAAATCCGCTTGCTGTCATTAAAGGCTATATGCAGGTAATGCAACTGGACCCGGGGCTGTCTCCTGAAATAAGGAAGAGAATTGACCGCCTGCTCCGGCAAGTGGAACAGATAAGTGGGATTGCAGACGACCTTGCAGGCCTGGCAAAACTTAATGCAGTGGATATTGCACCGAATTCCCTTCTCAAGCTTCTGGAAGAAGTCCTTGACACACTTGAGTCGCAAGTTGCGAATACGGGTATCTCCATAGTCCGCTCGTATCCTGATTCTGTCCCTGAAGTCTTTGTTGACGCAGGCAAACTACAGCAAGCTTTCTTGAATATCTGTAGAAATGCAATTGAAATGATGAGTGCAAAAGGGGGAGAGCTTCGTGTTACCGTTCGGGTCTCAGATGACGGACGAAATGTTGAGATAGAATTCCGCGACACTGGGCCCGGCATAAGCAGGGAAGCAATGGGAATGCTGTTCAGGCCCTTCTTTACTACAAAGAGACAGGGGACAGGCCTTGGGCTTAACATATCTATGCATATCGCAAGGCTACACGGAGGAACGATACGAGTGGAGAACGCAAAAGGCGGAAAAGGCGCCATATTTACGGTGGTCTTACCTATAACCAACAGTCGACGCCCGAGGTTCAGTAGGTAACCACGACTGTGCACCGGCTTGGTGATTCAGATAGCCGGTGCACAGCGCTTGCTACCGAGATTATGAGGGAATCACAATCAGATTCTTCTTCCTGATCCTTTCTTGATCCTCTGCACTGATTGGGTGATCCCGGTCCGGGATTTCGACTTCCACCTTTTCGCCACACAGCGCAGTGGTAAAGTAGCGCAGTCCGTTGTCGTTAATCATTGTCACGATTGTCTTAAGTTTCGGGTACTTGCGGGCCAACTTGAGTACCGCTGCAACGTTACAGCCTGAGGATATGCCGCAGAATATACCCTCTTCACGTGACAGTCTCTTGGCCATTTCGATTGACTCTTGGGAAGTGGTCTGTATGACTCCGTCAATGGCCTCCAGATCCAGCACATCCGGAATAAACCCGTCGCCTATTCCCTCTATTTGATGGCTTCCCCACTCGCCGCCGGATAGGATGGGGCACTCAGCAGGTTCAACAGCGAATATCATCACATTAGGGTTCTTCTCCTTAAGATACTTTCCTACTCCGCTGACAGTGCCGGCGGTTCCCTGGGATGCGACAAAGGCATCAACCTTACCTTCAGTCTGTTCCCAAATCTCAGGGCCTGTGGTCATATAGTGTGCTTTGACATTGTCGACATTGGAGAACTGGCCTACTTCCCACATCTTGCCCGGATTCTTCGCCTTTATCTCTTCTACCTTTTCAAGAACTATATCTACGTCGCTTTCCGCGCCCTCCGTAAAAACAAGTTCCGCTCCGTATGCGCGGATGGTCTTCTTGCGCTCATCACTCATGCCTTCAGGCATGACGATAATTACTCTGTACCCCTTTACCGCACCTACGCAGGCAGTGGCAATTCCGGTATTCCCTGTGGTCCCTTCAATAAGAGTCATTCCAGGCTTCAGTTCTCCGCGCTCTTCCGCGGCTTCTACCATACGCCACAGGATTCTGTCCTTTAGGCTCCCGCTTGGGTTGAAGTATTCGACTTTTCCGTAGACTGTGGCGTCAACATCTTTTGTGACCTTATTCAACCGAACGAGTGGCGTTAAGCCGGCAGCCTGCAGGATGTTATCATATGGGTTTTGGTTTCTTGACCAGTTGAGCATCAATTTTCCCTCCGTTTGCTTTTGTTTACTGGATTACTAAGTATGAGTCCATCGGTTTTCGCTTGGGCCGCCGTCCCCTTAGTGCAACACCGGCCACCCTACACGGTACGTACACTTTCTGGAACCGGCGATTACTTATGGCGATTTACTTAAAATCGCGCCCACACTTCTTTTGCGAGCTCCCGCGACCGGCTGAGGACTCTCTCTGAATCGACAGTGGTAATCCCGCGGTTACGCATCAGGACGCGTCCGGCCACAATAGTGGTGTCTACCAGCCCACCTGACATGCCGAACAGAATATGGCTGTAGAAATTCTCCGGTGTCAAAGGAGTCCACGGATCATAATCCACAACGATTACGTCGCCTGAGGCTCCACGTTCCAGCACACCGAGTTTGATACCGAAGATGCGCTCGGCAATCTCCCGGTTGTTCTCGAATACCATTCGAGGCACTTCGCCCCATGCTGCACTTGGATTCCTTTCGTTTAGCTTATGGAGCATGTTGGCGACTTTAATCGCCTCGAACATGTCCGATGTGTACCCGTCAGTGCCAAGGCCCACTCTCACGCCTTTTTCCATCATTTTCAGGACAGGCGCAACCCCGACGGCATTACCCATATTGGATTCAGGATTATGTACAACGTTCACATCGCGCCCCTTGAGGATATCCATTTCAGGCTCATTTATGTGTACACAGTGACATGCTATGGTCTTCGGGCCCAATATCCCGAAGGAGTCCAGCCTTTCAACGACTCGCTTACCGGATTTCTTGAGAGAGTCTTCCAAGTCTTCCGGCCCTTCAGCTACATGGACGTGGAAACCTACGTCAAGGCCTTCCGCTGCTTCTTTGCACTTCTTCAGCGTATCATCAGATAGGGTAATTTGCGCATGGAGTCCGAAGGAAGCTTGAAGGAACGGACTCTTATCTTCCCGGCATCTCTTGATGAACCTTACATTCTCTTCGATGCCCTGATCCCTGATTTCAAGGCCGTCCCTGTCTGACACTTCGTAGGCGAGACATGCTCGGATTCCTGCTTCCAGAACTGCTCGTGCACATTCATCTAAGCTTCCCGGAACTGACATAGGGCTTGCATGGTGATCCAGGATTGTAGTGACTCCGGACCGGATGCAATCGATGATAGGCACGAGAGAGCTTATGTATACATCTTCCGGGCCCAGGGTCTTATCTAGTCTCCACCAGAGCCTCTCAAGAATTTGCACGAAGGTTCGAGGCGGCGGATCTTTCAACGCCATCCCCCTGGCAAAAGTACTGTAGAGATGCATGTGGGCGTTGATCATCCCAGGCATGATGACCTTTCCTTGCGCGTCAACAAGCTCTGCGTTTGGATAGCGCGCCCGGATACTTGCGGTATCGCCTATTTCGCGGATAATCCCGTCCTCAATCACCACAGCGCCGTCTTGCATTACCTTGCCATCAGCGTCCAGTGTGATCAGCCGGCCATTTCCCACAATCAGCATCAGGTATCCCTCCTTATCACGTAGTCTTCATTTTCGCTGAGGCATCCTCTATTGCTGCAATAATCTGGTGATATCCAGTGCATCTGCAAAGGTTGCCTGAGATGGCACGGGCTATTTCTTCCCGGGTTGGCCGTGGATTCTCTCTAAGAAGAGCCAATGCGGACATGAGCATGCCGGGTGTACAATAACCGCACTGGATTGCTGCATGTTCCACGAATGCTTCCTGAAGAGGGTGGAGTTTGCCGGACGCGTCAAGGCCCTCCACAGTCTCGATGACACTGCCTTCTGCTTGGAATGCAGGTACCAGACATGAGTTCACAGGCCTACCGTCCATGAGCACGGTACATGCTCCGCATTCGCCTATACCGCACCCTTCTTTTGTGCCTGTGAGCCCCAGCTTGCCTCT